>NZ_SNUQ01000001.1:370830-741660 GCF_012027555.1 Thermococcus sp. CX2 | reverse complement strand
CATTTTCCATTTTCATGGCCTCGAGGACGAGTAGTCCCTGGCCGGTTTTGACTTCATCGCCCTCCTTGACTAATATCCTGATGATTTTGCCCGGCATTGGGGCAGTAACTACTCCCTCACCTGCCGGCGCTGGAGTTGGCGCTGCTGGTGCTGCGGGTGCAGGTGCCGGGACAGGAGCAGGAGCAGAAACAGAAACACTCGGAGCGCTAGCGGCTGTGGAAACGGCGCTCAGGTCTATGCCCAAGCCTTTGGCCTCGACCTCATAGTTCTTGTCCTCGAAGGATACCCTGAAGCGTCCCATCCCGAGCTCTTCAACCTCGACCTCGTACTCGACACCATCAACGATGACCTTAACCTTCGTCATTTTCACCACTTCCCGATCTCGTAGTTGAAGTCCTCAACCTCTTCCATGGTAGTTTGGATGCCGTAGAGGCGCCATGCATCAGAAACTTTTCTCTTAAAGGGCAGGGGCCTCAGCTGTGAGGCCTTCTCGGCGGTGTAGGCCAGAATTGCGGCAGTTATGATAGCCAGGTCCCTTGGGGGTATCTCATTCTTCTCTTCCACCTTGGTCTCCTCGACCTTCACTGGGGCAGGGGCGGGAGTTTCTCTCTCTGTGATCCTCCTCTCGAGCCAGCCGACGAAGTAAAGGACAAGGGCCAAAATTGTGAGAACGGCGAAGACCACCGTTACTCCCAGGGCGGTTATGTTGAGGCCCTCTATGAACTCAGCTATTGTTACCATGGTTCACACCTCACAGCGGTATGTTGCCGTGCTTCTTGGGTGGTAGCTTGACGCGCTTGCTCTCAAGGGCTTCGAGGGCGAGTATTATCTTCGCTCTCGTCTCGGCTGGGTCGATGACGTCGTCTATGTATCCCCTTGCAGCTGCAACGTATGGGTTGGCGAACCTCTCGCGGTACTCCCTGATCTTCGCCTGCCTGACCTCCTCAGGGTTCTCGGCTTGGGCTATCTCCTTCCTGAATATGATATTGGCAGCACCCTCCGGACCCATGACGGCTATCTCAGCGGTCGGCCAGGCGAAGACAAAGTCAGCCCCGAGGTGCTTGCTTCCCATGGCAATGTAGGCACCACCGTAGGCCTTCCTCAGGATGACGGTTACCATCGGGACGGTGGCCTCGGAATAAGCGTAGAGGACTTTAGCGCCGTGCCTTATGATTCCGCCGTACTCCTGCTGGGTGCCGGGTAAATAGCCAGGAACATCGACGAGGGTAACAATGGGTATGTTGAAGGCGTCGCAGGTTCTAACAAAGCGCGCTATCTTGTCCGAACTGTCTATGTCAAGAACTCCTGCGAAGTGTATCGGGTTGTTGGCGACTATTCCAACGGTCTGGCCGTTCATCCTTCCAAAGCCGACCACGGCGTTCGGCGCGAAGTAGGGCAGTATCTCCAGGAAGTCTGGGTTGCCGTTCTCGTCGCGGTCAACTATCTCGTAGATGACCTGCCTGACGTCGTAGCCCTTGTTCGGGTCGTCGGGGACTATCTCGTAGAGCCTCTCGGTCTTTCTGAATGGTAAATCACTGGTCTTAACCCTCGGTGGCTTCTCCATGTTGTTGGACGGGAGGTAGCTTATCAGGCGCCTTATTAGCGCCAAAACTTCCTCGTCGCTCTTGCCTATGAGGTGAGCCTGACCAGCCCTCTGGGCGTGCACCATGGCTCCGCCGAGCTGGACTGGGGTAACCTCGACACCGGTTACAGCCTTGACGACCTGCGGACCGGTGATGAACATGAAGGTCGCCGGGTTATCCACCATCAGGATGAAGTCTCCAATGGCCGGGCTGTAGACGGCTCCTCCAGCACAGGGACCCATAATGGCTGTAATCTGCGGAACGACGCCGCTCAGAATCGTGTTCATCTTGAAGATCTCGCCGTAGCCCTTGAGCGAATCAACTCCCTCCTGAATCCTTGCTCCTCCAGAATCGTTGAGGCCAATAACTGGGGCACCGGCCTCTAAAGCAAGCTCCATGATGCGCTTTATCTTTGCCGCATGCATCTCGCCGAGGGAACCGCCCATAACGGTGAAGTCCTGCGCGTAAACGAAAACTAACCTGCCGTCGATGGTTCCGTAGCCGGTGATAACTCCATCCGCTGGCAATTCCTTCTTGTCCAAACCGAACTCCGTTCCGCGGTGCTTGACGAAGGTGCCGATTTCAACGAAGCTCCCTGGGTCAAGGAGCCTTTCAATCCTCTCACGGGCGGTGAGCTTGCCCTTGGCGTGCTGTTTCTCGACAGCCTTTTCGCCACCCATTTCAAGAATCTTCTTCTTCCGCTCGTAAAGCTCGTTAACCTTTTCCTCCATGCTCATGAGAACTCCCCCTAACAGCTGAGAGTGTCTGGTGGTTGTAGTTTGTAAAGTTTAAAAGGATTTTTGCTCCCCAAAGCTGCGAAACGGGTTGTTCAAAACTTGAAGACGGCCCCGAAGGGCCAAAGGATGATAAAAAATGCCTCAAAGGTGTGCAATCGGTGTTTCAGCACCGCATGCCTCACACTTGAGGAAGTGGAAGCGTCCCTTCTTGATGATTTTCGTATCTGGTGAACCGCAGACCGGGCAGATGACGTAGTCCTTGAGGTACTTCTTCATCTTGTTGGCTATGAGGTAGGGCGTAAAGCGTCCCTGCAGGACGACGCGCCTTCCCTCGAGCGTTCCAGCCGTTGCCACCTCGCGCAGGATGAACTTGAGGAGATGGTTCGGGTCGCGGTTCATGGCCTCTGCTATGTCCCTGAAGTTCTCAATTATGGTTTTGTTGCCCTCTATCGTGACGACTGCGGCCGGAACCTCAAACCTCGAGGTGTGATGCTTAACGTTTTCGGGAAGCTCCTCGTAAGCTTTATCGAGTAATCCTTCGAAATCGTGAAAGTCAACCTTCTTCTTGCTCACTTTCCTCACCTCCACCTAACCTAGGCCTTGACGTTTATAACCTTTTGGAGTTGTGGGATAAAGGAGAAATCACAGCACCCTGTAGAAGCCAGCCCTCGGTTCATATATCCTTGCATCTCTCTTTAAGTCGTTCAAGAGTTTCCTGACCTCGTTCTCGCTTCCCAGTCCGGCCTGCTTCGCCGCCTCGATGACCTTGTCCTCTGGGGCGCCAAACTCTCCCTCTCCTTCGAGGGTCTTGATGATGTCGATGAGCTTGTCTATCTTGTTTATCTTCTTAGAGCTCTTGCCGACCTCGAGGATTGAGACGTCCAGAGTTCCCTCCTCATCGGTGGCTATCTTCCTTATCATCTCCTCGACGATGCGTATGGCCTCCCTGGCGTCTTCGCGCGTCACCGTCTCACTGAGCCTCATGCGCGCGTGGGCCTCGCTGAGACGTATCAGTGCCTCCAGCTGCCTTGCAGTAATTGGAATCGGCTGAACCCCTTCCTCTTCGCCGCTCTTCTTGAAGCCCTTCCTCATGCGCACGTAGTAGTGCTTTATCTCGTCCATCGCCTCTTTGCTGAGCACAGGATGGATGTTTTTCCTCGCGTAGGCGATGTATTTCTTGAGGAGGTCGTAGGGTATCTTGGGCGTTACAGCCTCTGCCTCTCCGCGCCTGACCTTGAGGATGTGCTCTGCTATGGATGAGTCAACTTTCTCGTCCGGCTCGTCGAGGAGCAGGAAGATGAGGTCGAAACGGCTGAGCAGTGTCGGTGGGAGGTCGAGCTGTTCTGGGAGCGACTTATGGCGGTTGAAGCGGCCGTACTTTGGATTTGCAGCAGCTATAACCGTCGTTCTTGCGTTCAGCGTCGCAGTGATGCCGGCCTTAGAGATGCTTATCGTGTTGTGGAGCACCAGGCCGTGGGAGATGAAGAGGTGGTGAGGCTCGACGGTAACATCATAGACCCATTTGGAGTCAGTGTTCGGTATCTTCTTGACTTTCGAAACGACATGGAAGCAGACGTTGCTCTTCAGGTATTCCTCGACGGGGGCGAGCTCCCGCTCGGCGGCTTCTATCAACTGCTCTACCTCGTCAAGTGTTATTCTGACTGCCCACTCAACGTTCTCCAGTGCCAGTTTTTTCAGCCTCTTTGGAGTGATGCCATACTTCCTGTAGAGCCTCGCCCCAGAGAGCACTTCAAAAATCGCCTCATAGTTACGTTCCTCTTCAAAGTTCTTGAGCTCCCTGATTCTCTCTCTGGCAACCTGCAGGTATCTCTCCACGAGGGTCCTTTTCACGGGGTCCCGATAGAGCTTGACGCGGTCTGAGTGCGGGATGCGGAGATTCAGGATTTTGATAGCCCTCAAAACGGCCCTCGCGAAGTCGCCTGGAAGGTACTCCTCATATGGCGTTGTGCATTCCTCTTTGACTATCTTGGAGAACCGTTCGGCAGCTTCTCTGGTTCTTGGGAGGACCACATAAGCGGCCCCAACACTGCGTACTACGGAATCAACTCCCAAGAGCAGCAGGATGTCGTGAAAGTCCTCCGCAAGCCCTTTTGTGGGGAATCTCACGCACGTTTTTCCGTTGAGCTTGCTTCTCCTGCGCTCCCAGATAACCCTCACGAACTTTCTGAGCTCATCCTCGCTAAGCCTGAAGGCATCTGGGGGGAAGCGAACTCCTTTCTTGAACTTGTAGCGATTTCTTTCACTGAACAGAGATAGCGCGAGCTCCTTTCCGTTTTTCCCGTTTCCGAGAAGTGGATACGACTTAACACCAATGACGAGGGACTCCTCTTTGACTTCCTCGGCTGGCTTCTCAACGATTCTGCCGTTCTCCCACACCATTACGGGATGTTCCGGCGTTACGGTTATTTCTCTGCCGTTGCTGAAGTGGAGTCTTACGAAATGGTCCGGGGCAACGTGCCTGCTCACGCGGTCGGCTTTCACCTTCACGATTTCCTTCTTTTCAAGGTCGTAGGCGAGGAGGTAGAGGTCATCGACGGGCAGGATTTCGGTGTCCTTGCCGAGGATGACCTTATCGCGGTTCTCCTCGATGAGCCTGTCAACGAACTCGCCGATTTTGACCTTTCTTCCGTCCGCCAAGAGGAGCTCGAAATCCTTGTGGTAGCTCTGCTGCTCCAGCGCCTCGTGGATTGCCGACCTATCGCGG
The DNA here is from genome assembly GCF_012027555.1 of Thermococcus sp. CX2. Classification (NCBI taxonomy): domain Archaea; kingdom Methanobacteriati; phylum Methanobacteriota; class Thermococci; order Thermococcales; family Thermococcaceae; genus Thermococcus; species Thermococcus sp. CX2. Next base: position 736,615 of record NZ_SNUQ01000001.1, on the reverse strand, counting down.
TCGCTCATCTTGTCGAACTCGTCGATTAACGCAAACCCGCCGTCGGCGAGAACCAAGACACCAGCCTCCAGAACCCAGGAGCCCGTGAACTCGTCGCGGACGGCTGCGGCCGTGTTGTGGACGATGAAGCCATTAGCGATGAAGCTGTGGGAGCCCTCGACTGTTAGGTCGTAGACGTATTTGTAGGGGCTTTCAATAACTTCAATCTCCCTAACCTTCTCCCACAGGACGTCTGAATGTGCAATTTCCTCGAGGATTGAGAGCTTCGCTCTGATGCGTTCCTCCTTTCCGGAAATCTCGCTGAGGGTCCAAACAATTTCTCTGTAAGTTGTTTCATCTCTCTCTTTGATGATCTTTGCCACTTTTACAAGGAGGCCATACGGAAGTGCCCTTGACCGTTTTCTCCTAAAGAGCTCGTAGAACTCGGCATAAGTCATCCCAAGCTCTTCGGGTTTAATCAGGTGTCCAATGTTGAGCCTAAGTTCATTCGGTAACTCTATGGGAATCTTCGAGATATCCGTTCTCTCCTTTAGTCTTTCAACGACCCTTTGAAGCGCTCTCCGTGATATCGGTTTTCCTCTCTCCACCGCGCTTCCGAAGTTTGAGCCGTAGGCTTCTTCTATGCTTAGCCCGTAGAATTCTCTGATTTCCTTTATCAGCCCACCCACTTCGGGGACAACATCTACGTTAGTGTCTGTTTTAGACCCTTCTAGCGCCTTCATGAGTTTTTCAAGTTTCTCTGCTTTTTCTGGATGCTCCAAGCCTATAAACGCGGCGAACTTGATGATGTTTTCTCCGTAAACCTTTAGTTCCCAGCGGTCGTGTTTTGAAACTACCTGCTTTCCATTGATCTCTGAGATTGCACCTGCCCTTCTGCGCCTTCTCAAGTGCGAGACGATTCCGAAGCGGAGGAGGGCAAGCTGGAGCTTTTTGGCGAGTCTCTCGCTGGTAGTATCAAGCTCGATGTACGAGGAGCCCTTTTCGCGTACAACGACCGTTCCGTCGCAGTCGAAGAGCCCTCGTATAAATGCCGCGAGAACTTCTTCTGGAGCAACCATCAGCTGTGGGGCAATGTCGAGGTGTGATGACTTTGGGGAGGGAGGAATGCCGAGCTTTTCAAGAAGATGGGCAACTATCTTTGAGTGGAACCTTACGGCTGGCACACTGTTACTCTGTCTGCTTTCCTTTGCCTCAATGTCGAACAGTTCCTTGGCGAGCGACTTGAACTTCTTCCTCATGGATTCACTGCCGTTGGAGAACCTTATTGAAACTCCCCATCCAGACTTTGAAACGTCTCCATCTCCGGCAATGAGTCCGGCGAAGTAGGCGAGCCTTTCGTCCACGTACTTGGGGAGTTTGATTCCAGTTCCAGCCTGCAGGGACACGCATTCAGGCTCTATCTCTTCCCAACTGGCCTCGGCGAGTTCGATCAGCTCACGGAGGTGCTTCATTCTGATGTTGCCCCTGGCGTTTTGGTTGACCCAGTTGTAGTAAACCTCGTCCTCACTGACTCCAAGCTTCCTGGCGAGTTCCCTCTTGGTTACTCCGAGGTTTTTGCAGGCCCTCTCAATCAGTTCCCTGACTTTATCCTTGATTCCGCATATGACAAGCTCATCAAGGTCGCTCAGCAATTCGAGGGCTGTAATGCGCTTTTCGGGAACTTCTATTCTGCGGACTGTGGCAACGTACGTGTCCGGTTTGATGTCTTCCGCCTTAATCCACTTGAGGGTGCCTTTTTCAATGGTTCTGAGCTTTGTTTCTGGGGTTAAGATAAGCTCTTTGCCGGTTGTTGTCTTTACTTTGATGAGTCTCTCAGGTGCTTTCAGCCGCCATACTCTGCTCAATGGGGCCTGTTCGGTGCGTCCTTTTTCTATCGAAACAGTTTCTCCGAGGAACGGCGAATACTCAATCCCCTCAGAGTATTCAATGCTCCCACTCTCGCGCATCCAGCACTCCGTGAGGAGACCAATCTCAAGGGCACCGTCGTCGGTCACTACTATCGAATCGGGCGCAACACAGAGACCAGCTGCACTTGAGCTCTTACCGCTCGTGTAAATCGCTCTCGGTGCCAAATTAGCAACATAGCGGAGAATTTGCGATTTGGCTACTCCGGGATCACCCACCAGAAGAACGTGGCTCTCGCCCCTAAGCTTCGTCCCATCCGGCAGGGTCCTCTGAACTCCACCGAACAGGGCCAGTGCTATGCCCTTCTTGACCGTCCTGTGGCCCCATATTGCTGGGGCGATGGAATCGACGATGGCATCAACGATGTCCTTTCTCTTCGCCAGCTCCCTTATCTTCTGCTCGTCCTCCGGGGTTATCTCCAGCTCCTCTATCTCCTTGCTGAGCTGCTCTATGTGGTTGACCTCGAGAACCTTCTTGAATATCGGCCTCTTGTCCTTCTGCTCCAGGATAACACGCAGGATTCCGGTTACAACAACCCTATCACCTGGCAGGGCCGTGTCCACGAGGTCATCTAGGAGTATCGCATCCACGAAGCGCGGCATCTGGCCGCCCTTCAAACTCTCGGGCCTGTCCTGAAGGCGGAAGCTCTGGAAGTTGATGAACTTGCTCTTGTCCACATCGAGGTCGATGTTCCTGCTTCCACACGCATCGCACTTGTTCGGCTTGACTATGTTCTCATAAGGCCTCTGGATCCTCACCATCTCGTTTCCGCAGTCTTTACACACGAAGACGGCCCTCTCCACATAGGGCTTGACTTCGCTCACGCGGGTAATTATTCCCTCCACCTGTATGAGCCTGTTTATGTGCTCGCTCCCGAGATCCTTGACGAGGAGCGTCTTTGGAAGGTTGAAGAAGCGCGCGTGAACCTTGAACTCCTCCTCCTTCAAAAGCGGCGGCTCGCGGAGGACGATTTGGATCGCATCCTCAGCGGCAAGTATGCTTTCCTCCGGGTTCTTTATCAGCTCCTCCGCCAGCTCGGGGTCGTAGGAGTTCAGATGTGCCCAGTCTATGGAGAGGGAGCGCTTGGGGGTTACTGTGAGCAGATCCTTCAGCTTGTTTAAATATACCTCGTTGCCGTCGTCATCGACGTACTCCCTGAGGAAGCGCGCGTATCTCTCAATAATCTCCTCCCTGTCCATCAGCTCTCACCCAACCACTCGTTTCTTATCTTCGAAAGCTGCAGGTAGACCCTTCTCTCCTCGGGGGAAAGTCTTGAAAGGAGTTCAAGGCTGTTAGGCCTAAGCATGACCGAGTTAAGTATCTTCTTGAAGCGTATGGCCTTGAGGTGCTCCAGCTTCTTCTTCAGGTTGGCCAGCTTGGTGAGCTTGACGTTTATGGTCTCGATGTTGTCGCCGGCATTCATCCTGACGTAGTTCTCGAGGTAGTACATATAGAAAGCGGCCCTCTCGTAGAGTCCGGGGGGGATGGGCATGAGCGGCTCGTTGTTCCTTTCCTCCGCTATCGCCCTGTCTATCTCTCCTATCACCTTGTCGGTTTCGTCAATTACTTCGACGATTCCAGCTTCCCAAAGTTCCTTCGCCTTCCAGTCTTCAATGAGAACGATGTCCCCGGCGTTCCAATCGCCAAAGGGACGGAGGATTTTAACGGCTATGATTGCCCTCCCTGTGAACATGACATCACCCTCTCGGATATACCCCTAAGGTCTTGGGCCTATTAATCTTTGGGTGGCCCTGGGTTAAGGCTATAAGCCCAAACTCCTCAGTATCATCGGTGAGAGCATGCTGATAGGAATAATGAGCGACACACACGACAACCTTCCTGCCATAAGGAAAGCCGTGGAGTTTTTTAACAAGCAGAACGTCGAGCTGGTGATTCACGCTGGCGATTACGTGGCGCCATTCGTAGCGAGGGAGCTCAGGAGACTCAAGGTGCCCCTGAAGGGAGTCTTCGGCAACAATGACGGTGAGAAGAAAGGTCTCTACGAGGTACTGGGAATAGCCGACGAGATACTCGAGATGGAGGCCGATGGGATGAAGATATCTGTTACCCACGGCACGGACGAGAGGATCGTTAGAGCCCTGGCCAGGAGCAGGCTTTACGATGTCGTCGTCGTTGGCCACACTCACCGCTATGAAATCAGGGAAGACGGCAGAACCATACTGGTGAACCCCGGCGAGGTCTGCGGTTACGTTACGGGAGTTAAGAGCGTTGCACTGCTCGACACAAGGAAGAGAGAGGTCAGGATAGTGAACATTGAGACTGGAGAGATGCTGGGCGTCATGAGTCTTTAACGGGTGCCTCAAATCAGAAGCGAATGGATTGGCGATGGGCATGGAAGATATACTGGTTCCTAAGGAAAGGCGCGATGCGGTCGTCTTCATCGGTGTGGACAGGGGGGAGAACGTCGAGTTCGTCAAGGTCTACGCGGTCAGTGAGGAGGTTGCCGCCAGGACACTCGAGGAGTTCTTCAACGCCAAGGGACTCTTTCCCTCTGATTTCTTTCTCGTGGACAAGGGGGTCGAGTCACTGAAGGGGAAGGGTGCGATAACAACGAGGAGCGAGACCGGGCTTTCGGCAAAGCTTTCTCGTCTGGGCCTTCGCCTCCTGTCCAATGGGGTTTTGTATACGGAAGGGCTTGAATCGGTTTACCAGCTCACTCTGGTTAGCGAGAGACTCCTCGGGGAATTTCAGGAGAGTGAGAAAGCCAAGAGGAGCGAACTCACCAAGCTGAAGCTCCTGACCCTTGGTGAGAGCACCCTTGTGGAGAACCTGAGGGACGCGGACATAACGGCGTACCTGCCGGAGGGCGTTAAGTTCCTTCGAGAGCCTCCGGTAGAGCGCGTTGCGGAACTCTTGGCTGCGGGAGAAACTGTGGTGGTGGAGACGAAGGACGCTGGAAGGTATGAAAGGCTCGGCTTCTCGATCTTTATCCGCATCCCGCCGCTGTCCCCCGAAGAGTTTGCGGAGGCCGTCTCAGAGGAGCTTGGCTTCAGGGTTGACCCGGGAATCTTTGAGCGTCTTCCACCCCACAAGAGGGGTTATTACAGTGCGAAGGCGATAGCAAGGCTCGCGAAAAAGCTCCGTGTGAGAACAGGGAGAGAATGGGAAGAGCTTTTAAGGCTCGCTGTGAGGATACACCTTGGTGAAGTGTGATGCTGATCATAGACGGCTCCTACGGCGAGGGCGGGGGACAGATACTGAGGACGAGCGTAGCTCTATCGGTCATCACTGGCAAGCCAGTCAAGATAATCAACATCAGGGCAAACAGACCGAACCCGGGTTTGAGGCCCCAGCACATGCATGGCATCTTGGCTCTGAAGGAGCTGAGCGCCGCTAAGGTTAAGGGTGCCCAGGTCGGCTCGACGCTTCTCGAGTTCTACCCCGGCAGGGCTAGGCCGAGGCACATCCGCGTGCCGATAAAGACCGCCGGGAGCATAACCCTTATTCTCCAGGCTTTACTTCCTGCGATGGCCTTCATCGGTGGGAGCTTCGAGATAACGGGTGGAACTGACGTCCCCTGGTCGCCGCCGGTGGACTACCTCAGGCACGTTACCCTTTTCGCCTTGGAAAAAATGGGGCTAAGAGCCGAGATTGAAATCAAGCGCAGGGGACACTATCCCAAAGGCGGCGGACTGGTGGTCGGCAGGGTCGAGCCGTGGGAGGAGAGAAAGCCGCTGGTTGCTTTGGAGTGGAGACATATAGAGCTATTTGGTGGCATCAGCCACGCTACCAACCTCCCGGAGCACGTGGCGAGTAGGCAGGCGAAGGCCGCTAGGGAGAGGTTGAGTGAGTTTTACGATGTTCCTATTAATATATATGAAGAAGTCTCGCGTTCCTTCGGGCCTGGTAGTGGCATAGTCGTGTGGGCCGAGACGGACGTTTTGAGGCTCAGTGGAGACGCCCTTGGAAAGCGCGGAAAGCCCGCTGAAGCAGTAGGCAGGGAAGCGGCGGATGAGCTTCTGGAGCAGCTGACGAGCAGGGCCGCGGTTGACAGATTTCTCGGCGACCAGCTGATACCATTCTTGGCCTTCGTGGGGGGCGAGATAAAAGTTGCCGAGATAACGAACCACCTCGTGACGAACGTCTGGGTCGTGGAGCAGTTTTTGGGCAAGATCTTTGAGGTAGAGGGAGAGGTTGGGGAGCCTGGAAGGGTGAGGGTTGTGAGGAAGGCCGAACTTTAGGGCCTCTCCATCTCCACCCCGTAAACCTTCTCCGGATTTTCCACGTGGATTTTGTAAACGTCCTCCTCCGTGAAGAGGCCGTTCTGGAGAAAGGCCTTAGTCCTTTTCGGCACGGTCTTCGGCCCCAAAACGGCTCCAGGACGGCGCTTGTCGTCTATGTAGTCCGTCTCCATCATGAAGCGGTTGCCCTGCTTGATGGCCTCGGTGATGTTCTTCTTGCTCGCGATTATGCTCGGGAAAACACCAACTTCCTCGGCAATCTTCACCAGCGGCGGCGAGAAGTGCTTGACGACCCTGTACGGCTTTATTCCGACCTCTTTGACTATCTCGCCCAACTCGCGGAACTTGGCCTCGTCGAAGCTCTCCGTGTGGAGCTGGACCGCGCAGTCGGCTTCCTTGGCCAAGCTCATCCCGTACTTCATCAGCTCTATGCTCGCTTCCCAGATCTCGGGCGGAACCTCGTAGTGGGGTCTGCCTATCTCGCCTATGGCTATCGCTTTTCCTTCGAGACAGAGCCTCTGGGCGTATTCTAAGGCCTTCATCACTTCGTTCTTGGCATATTCGAGGCCCTTTTTCTCTGCAAGGTAGACGAACTCCGCTGGATGGACGCCGACGACAGCGTATGCTTTTACAGGTGTTTCTTTGTTTATCTTCTCCACAAGCTCAATGTGGAAGTCCATGGCTTTGATGAAATCCTCTGCGCTCATTCCCGGAAAGCCGTAGTCGTGGGCCGTCTTGTAGACCACCATCAGGTGAGTCCCGCCAGCTCTGTGGAACTGCTTGACGGCCTCGAGGAAGAGCCCCTTGAAGGGGTCAACGTGGAAGTGGTTGTCAAGGATTATCATTCCCACCACCTCACGACTGATAGATCTTGATCACTTCTCCTGGCTCCGCTTTTAACTTTCCCTCAAGCAAAAGCGCCGCCTGGTCGTGTTCCACGACGAAGTCAACCTTCCTGTTCTGAATGTATATTTCTCTCACGAGCGCTATTCCACCATCTCTGAGTTTGTAGCCGGGATAGATTACCCCGTCGAGAACAATTCCCGCCAGAACTTGCTTTCCAAGGATGTAAGTCACGCCCTCGACCCTGAACTTTCCGACCGGCTTCCTTGAGACTATCTGAATCTCCTCAGTATCGGTTTCCTTCTTCCCACCGAACAGCCTGCTCAGGAATCCCATGCTCTCCCCCAGAGGGATTGGAGAAGAGGAAATAAAAAGATTGCCGGCTAAAGCTTCACGATGTGTACCGAGCAGGATATGCACGGATCAAAGGCCCTCACAGTCTCCTCGAGCCTCTGGATTAGCGAGCCCTCATCGAGCTCGCCGTAACCTCTCTTGGCTTCCCTCAGCAGGCTGAGCTCCATCATGGTGTGGTTGAGGGCCGTGGGCGTTATAATGTTTGAGTAAACGACATTTCCAGAGCCGTCTATGCGGTAGTGGTGTATGAGCACTCCCCTGGGAGCCTCGACGTAGCCGATGCCCTCGCCCTCCCGGACCTCGATTGGGATGTTCTCTCCGTCGAGTCCCTTATCGAGCAGTGTCTTCGCTATTTCGTTCGCCCGTTCGAGGCTGTATACAAGCTCTATGGCCTGGGCAAGGTTGTTGTAGCTCACGTAACCGGTGGCGAGCTTTTCTCTGTGCTCCTCGAAGAGCCTCTTCGCCATGGGCGTTAGTGAGTCAGCCTTTAGAAGGAGCCTCGCCAGCGCCCCGACGAGGAATGGTTCGCCGTTATAACGGCTCTGCTTGGCAAAGCTGTAAACCAGCGAGCGTTCCTCTATCCTCTCCGTATAGTGGAAGGTGCCCTCTTCGTCGGAAACCAGCTCGTCACCCCAGAGGTAGCCGTCCGTCGCGACGAAGTGTTCCGCCTTTTCACCGTAGGGTTCGAGCGAAGCGAAGAGCCTTACAGCCCTCCTCGCGAGCTTTAGCAGTGCCCCGCTTTCCCTCTCGAAGAGTTCAAGCTCTTCAACAGTTGGATACCTGCCGAAGCCGCCCGGCTTAACGTTTATGCCGTGTATCTCCCTCCCTCCGATGATTTCCCTCAGCCTGTTCCCAAAGGCCTTTATGGCGAGCCCCTCCCTCACCAGCTCCCCGTGCTTTGTTGCCATCCTTATGGCGTCTGGATAGCCGAATACATCAGGAGCGACGAGGAGGTAGAGGTGAAGCGCGTGGCTTTCGAGCAGTTCTCCTATAAGACCAAGCTCCCTTAGCAATTGGATTTCCTCTGGAACATCAACGCCGAAGGCCCGCTCTATGGCCATGACCGAAGCGACGCTGTGGGAGAGGTAGCAGATGGCACATATCCTCGCCTCCAGGTCGGGGACGTCGTAGTAATGCCTTCCCAGAGTCAGCAGCTCGAAGAAGCGCGGCCCCTCGACTATTTTTAACCTCACGTTCTTCACTTCACCGTCCTCGACGACTATCTCCGCCTTCCCGTTGCCCTCGACGCGCGTGAATTCCCTCAGCTCGATTATCATGGCTCCCACCTCGCGAAGGTCTTGAACTTCCTGATGATGTAGTCGTCATCGTAGCCGAGGTCCTTCAGTATCTCGTACTCGCTCGCTGGGTTTACCTCGCCGGGCAGAGGCCCGCGACAGCCTATGCAGCCCAATCCCGAGCGTATGCATGCCGCGTTGCAGCCGCCGTAGGTTATCGGACCAAGGCAGGGCAGGTTCTTCTTCACCAGAACGCATTCGTACTCGTTGAGCTTGCACTCGATGCAGACTGGGTAGTCTTTCCTGACCGGCTCCACGCCCTTGGCTATGTCGATCAGAACCTGGTATATCTCCTCCTTGTCGTAGGGACAGCCGGGGAGGGCGAAATCCACGGCTACGTATTCGACGACTGGTTTTGAATCGAGGGCCCTCATGGGGTTGCCCTTGTCTCCGTAGACTTTCTCCAGCTTCTTCCTTATGCTTCCCTCGACGCTCGCTTGAACGGAGCCGTGGGTCGCGCAGGTTCCGAGGGCTATGAGATAATCGGAGTGGTTCCTGGCCTCCTTGAGGAGTGCCAGGTCGCGCTGGCTCGAGACGGTGCCCGTGATGAGGGCCACATCGTAGTGGTTTTCCCCACTTAGGCTCGTCGCCATGTGGAACTCGCTTATCTCGTAGAACTCGAGGAGGTCGAAGAGCCTCTCGTAGAGGAAGAGAATGTTGAGCGCGCAGCCACCGCAGTCGGTAAGCTCAAAAACCGCGAGCTTGAGCTTCTCCATCATATCAACCCCCTCGTCGAGAGAGCGTCCCAGTATGTGAAGACGGGACCGTCCTTGCAGACGTACTTTATTGAGGTGCTCGTCCCCACTATGCAGTGGCCGCACTTGCCTATTCCGCAGCGCATGCGCCTCTCGAGGGTCATGTAAATCCTCCCTGGAGAGAGCTTCCTGTCGAGGAGCTCCCTGATGACGAAGCGGTACATAACCGGCGGGCCGCAGATGAGGGCGTAGGTGTTCTCCACGTCGAAGATCTCTCCCCTGAACAGGTCTGTAACGACACCCTTGCACACCCTGTCAGAGAAGCCCCTCTCAAGGTAAATGCACGAGGGACTCTCCACCTCGTAGGCGAGCTTCACCTTGCACCCCATCGCCTCACCGTGCTTCATCAGGTGGACTATCTCGTCGCGGAAGAGTATGTCTTCGTAGGCCTTCGTCCCGTAGAAGAGCCAGACGTCCTCATACTTTGCCGTGTCGAGTGCATACCAGAGGACGGAGCGGAGGGGCGCCATTCCCAATCCACCAGCGACGAGGATGAGGTTGGAACCCTCCATCTCCTCCATCGGGAAGCCGTTACCGTAGGGCCCGCGAATACCGACGATCTCGCCCTCCTTCATTTTATGGATGAACTTGGTCATCCTTCCCGCCTTCCTGATGCAGAGCTGTATGTAACCCTTCCTCGTCGGTGAGGAGCAGAGGCTTATCGGGAACTCCCCGAAACCCCTCATGTCAACGATGACGAACTGTCCAGGCCTGAAGGTGAAGCGCTCCCCCACCTCAGGGTCAAGGAAGCGCAGTGTAAAGAGCTTCTCCCTTGGCGTCAGGTCCTTCACCTCAAGAATGCGGGCGTCGTAGCTCTGATAGGGGTTTTCACTCATCTCAGCGACCCCCTAACCTCTTCAAGAACCTTAACGTGCTCTATCTTCGCGGGGCAGAACTCATCGCAGCGGCCGCAGCCCACGCAGTTGTAACCTGAGGAGGGGTCGAAGTAGCTCTTGCAGTAATAGCGGTGCCTGAACCTGTCGAGACGGGTCGGCCTGAAGTTGTGTCCCCCAGCAACCAGGCCGTGGTTTTCCATAAAGCACGAATCGTAGCGGCGCTCCCTCACGGATTCATATGCGTTTATCCAGCGGTCGCAGACCTCATAACATCTACATGTTGGGCAGACCATGTTGCAGTTGCCGCAGGCGAGGCATATCTCGGCATACTTCTTCCATACCGGGCTGTTGTATGCCAGGTCGAGCATATCGGCGAGCCCTTCCCCGGGAAGCTCCTTCTTGAAGGATTTGGAGCGTTTCTCCTCGAACTCCTTGAAGTTCCTCAAATCTTCGTCCGTTACCTCCTCGAAGAGGTCCTCGTTTGCCCAGGCTATCTCGTGCCCCCTCACGCTTCCTACCCTCACCAGCCAGCCGTCTGGGAGCTCGTGGAGGAAGAGGTCGAAGCCGTCCATGGCGAAGTGCGTGCCCAAGCTCTTGCAGAAGCAGTACTCATCGGGCATACAGCTTATCCCGATTATCAGCGCCTTCTCGCGTCTCGCCTTGTAGTACGGGTCGACGGGCTCCTCGAGATAGACCTTGTCCAGAATCTTGAGCCCGTGGATATCGCAGGAGTGGAGTCCGAAGAGAACTATGGGCTCGGCGTTACTTCCGTTCTCCCAGTGGCCGTTTTTGAGCTGGAACATCTTCTCCCTCGGCCTCACGAAGAACTTCTTGGGCGGTAGCATCGTCCTCGTGTAGTTGAGTTCTATCTCCTCCGGGTCGTGAACCTCTTGGAAGGTGTAGATGCTTCCCCTTTTGGTGGGGGCGTAGACTTTACCCCAGTCCCTTAGGGAATTAAAAAATGAGCCGAAGTTCTCGATCGGCAGTTTTACATATCTCAAACGTATCGCCCCCGTTACGTGGCATCTTATAATCTACAGTTTGTAAAAGAGCGATTTAAGGGTTCTTCAAACCAACAGTTACCAACTGATGGTTGGGTATTCGAAAAGGGTTTTATATGAGCTCGTCTCAAAATATCAAGGTGAGAACTGTGTTTAGGATAGTTCACAAGGAGAAGCTTTCTCCTGGTATAAACCTCTTCGAAATCGAGGCCCCGAAGATAGCGGGACACGCTAACCCCGGCCAGTTCGTTGTTCTCAGGCTCCACGAGAGGGGCGAGAGGATACCGCTCACGATAGCCGACAATGACCCTGAGAGGGGAACCATAACGATAGTTGTCCAGGAGGTCGGGAAGACCACCTACGAGCTCGGCACCTATAAAGAGGGCGATATCATACTCGACCTCCTCGGACCTCTTGGAAAGCCCAGCCACATAGATAACTTCGGCACTGTCGTCATGGTTGGTGGCGGCGTTGGCGTGGCCGAAATCTACCCCGTTGCGAAGGCGATGAAGGAAGCTGGCAACCACGTGATTTCTATACTCGGTTTCAGGACGAAGGAACTCGTCTTCTGGGAGGATAAACTCGCGGAGGTAAGCGACGAGGTAATCGTTACCACCAACGACGGGAGCTACGGCATGAAGGGCTTCACCACGCACGCCTTAGCAAAGCTGTTCGAGGAAGGCAGAAAAATTGATCTCGTGCATGCCGTTGGGCCCGTTGTCATGATGAAGGCCGTTGCGGAGCTCACCAGGCCCTACGGCATAAGAACCGTCGCGAGCCTGAACCCGATTATGGTTGATGGAACTGGCATGTGTGGTGCTTGTAGGGTAACCGTCGGCGGTGAGATAAAGTTCGCCTGCGTTGACGGGCCCGAATTTGATGCCCATCTCATCGATTGGGACGAGCTGATGAAGAGGCTGGTCTATTACAGAGATTTGGAGCTCATGAGCTTTGAGAGGTGGAAGCGGGAGAGGGGGATGGTCTGAATGCCGAGAAAAATCATCAAGGAGCGCGTTCCCACTCCCGAGCGGCCGCCCGAGGAGAGGGTTAAGGATTTTAGGGAGGTAAACCTCGGGTACACTTTCGAGTTGGCCGTGAAAGAGGCCGAACGCTGCCTCAACTGTCCAATTGACTATGCTCCCTGCGTTAAGGGCTGTCCAGTCGGAATAAGGATTCCCGAGTTCATATCCAAGCTTGTCCAGTACCGTGATGATCCTGATAGGGCCGTTAAAGAGGCCTTAAGTGTCATCTGGGCTTGCAACTCACTTCCGGCTATAACTGGCCGCGTCTGCCCCCAGGAGGAGCAGTGCGAGATGAACTGCGTCATGGGTAGGGTCGGTGACAAAATCAATATCGGCAAGCTCGAAAGGTTTGTGGCAGACTACTCCCGCGAGAAGGGCATAGACGTCCAGCTTTTGGAGGAGGGGGCGAGGGGAATAAAGAAGAATGGCAGGAAGGTTGCGATTATAGGTGCTGGCCCAGCTGGGCTGACGTGTGCGGCAGAACTGGCCAAGCTCGGCTATGAGGTTACGATTTTCGAGGCCCTCCACAAGCCTGGAGGAGTCCTAATCTACGGCATCCCAGAGTTCAGGCTGCCGAAGGTGATTGTCGAGAGGGAACTTGAGAACCTTAGGAGGCTCGGCGTTAGGATAGAAACCAACGTTCTCGTCGGCAAGACCGTAACCTTTGAGGAGCTGAGGGAGGAGTACGACGCGATATTCATAGGCACGGGCGCCGGAACGCCCCGCATATATCCGTGGCCAGGGGTGAACCTCAACGGTGTCTATTCGGCGAACGAGTTCCTGACTAGGGTGAACCTCATGAAAGCCTACGAGTTCCCAGAATACGACACTCCCATAAAGATCGGAGAGAATGTGGCGGTGATAGGTGCTGGGAACACCGCTATGGACGCCGCCCGCTCGGCTTTGAGGCTCGGCGCGAAGGTGTGGATACTATACCGCAGGACGAGGGCCGAGATGTCTGCCCGTGAGGAGGAAATCCACCACGCTGAGGAAGAGGGCGTGAACTTCATGTTTCTCGTTTCGCCCAAGCGCTTCATAGGCGATGAGAACGGGAACCTCAAGGCCATAGAGCTTGAGAAGATGGAGCTCGGCGAGCCCGATGAGAGCGGTAGGAGGAGACCCGTACCAACTGGCGAGACGATAACGATGGAGTTCGATACTGCTATTATAGCCATCGGCCAGACCCCGAACAGAACGTTCCTCGAAACTGTCCCAGAACTCGAGGTCGACGAGAAGGGCAGGATAAAGGTCGATGAGAACCTGATGTCGAGCGTCCCGGGGGTCTTCGCCGGGGGCGACGCGATAAGGGGAGAGGCGACGGTTATTCTGGCCATGGGGGATGGAAAAAAGGCGGCAAAGGCAATCCACGAGTACCTAAGCGGCTCGTGAGTCCCCTGACTTTTATTCTACTTGTCAAGGCGCGGTTAATTTTGACTGACTAGAAGAAAGAAAAGTAGGCCATTATATGACCGCTGGAATTCCTGGAATCCTCGGGAAGGGCTGCACCTCCGCGATGTGCTCTGCGCCGACCATGTATCTGATGAGCCTCTCGATGCCTATGCCCGCTCCAGCGCTCGGCCTCAGCAGGCCCGCTTTGGCGACCTCGAGGTAGGGCCTGAAGGCCTCGAGGCTTATGCCCGCTTTCTTCATCTTCCTCACGATGACCTCGTACTCCCACTCCCTCTCGCCGCCGCTCGAAACCTCTCCGTATCCCTCTGGCAGATAGAGGTCGTAGTTCCTGAAGTGGCCCGGCCTCTCTGGGTCTTCCCTGTCGTAGAACTCCCTCTCGATGTCGGTTATCCAGAAGGGCTCGTCCATGGCCTTGCTCGCCTCTTCCTCACTTCCGAACTCGGCCTTTATCTCATCAAGGGTGAAGCGCTTGAAGGGGGTCTTAACTCTTGGGATTTCCCTCTCCAGTCCCCAGCTCCTGGCTTCCTTGAAGAGGCCGGCGATTAGGCCCTCGATGAGACTCATCACGTCGTCCATGCTCGCGTAGGCGATCTCGAAGTCGAGCTGGGTGAACTCGTAGGCGTGCCTGCCGTCGTCCGCGCTTTTTCCCTCAAGTCTTATGTTCGGCGAGAGTATGAAGAGCTTATCTATTCCCATCGCCACGGCCATTTGCTTGTGCAGTATCATGCTGTGGGTTAAGCGGAGCCTTTCGCCGTAGACCTCGATCTCTGGCGGTCTTAGCATTTTCTCGGCCGCTGGGTCCGGCCAGAGGGGATCAGTTATAGAGCTGAGCATTACCGGGAGCATCCACTTGAATCCCTTACCCACCATGTACCTTGTCATATAGTCAATCACTCTCGTCTGAACCTCCATAACTGGTTCAATTTTTCGGGTCACAATTTGAAGAGCGTTCATGTTCATCACCTGATTTTTGTCAGTGATTTTCACCTTTATGTCTTTTATGCAAGAAAAGTTGGATTTAGGGCAAATTTAGACATAATTTTAGCGAGAATTTTGGATAAATGTCAAAAAATCGCAATTTAATTGACGAAGATGGGGGTGGGTAAACGATAGCGTTATAATGCCCGATGAGAACCCTATACGGTGGTAAAACGTGGGCGTCTACATATTCACCCCCGAAGACCTCCTTAGATACGGAACGATAACCGAGGAACAGCTTGAGATCTTAAAGGATGCCCTCCTTGAGAGGAAGGACATCTTAATCGTTGGCTCAAGCAGGTCTGGAAAGACCAAACTCGTCGAGGCCCTGATCCACCTGATACCTGATGACAGGAAGGTTGCTGTAATAACCGCCTACAGCGAATTCAAGCCATTCAGACCGAATATCGTTGTTATAGACACCCAATTTAACCCTGAGAGTCTTGAGAAGCGCACCAAGGAAGTCATCGAAAAGATAAAGCGCATAAACCCGGACTACGTCATCATAGACACCATCCATACCGTCCACGTGCCCACGATTCTGAGCGAGCTCCTAGATGGCTACACCTTTATTGCTACCTCCCTGGTAATGTCTGGCGACATCGTGGAGGAAGTCAGGCACTGGCTGAGAGCCGACGATGGTGTCATCGGCAAGTTCGACATCATAGTCGAGCTGAAAAGGGACTTCAGGACGGGAACGAGGAGAATCAACAAAATATACGCGGTTAAAAAATCAGGAGATGAAAAGATAGAGCTGGAGAGTTTGGTGTAATCCCCTTCTCGCTATTTCTTTTCCCGATTGACCATTTTCCTGAACTCGTTTTTCATATAACGATAGTAGTCCCATGAGAGGTAGCCCTTCCTCCACGAAACGTAGAGCACCACGTTGAAGGCCACCGTGAAGAGGGCTGATATCAGCATTGAGTTGATGGCCACTCCTCCGATGGTTTCTTGGGTTCTCCGGAACATGCCGAGGGAAACATAGTCGTCCACCGTCATGTGCCTCATAGGAAGGTTCTCGACCCTGATGGTGCCGTTCTTTGGAGTCAGCGATAGCATGTGGTTCCAAGTCACGACGTAGACCTTCACGTGGGTCCTGTTCTCGGTGCAGTCGGGTATGGTGTGCCCGTTCCAGAGGCAGCTTCCGTCGGGCTGCATCGTTGCCCATACATCGGTGTGCTCGTAGGTTTGGAGGTATATGCTGTTGTTGTCTGGGTAGACCTTCACGACCTCTATATCATAAGTGTTCCCGCCGTAGACCAAGGAACGGAAGAAGCGGTAGAGCCTGTCGATTATCGTGTTGTGAAAATACTCGTTCTCCCATACGATGTAGTAGTAGATGTTGCCCTTTATGTCCGCCATGTAGAGAATTCCGTAGGGTTCATCTCCAGGGAAGGTGTGGATGATGGGGGTATACTCTTGAATCTTGGCGCTTTCCCATGGGAGGTAGCCCTCAAGGGAATACCCGCTCGTATAGAGTCCGACACCCCAGAAAATGATGAAATTGGCGAAAAGCCACAGTGCAATCCATCTTTTCTTTGCCATTATTTTTCACTGGAAAAATATAAAGGTGGCATCAGGCCTTAAGCTTTTCTATGACCTCCCTGAGGTTGTTGAGCATCTCCCTTATGTCGTCGAATGTCATGTAGCCCATGTTTCCAATCCTGAAGGTCTTTTCAGCGACGCTTCCGTAGCCCTTGGCGAGCTCAAAGCCCCTCTCGCGCATAGCGTTATAAACATCAACGCCCTTCATTCCCTCAGGAACGACGACGGCAGTGATGGTCGGGCTCTCGTAGCCTGGCTCGGCGAGGATTCCGAGGCCCATCTCCTTGACGCCTTCCCTTATCATCTCGCTCCTCTTTCTGTACATGTCGAGCCATGCCGTCTTTCCGCCCATCTTCTCGATTATCCTGAGCACGACGTTGAGGCCGAATATCTGCGGGAGCGGTGGGGTTGAGGGCGTTCCCTTCTTCTTCTCGTTGAACTTCTTGTAAAGCGGAAGGTCGAAGTACCAGCCGCGCTCGGGCATCTTCTCGGCTATCTCAAAAACGCGCTCGCTGACGGCGGCGACGGCAAGACCTGGCGGGACGCCGAAGGCCTTCTGAGAGCTCGCGAAGATGAGGTCGATGTCCCACTTGTCGAACTTTATGTCCGCTCCGCCCATGGCAGAGACGGCATCGACGAAGAGCAGCTTGTCGTGCTCCTTGACGACCTTGGCAAGCTCCGGAAGCGGGTTTAGAACGCCGGTGGAGGTCTCGTTGTAGGTTATGGTGACGGCCTCGACATCGGGGTTCTTCTTGAGGACTTCATCAAGCTCCTCTGGCTTGATGGCTTTTCCGGGCTCCTTCTCAAAGACGACTGCCTTTCTTCCGTTGGTGTTGACTACCTCTGCAAAGCGCTTTCCGAACGCACCGATGACCGTAACGAGAACTTTTCCACCGTGGGGTATCGTGTTCCTTACAGCGGCCTCCATGAAGCCCGTTCCAGAGCTCGGGAAGAGGATTATCTCGCCTTTATCGGCCTCAAGGAAGGCCTTGAGCCTGTTGAGAGTATCAACATGAACCTCCTTCGCCTCGGCCGAACGGTGGCTGAACATCTGGACGCTCATTATCGCGAGAACCTCCGGGAAACAAGCAACAGGGCCGGCCGTGAAGAGCTTGTACTTCGGCTTGACTATCTCGTAGAGCTCCCTGTAAGCGTCCTCATACTGCATGTCGAACCTGAGCTCCATCAGCATCACCTCGGCGGAGGTTGGAGGGGAAATATAAAAAGGGTTCGTTAGTTCCTTCCCGTAACTTATCGAAGCTATGTTCGTTTCGCAGGCAATAAAATGAAGAATTTTCGACCTCGCCAAGACTTTTAAAAGCTTCACCCTAACGTTTAGAAGGTGGTTTGATGGAGCGCAAGCGCCTGGCTGGAATAATCCTGCTCATCATCTCCGCCTTCACGGGAACGATAGCTTTCCGCCTCGCGACTCCGGCGATAGCCTTCTACACGAGGGACATTCTCCAGGCCTCAATGCTATCGGTCTCCATTGTTTCCATGTCATTTGTCCTTGCAAGGGCATTTTCGTCTGTTCTTGGTGGTCTCACCCTTGAGAGAGGTAGGAAGCTCGTTTACATTGGTGCACTGGCTATGATGGGCAACGCTCTGGCGGTCCATCTTTACCCCCTCACGAGCACCTGGGTTCAGGTGGCCGAAATAAAGCTTCTCAACGGCTTCCTCAATGGGTTGAGCTGGCCAATGGCCCAATTTGTCATAGCAGTGACTACGCCAAACGAGATAAGGGCAAGGGTCACATCGGTTTACTTCCTCTTTGGCAGTATAGCTTCCCTCCTCGGCAACTACGTTTACGCCTACACCATTAACCTTGGCTTGTCCGGTCAGATGTGGATCGCCTCTGCATTCTTCGTATTCACCGGCGTGATAATGCTCCTTGCCTACTTCCTGCTCTACGGCTGGATAGTTCCCAAGAGAAAGAAAACGCCCGATGGGGAGAAGCCGGGCCTCAACCCAAAAAGGATTCTCATAATCGCGTCGCTGATGGCGATCATAGTCGCCTTCACCTCCGGCGAGATAACCTACATCTATGTTTCCGAAGCTTTGGGCATGGACAAAGCCAAAACAGCGACGCTTATCGGATGGGCAGGCTTTTTATCGGCACTCCTCAGCTACGTCATTTCCTGGCTCGCCGACGTCAGGAGCGAGAGAAGGATGGTTGTTCTGACGTCAGTTATGGCGGCGGTCTCTCCAATCCTCGCTGCCGTAAAGACCGCTCCGACAGTTTTTCTCGGCATATTTATGGCCCTCTTCGCCTTCCAGAGCTTCAGACCGATTTCGAGGAAAGTCTTGGCTTCATACTATCGCTCTTCATTAGCTATAGGCGGTGTGAACGGAATTCAGAACCTCTCGACCTTCGCAGGGGGAATGCTCTTCGGCCTGGCCTACTCGCTCGGGGAGATAAGCGTGGGCGTAACGTTGAACCTCGCCCTGCTTTCCTTCCTGCCGTTTTCACTGGCACTCCTCTGGGAGTCCGTTAAGCTTAAAGGGACTGAGGAGTAAGATGGGGTGACGGGCTTTCCAAAACTTTTATAAGCCACTCCACTCGCCTAAGTTTAGGCTTAGCTTACGCTCATTTGGAGGTGAGAGTATGGGACTGAGACCAGCCAAGATTGATAGGGACGTTGACAAGCCCGCTTACACGAGGAGGGAATACATACGCGGTGCCCCTGGTCCGAAGATAACCATCTTCGACATGGGCAACCTTTCCGCTGAGTTCCAGTACGAGGTGAGCCTTCACGCTGAGCAGGCCATGCAGATAAGGCAGAACGCCCTTGAGGCCATCCGTATACAGGTCAACAGGTACCTCCAGAAGAACGTCGGTAGGAGCAACTACCACTTCAAGATAAGGGTCTACCCGTTCCAGGTTCTCCGTGAGAACCCGATGGCTACCGGAAGGAAGGCAGACCGTTACGGTAACGGTATGAGGAGGCCCTTCGGAAAGCCAATTGGCCTTGCCGCTCGCGTCAAGAAGGACCAGAAGATACTCACCGTCTGGGTCAACGAGGGCCACCTCAAGTTCGCCCTCGAGGCCATGCGCAGGGCTGCCATGAAGCTCCCCTACAGCGCCTACTACAGGATCTACGACAAGGACGGCAACGACGTCACCACCAAGGTTCTCTCGACCATGAAGCGCTGAAGCGCTTCCTCCTTGCTCCTTTTTCTGTCCGAGTTTTGCCGTATATTCATAAGATGATTATTAACGATGTCGCTCTAATTTGTGCATAGTGATGATTCCCCACGTGCAAGGGGTGTTGATTGCCTTTAACTCTAAGTCCGATAAGTCCAAATAATTATTAATGCCAACGTCTAAACTTCTTTGGTGGGAAGATGGTAAGCTCTCACTTCAGGAACATTCTGCTCAAGCTCGGCATCCCTGAGGAGCGATTATCAGTCCTCGAGGGTAAGGGGGGCCTCGTCGAAGACGAGTTTGAGGGCATCAGATACGTCCGCTTCCGCGATTCTGCCAAGGGCTTCAGGCGTGGAACCCTCGTCTTCGAGAACGGCGAGGTGGTTCTGGGCTTTCCCCACATAAAGCGCGTCGTCCAGCTTGAGAACGGGATAAGGCGCGTCTTCAAGAACAGGCCCTTCTACGTCGAGGAGAAGGTCGATGGATACAACGTGAGGGTCGTTAAAGTGGGGGATAAGGTTCTTGCCCTCACCAGGGGAGGCTTCGTCTGTCCCTTCACGACCGAGAGGATTGAGGACTTCATAAATTTCGACTTCTTCAGGGACTATCCGAACCTCGTCCTCGCTGGGGAGATGGCCGGGCCTGAGAGCCCTTACCTCGTCGAGGGTCCGCCCTACGTGAAGGAGGATATTCAGTTCTTCCTCTTTGACATCCAAGAGAAGGGGAGTGGGAAGAGCCTTTCCGTGGAGGCGAGGCTGAAGCTCGCTGAAGAATACGGAATTCCCCACGTTGAAGTGTTCGGAGTTTATGATCGACGCCGCATCGACGACCTTTACGACCTCATTGAGTGGCTCCACCGCGAGAGAAGGGAAGGAATCGTCATGAAGAGCCCCGACATGAAGAGAATCGCGAAGTACGTAACGCCCTACGCCAACATCAACGACGTCAGGATAGGCTCGCACATCTTCTTCGACCTGCCGTACGGCTACTTCATGCAGAGAATAAAGCGGCTGGCTTTCTATCTAGCAGAAAAGCACATCAAGGGTGAGGAGTTTGACGAATATGCCAAAGCCCTAGGGAAGGCACTGCTACGGCCCTTCGTCGAGAGCATCCATGAGGTGGCCAACGGCGGCGAGATAGAGGAGACCTTTACTGTTCGCGTCAAGAGCATAACCACCGCCCACAAGATGGTCACCCACTTCGAGAGGCTCGGCATCAAGATACACATCGAGGACATCGAGGATTTAAAGAACGGCTACTGGCGGATAACCTTCAAGCGGGTTTATCCTGACGCCACGAGGGAGATAAGGGAGCTGTGGAACGGGCTGGCGTTTGTGGATTAATTACTCCTTCTTTTTTGCCAGCGCTTGCGTAGGCAAGGGCTGATTGCAAAAATTTTGTACACCCCCAAACCTAAAAAAGGGTGGAAGGGTTCGAAAGCCTTTTAAATAGTCTCCATAGACTTCCCCTCAGCTTTAGAGTATCCAGAACAAAGGATGACGGAAAAATGGCCTGGCACATCTTCATTCCCGATTCGCTCCTCGAAGAAACCGACGACCCGAAAATCAGGACATACAAAGTTGGACAGATAGCCAGGGCCGCGGCGATATTCGGCGTCGAGCACATCTGGATTTACAGGGCCGGCGGCAGGGACGGGCGCTTCATAAAGCTCGTCCTCGAGTACGCCGAGACCCCGCAGTACCTCCGTAAGAGGCTCTTCCCCCTGATGCCCGAGCTGAAGCACGTGGGGGTCATACCCCCGCTGAGAACCCCGCACCACAAGCTCAAGTCTAGGCCAAGGGTCGGGGAGATACGCGAGGGCTTCGCCTTCAGGCGGGGGAAGAGAATTTACGCCGACATAGGCCTCGACGAGTTGGCTACCGTCGAAGGGGACGTTGAAGGTCGCGCGGCCTTTAGAATCGTCTCGACGAGGCCTCTCAGGGTGATACCTACAAAGCCAGAGGAATACTGGGGCTACAGGGTGCACCTCACGAGGAAGTCACTGGCAAAAACACTTAAAAAGGCCAGGCTTGACTTGGCAGTTGCAACCTCCAGGAGGGGGCAAGACATCCGAGACGTGAAGCTTCCCCCACTCGAGGGGGAGGTCGGATTCGTATTCGGCTCACCGAGGAAAGGCGTGATGGAGCTCCTCGGAGAGGAGGATTATCCCTTTGATCTAATCCTCAACACCATTCCAAATCAACGGACTGCCACGGTCCGTACCGAGGAGGCCGTCTTGGCCACCCTCGCGGTGTTTAATCTCATAAGGAGGGATTGAGATGGGAAAAATACACAGACCAAGGAGAGGTTCACTGGCTTACTCCCCAAGGAAGAGGGCTAAGAGCATAGTCCCGAGAATCAGGAAGTGGCCGAAGGACAGCGAAGTCAGGATGCTCGGTTTCGCGGGATACAAGGCAGGAATGACCCACGTCCTCATGATCGACGACAGGCCAGGGCTCACCAAGGGCAAGGAGATATTCATGCCCGTGACCATAGTTGAAGTTCCGCCGCTCTTCGTCTACGGCATAAGGGCCTACAGGCAGGGCTACCTTGGCCTCGAGACCGCCACCGAGGTCTGGTTCCACGAGCTCAACGACTACGTCAAGAGGAGGATAAAGACCCTGCCGAAGGACTACAACGAGGAGGCCTTCCAGGCCAAGCTCGGCCAGCTTGAGGACCTCGTTAACGACGGCGAGATAGTTGACGTCAGACTGCTCGTCCACACCCAGCCGTGGCTCATCAAGCTCAAGAAGAAGCCCGAGGTCATGGAGTACGCCATCGGTGGCGACGACGTCAAGGCCAAGTTCGACTACGCCAAGAAGAAGATAGGCAAGGAGCTCCGCGCGAGCGAGGTTCTCCACGAGGGTGAGCTCATCGACGTCATAGCCGTCACCAAGGGTAAGGGAACCCAGGGCCCAGTCAAGAGATGGGGAATCAAGATCCAGTTCCACAAGGCCCAGAGGGCTGGAAAGGGCAGGCATGTCGGTAACCTCGGTCCATGGCACCCGACCAGGGTTATGTGGACCGTTCCGCAGGCTGGACAGATGGGCTTCCACCACAGGACCGAGTTCAACAAGAGGCTCATCGCCATAGGTGAAAACGGCAAGCTCAAGCTCGACGAGAAGAACGAGATCGAGATAACCCCGAAGGGCGGCTTCCCGCACTACGGAATAATTAGGAGCGACTTCCTTATGATTCAGGGAACGATCCCAGGATCCTTCAAGAGGATCATCAGGGTTAGGCCAGCCATAAGGCCTCCGAAGAAGAAGCCGCCGGTTGAGAGGCCGCAGATCACCTACATCAGTAGGGAATCCAAGCAGTGAGGTGAGATAGATGAAGGTTAAGGTTTTCAACCTCGAAGGCGAGCCCGTTGAGGAGATTGAGCTTCCAAAGGTCTTCGCCACTCCGTTCAGGCCGGACCTCATAAGGAGGGCTGTCATCGCTTCATGGACCCACAGAATACAGCCCCAGGGCAGAGACCCGCTCGCTGGAAAGAGAAGGGTTACTGAGAACATCGGAAAGGGCCACGGCATGGCTAGGGTTGAGAGGATAAAGACCTCCCCGAGGTTTGCGGCCTTCGTGCCCTTCGCGAGGGGCGGAAGGAGGACCCACCCACCGAAGGTCGAGAAGATCATCTGGGAGGACATCAACAAGAAGGAGCGCAGGCTCGCTATCATGAGCGCCATCGCCGCTACTGCCAACTACGACCTCGTCAGGACGAGGGGCCACATAGTCGACAACGTCCCGCAGGTTCCGCTGGTTGTGGTTGACGACCTTGAGAAGGTCTTCAAGACCGCCCAGACCAGAGAGATATTCAAGAAGCTCGGCGTTTGGGACGACATCGAGAGGGCCAAGAAGAACACCAAGATAAGGGCAGGTAAGGGTAAGATGCGTGGAAGGCGCTACAAGAAGGCCAAGGGTCCGCTCATTGTCGTTGCCAAGAACGAGGGCATTATCCAGGGAGCCAGGAACCACCCAGGCGTTGACGTCGTCACCGTTGACAACCTCGGTGTCGAGCTGCTCGCCCCTGGTACCCACCCAGGAAGGCTTACCATCTGGACCAAGGGCGCTATTGAGAGGCTTAGGGAGATTTACGGGTGATGAGAGATGGACCCATACAAGGTTATTGTCAGGCCGGTCGTCACCGAGAAGGCTGTTGCAATGATAGAGAACGAGAACAAGCTCACCTTCATAGTTGACAGAAGGGCCACCAAGAGCGACATCAAGAGGGCCGTGGAAGAGATGTTCCAGGTCAAGGTCGAGAAGGTCAACACCCTCATCACCATGAGGGGCGAGAAGAAGGCCTATGTGAAGCTCAAGCCCGAGTACAGCGCAAGTGAAATCGCCGCAAGGATAGGATTGTTCTGATGGGGTGAGTGAGATGGGAAAGAGTTTGATTCAGCAGAGGAGAGGAAAGGGAACCACCACCTTTAGGGCTCCCTCCCACCGCTATAGGGGAGCCGTTAGGTACCTCCCGCTCAACCTGACCAGGGAGAAGACCCTCGTCGGCAAGGTCGTTGAGATACTCCACGACCCTGGAAGGACTGCCCCAGTTGCCAGGGTTAAATTCGAGAACGGCGCCGAGAAGCTTATCATTGCCCCAGAGGGAATCCTCGTCGGTGAGGAGATAGCCATCGGACCGAACGCCCCAATAAAGATAGGCAACACCCTCCCGCTTGCCATGATTCCGGAGGGAAGCTACGTCTACGACATCGAGGGCGCCCCAGGAGATGGCGGCAAGTACGTTAGGGCTGGCGGTAGCTACGCCCTCGTCGTCAGCAGGGAGAAGGATAAGGTCATCGTCCAGCTCCCGAGCGGTGAGCTCAAGCAGTTCAACCCCATGTGCAGGGCCACCATCGGTGTCGTCGCCGGCGGCGGTAGGCTCGAGAAGCCCATCGTCAAGGCAGGAAAGGCCTACTACATAGCCAAAGCCAGGAACAGGTTCTGGCCGAAGCCGAGGGGTGTCAAGATGAACGCCGTCAACCACCCGCACGGTGGTAAGGAGCACCACATAGGCAGGCCGAGCACCGTTTCGAGGCGCGCTCCGCCCGGAAGGAAGGTCGGTCACATAGCTGCGAGAAGAACTGGTAGGAGGAAGTGAAGATGGCGAGAAAGAAGGAGTTTAGGTATAGGGGCTACACCTTTGAGGAACTGCTCAACATGTCACTCGAGGACTTCGCCAAGCTCCTTCCGGCGAGGCAGAGGAGGAGCCTCAAGAGGGGCCTCAGCCCGGAGCAGAAGAAGCTCCTCAGGAAGATACGCCTCGCCAAGAAGGGCAAGTACAACAAGCCGATAAGGACCCACAGCAGGGACATGGTCATCCTTCCAGAGATGGTCGGCATGACCATCCACGTCTACAACGGAAAGGAGTTCGTCCCCATCGAGATAAAGGAGGAGATGATAGGCCACTACCTCGGCGAGTTTGCCCTCACCAGGAAGGTAGTCCAGCACGGCTCACCTGGTGTTGGTGCAACCAGGTCATCGATGTTCGTGGCGATCAAGTGAGGTGGTCTGAATGTCTAGGGGAAGGTTTTCCTACTCATTCCAAAATTTTGACCCAGAGAGGATGGCTCGCGCGAGCGGAAGGGACCTTAGGATTTCCCCGAAGCACAGCGTCGAGCTCCTCAGGGAGATAAGGGGCATGATGCTCAACGACGCTCTGAGGTACCTCGACGACGTCATAGCCCTCAAGAGGCCGGTCCCAATGAGGCGCTTCAACGACAGCCAGGGCCACAAGCCGGGTAATGGCTTCGGTCCAGGTAGGTACCCGGTCAAGGTCGCCAAGGCCGTCAAGAAGGTTCTCCTCAACGCCAAGAACAACGCCGAGCAGAAGGGCCTCGACCCGGACAGGCTTAAGATAATCCACGCCGCCGCCCACAGGGGACCAGTGCTCCGCGGATACATTCCAAAGGCCTTTGGTAGGGCCACACCGTTCAACGAACAGACCACCCACATAGAGATAGTTGTGGAGGAAGTTAGGAGGTGAGCCTTTTGGCGATCGAGAGATACTTCATCAAGGAAGGCGTTAAGGAGATGCTCATCGACGAGTACCTCGAGAAGGAGCTCAGGCGCGCGGGCTACGGTGGTATTGACATCAAGAAGACCCCCCTTGGAACCAAGGTTATCATCTTCGCCGCCAACCCTGGCTACGTCATAGGAAGGGGTGGAAGGCGCATTAGGGAGCTCACCAGGGTTCTCGAGAGGCAGTTTGGCCTCGAGAACCCGCAGATCGAGGTCGAGGAGATAAAGAACCCCTACCTCAACGCCAAGGTTCAGGCCGTGAGGCTCGCCCAGGCCCTTGAGAGGGGCGTCCACTTCAGGAGGGCTGCCTACGCTGCCATAAGGGCCATCATGAGGAACGGCGCCAGGGGTGTCGAGATCAGGCTCAGCGGCAAGCTCACTGGCGAGAGGGCTAAGAGCGTCAGGTTCTACCAGGGCTACCTTGCCAAGGTCGGAAACCCGGCCGAGACCCTCGTCAGCAAGGGCTACGCCCAGGCACTCCTCAAGCTCGGTGTCATAGGTGTCAAGGTCTCCATCATGCCACCTGACGCCAAGCTTCCGGACGAGATTGAGGTCATTGAAAAGCCCGTTGAGGAAGAGGTGAGTGGAGAATGAAGCCGAGCGAGATTAGGGAAATGAGCATTGAGGAGATCGACAAGAAGATCAGGGAGCTCCGCCTCGAGCTTGCCAAAGAGAGGGGTGTGCTCACCATGGGGGCCTCTATGGAGAACCCCATGGTCATCCGCAACCTCAGGCGCGACATCGCGCGCCTGCTTACCATAAAGAAGGAGAAGCTTAGGGAGAAAAGGTGATGGTTAGTGCCTAGGATCGTTAACCCTCTGGATGAGATGCTCTTTAAGGAGGTCCTGAAGGAGCAGCAGAGAATTAGGGTATACATAGAGAAGGCCCGTTACGGAAAGCTTAAGACCATAATCGAGGGCATAGATGAGAAGGAGTTTGACCTCGAGGACATAGCCAAAAAGCTGAAGGCGAAGCTGGCATGCGGCGGAACTGTAAAGAAAGGAAGGATAGAGCTCCAGGGCGACCACAGGGAAAGGGTCAAGAAGTTGCTAGCAGACCTTGGATTTTCAGAGGACTTGATAGAAATCGAGTGACAGCGAGAAACATCATCTGGCACGAGCTCATAGGCCTGAAAGCAAAGATTATAAGGGCATCTCATCCAGAGCTGGTTGGCATCGAGGGCTACGTCCTTGATGAGACGAGGAACACCCTCACCATCGGCGGTGAGAGGGTTTGGGTTATCCCTAAGGACGTGGTGGAGCTCGAGTTTGAAGTTGGCGATAAAAGGATACGAATCGATGGAAGGGAACTGATTGGAAGACCCGAGATGAGATTGAAGAAGAGGTGGAGACGATGAGAGAGATAGGATTGAAGATTCAGCCTCCCGCTGAGAAGTGTGACGATCCCCACTGCCCGTGGCACGGACACCTCAAGATACACGGCAGGTACTTCGAGGGCATAGTCGTCAGCGACAAGCCCAAGAGGACCGTCACCGTTGAGAGGCAGCACTACCACTACCTCAAGAAGTACGAGAGGTATGAGCTCAGGAGGAGCAGGATACACGCGCACAACCCGCCGTGCATTAACGCCAAGCCTGGCGACAAGGTTCTCATCGCTGAGACCAGGCCGCTCAGCAAGACCAAGAGCTTTGTCGTCGTTGGCATTCTCCAGAGGGCCGGTGAGAGGTGATAGCGATGGCGAAGAAGGGTGCTGGTGCTACTAGGGGTATTAGCCCCGTCAGGCCGACTCGCGCTCTGCCGATAGGTGCTTACCTTAAGGTTGCAGACAACAGCGGTGCCAAGGTCATCCAGATCATCGGCGTCGTCGGCTACAAGGGAACCAGGAGGAGACTTGCCAGTGCCGGTGTCGGCGACATGGTTGTCGCTACCGTTAAGAAGGGTAGGCCTGACATCAGGCACCAGGTCGTCAGGGCCGTTGTTGTCAGGCAGAGGAAGGAGTACAGAAGGCTCGACGGTATGCGCGTCAAGTTCGAGGACAACGCTGCCGCGATAGTCACCCCCGAGGGTGTTCCGAGGGGAACCGAGATCAGGGGTGCCATAGCCAGGGAGGCCGCCGAGAGGTGGGTTAGGCTCGGCAGCATAGCGAGCATTGTGTTGTGAGGTGAGAAGGATGAAGTTGGATACCAAGCAGCCGAGGAAGCAGAGGAAGTTCCTCTACAACGCTCCCCTTCACCTTAGGAGCAAGATAATGAGCGCTCCCCTCTCGAGGGAGCTCAGGGAGAAGTACGGTGTCAGGAACCTTCCGATAAGGGAGGGCGACAAGGTCAGGATAATGCGCGGCGACTACAAGGGCAAGGAAGGAAAGGTCGTTGAGGTCAACCTCAAGAGGTACAGGATCTACGTCGAGGGCGTCACCCAGAAGAAGGTCGACGGCACCGAGGTCTTCTACCCGGTTCACCCGTCGAATGTTATGATAGTCGAGCTCAACCTTGAGGACGAGAAGAGGGAGAAGATAATTGAGAGGAGGGCTTGA
The DNA here is from genome assembly GCF_012027555.1 of Thermococcus sp. CX2. Lineage (NCBI taxonomy): Archaea > Methanobacteriati > Methanobacteriota > Thermococci > Thermococcales > Thermococcaceae > Thermococcus > Thermococcus sp. CX2. Next base: position 708,810 of record NZ_SNUQ01000001.1, on the reverse strand, counting down.
AGATGGCGAGAAAGGGAGCCAAGAGACACCTTAAGAGGCTTGCCGCTCCAAATCAGTGGTATATTGAGAGGAAGGCCTATAAGTGGGCGGTCAGGCCGAGGCCGGGTCCGCACAGCATGAAGACCTCAATACCGCTGATCTACATAGTCAGGGACTACCTCGGCTACGCCAGGACCGCTCGCGAGGCCAGGAAGATCCTCAACGAGGGCAAGATCCTCGTCGACGGCCGCGTTAGGAAGGACTACAAGTTCCCGGTCGGTATTATGGACGTCGTCTCCATCCCAGAGACCGGCGAGCACTACAGGGTTCTCCCGAACAGGATCGGCAAGCTCATACTCCACCCGATAACCGAGAAAGAGGCCAACATAAAGCCGCTCAGGATAAGCAACAAGAGGATGGTCAAGGGAGGCAACCTCCAGCTCAACCTCCACGACGGAAGCAACCACCTCATCAGGCTCAGCTCACTGACCGACGAGACCAAGGACAAGTTCAAGACCGCCGATACCATACTCATGCGCGTTCCCGAGAGGGAGATAGTCGAAGTCATACCCTTCGAGGTCGGTGCTTACGTCTTCGTTACCCAGGGTAAGAACGTCGCCAGGAAGGGTAAGGTCGTCGAGGTCAGGCAGTTCCCAATGGGATGGCCGGACGTCGTCACCATCGAGGACGAGAACGGTGAGCTCTTCGACACCCTGAAGGAGTACGCCTTCGTGGTTGGAAAGGACAAGCCGGAGATTTCCCTTCCGTGAGGTGAGATGAGATGCAGATCAACAGAGAGACCATACTTGCTGACTGGGAAGCTCACCCCATGAGGAAGCCCAGGATTGCGAAGGTCACCATCAACATTGGAGTTGGCGAGAGCGGTGAGAGGCTTACCAAGGCCGAGACCATGCTCGAGCAGCTCGTCGGCCAGAAGCCGATAAGGAGAAGGGCCAAGCAGACCAACAAGGACTTCGGAATCAGGCGCGGTGAGCCGATAGCCGTTAAGGTCACCCTCAGGGGCAAGAAGGCTGAGGAGATGCTCAGGAGGCTCCTCGCTGCGGTTGACAACAAGCTCAAGGCGAGCAACTTCGACGAGCACGGCAACTTCTGCTTTGGTATAGACGAGCACATCAACATCCCGGGCGTTGAATACGACCCCGAAATCGGTATATTCGGTATGGACGTCTGCGTCACCCTTGAGAGGCCAGGTTTCAGGGTCGCAAGGAGGAAGAGGCAGAGGAAGAAGATACCGAACAGGCACAAGCTGACCAAGGAGGAAGGTATCGTCTTCGCTATGGAGGAGTTTAACGTCCAGGTGGAGGGATTGTGAGATGGCGAAGGCTGACTACAACAAGAGGAAGCCGAGGAAGTTTGGAAAGGGCGCCAGGAGATGCGTCCGCTGCGGACAGTACGGCCCAATTATCAGGATCCACGGCTTGATGCTCTGCAGGCACTGCTTTAGAGAGATAGCCCCCAAGCTGGGCTTTAAGAAGTACGAGTGAGGTGAGAGGAGATGACTTTGCTTGACCCGTTGGCGAACGCGCTTTCACACATAACCAACAGCGAGAGGGTCGGGAAGAAGGAGGTTTACATAAAGCCCGCCTCCAAGCTCATCGGAGAGGTCCTCAGGGTTATGCAGGAGAACGGCTACATAGGCGAGTTTGAGTTCATAGACGACGGAAGGGCCGGCATCTACAGGGTTCAGCTCATAGGCAAGATAAACAAGGCCGGCGCGATAAAGCCGAGGTTCCCGGTCAAGGCGAGGGAGTACGAGGCCTGGGAGAAGAGGTTCCTTCCGGCCTTCGAGTTCGGTATCCTCATCGTCTCGACCTCTCAGGGTGTCATGACCCACAAAGAGGCCATAGAGAAGGGAATCGGCGGAAGGCTGATAGCGTACGTCTACTGAGGTGAGAGAGATGCCGATAGACGCGTGGGTAAGGGAAGAGGTTGAGATTCCAGAGGGAGTTGAGGTCACCGTCGAGAACAACGTTGTCAAGGTCAAGGGGCCGAAGGGAGAGCTCGAGAGGGAGCTCAAATACCCTGGCGTTAGGATATTCACCGAGGACGGCAAGGTCGTCGTTTACAAGGAGTTCCCGAGGAAGAAGGACATAGCCATAGCGAGGACCTTCAAGGCCCACATCGCCAACATGGTGAAGGGTGTCACCGAGGGCTTCACCTACAAGCTCAAGGTCGTTTACAGCCACTTCCCGATGACCGTCAAGGTTCAGGGTGACGAGGTCGTCATCGAGAACTTCCTCGGTGAGAAGAACCCGAGGAGGGCCAAGATACTCCCGGGAGTTACCGTCAAGGTCATGGGTTCAGAGGTCATCGTCGAGGGCATTGACAAGGAAGCCGTTGGCCAGACCGCGGCCAACATCGAGCAGGCCACCAGGATAACCAAGTGGGATAGGAGAGTCTTCCAGGATGGTATTTACATTGTCGAGAAGGCTGGTAAGCCGATAAGGTTCTGAGGTGTGAGAAATGAACGAGAAGGCGAGACTCCTTAGGATTAGGGCCAAGCTCAAGAGGAAGAAGCCAAGGTTCCTCAGGCAGGAGTGGTGGCGCTATCCCAAGTTCAAGAACAACCCGAAGTGGCGCAGGCCCAAGGGAATTGACAGCAAGATGAGGCTCAAGAAGAAGGGCAAGGCGCGCTCACCCAGCATCGGTTGGAGCTCCCCCAAGGCTGTCCGCGGGCTCCACCCGAGCGGATACGAGGAAGTCCTCGTCCACAACGTCAAGGAGCTTGAGGCAATCGACCCGACCAGGCAGGCTGCGAGGATAGCGAGAACTGTCGGTGCCAGGAAGAGAGAGATGATACTTGCCAAGGCCAAGGAGCTTGGTGTGAAGGTACTCAACCCGTGAGGTGAACGGTCATGCTTAAGATGCAGAGAAGGATTGCCGCTGACATTTTGAAGTGCGGTGAGAACAGGGTCTGGATTGACCCTGAGAGGATTGATGACGTCGCCGCTGCCATCACGAGGGAGGACATAAAGAGGCTCATCAACGATGGCGTCATAAAGAAGAAGCCCATCAAGGGCCAGAGCAGGGCCAGGGCGAGGGCCTACCAGGAGGCCAGGAAGAAGGGCCGCCACAGGGGCCCGGGAAGCAGGAAGGGTAAGAAGACCGCCAGGATGGGCAAGAAGGAGCGCTGGATGATGACCATCAGGGCCCTCAGGAAGGAGCTCAGGAAGCTCAAGGCCGAGGGCAAGATAGACGAGCACACCTACAGGAGGCTCTACATCAGGGCCAAGGGTGGTCAGTTCAAGAACAAGAGGCAGCTCTACCTGTTCATGCAGGAGCACGGCATACTGAAGGAGTGAGGTGAGAGAGATGGCGCACGGACCGAGGTATAGGGTTCCCTTCAGGAGGAGGAGAGAAGGTAAGACTAACTATCACAAGAGGCTCGCTCTCCTTAAGTCGGGCAAGCCGAGGCTTGTCGTGAGGAAGAGCCTCAACCACCACATCGCCCAGATAGTGGTTTACGATCCAAAGGGTGACAAGACCCTCGTTTCAGCTCACACCAGGGAGCTTATGAGGGACTTCGGCTGGAAGGGCCACGGTGGCAACACGCCAAGCGCTTACCTGCTTGGCCTGCTCATCGGTTACAAGGCCAAGAAGGCCGGCATTGAAGAGGCCATACTTGACATAGGCCTCCACCCGCCGACCAGGGGCTCGAGCGTCTTCGCCGTCCTCAAGGGAGCCGTTGATGCCGGCTTGAACGTCCCGCACAGCGAGGAGATCTACCCGGAGGACTACAGGATAACCGGCGAGCACATTGCCAACTACGCCAAGGCCCTCAAGGAGGAGGACGAGGCCCTCTACAGGAAGCAGTTCGGTGGCTATCTCGTTAAGGGCCTCGAGCCCGAAAAGCTCCCAGAGCACTTTGAGGAGGTCAAGGCGAGAATAATCGAAAAGTTTGAGGAGGCGAGAGAATGAGCGACCCAAGGGAGATCGCCCAGAGGGTTTTGGAGGAGTGGCAGCCGAGGACCAAGCTCGGTATGCTCGTCAAGGAGGGCCAGATAACTGACATTCACGAGATATTCCGCAAGGGCTACCAGATTAAGGAGCCCGAGATAGTTGACGTGCTCCTTCCTGAGGTTAACCTCAGGGAGAACCAGGAAGTGCTCGACATCGCTCTGACGGTTAGGATGACCGACAGCGGTAGGAGGATTCGCTTCCGCGTTCTTGCCGCTGTGGGCAACAGGGACGGCTACGTTGGCCTTGGAATCGGCCACGGCAAGGAGGTCGGAATAGCCATCAGGAAGGCCATCAACTACGCCAAGATGAACATCATCGAGATAAAGCGCGGCTGTGGAAGCTGGGAGTGCAGGTGCAGGAGGCCACACTCAATTCCGTTCGCCGTCGAGGGCAAGGAGGGAAGCGTCCGCGTCAGGCTCATGCCCGGACCGCGTGGCCTTGGACTGGTCATCGGTGACGTTGGAAAGAAGATACTCAGCCTCGCTGGCGTTCAGGACGTCTGGTCCCAGACCCTCGGTGAGACGAGGACCACTGTCAACTTCGCCAAGGCAGTCTTCAACGCGCTTTACAACACCAACAGGGTTGCAATCAAGCCGGAGATGGTTGAGAAGTACGGCATCGTCGTTGGAAGGGAGATGGCAGCCAACTTTGAGCTGGAGTGAGGTGAGAGAGAATGGCAAAGCTTGCACTCATCAGGCTTAGGAGCGGAATCAGGGCGAGGGGAGAAGTGAGAGACACCCTCGCCATGCTCCGCCTCCACAGGATCAACCACCTCGTCCTCATCGACGACACCCCGAGCTACAAGGGCATGGTTCAGAAGGTCAAGGACTACATCACCTGGGGCGAGATAGATGCGGAAACCTTGGCCAAGCTCATCAGGAAGAGGGGCAGGCTCATAGGCAACAAGCCGGTTACCGATGAGTACGTCAAGGAGAAGCTCGGAATGAGCATAGAGGAGTTCGCCAAAAAGGTCGTCGAGGGCGAGATGAAGCTCACCGACCTCCCGAACATCAAGCCCGTCTTCAGGCTCCACCCACCAAGGGGCGGTCTCAAGGGAAGCAAGAAGCGCTCATTCAAGGAAGGCGGAGCCCTCGGTTACCGCGGCGAGAAGATTAACGAGCTCATTGAGAGAATGCTCTGAGGTGGCGAGAGATGATTAGGAGAAGGAAGAAGGTTAGGAAGCTCCGCGGAAGTCACACTCACGGATGGGGCTGCAAGAAGAAGCACCGTGGCGGTGGAAGCAAGGGCGGTAAGGGAATGGCTGGAACTGGAAAGAGGAAAAACACCAAGTGGACCTGGACCATCAAGTACGCCCCGGACCACCTCGGCAAGAGGGGCTTCCACAGGCCGAAGGCTGTTCAGTACACCCCACAGACCGTAAACCTGAGCTTCCTCGACGAGAACCTCGACGAGCTCATGCAGATGGGCATCGCCTACGAGGAAGGTGGAAAGATAATCGTCGATACCACTCAGCTCGGCGTTGACAAGGTTCTCGGCTCAGGAAAGCTCACCAGGGCCATAGTCGTTAAGGCCTACTACGTCACCCCCAAGGCCGAGGAGAAGATTAAGGCCGCTGGCGGCGAGGTTCTCCTCGCCTGATTTTCCTTTAATTTAACTTCTGGCGGGTGTTAATCATGGGATTAAGGAACGTAGTGTTCGCGATAGAGAGGTACTTCCCTGAAGTTGAAAGGCCCAAGAGGCACGTCCCACTCAAGGAGAAGTTCATGTGGACAGGCATTGTTCTGCTGCTGTACTTTATCCTCGCCGAGATTCCGCTCTATGGAATCCCAGCGCAGATTCAGGACTACTTCGCCACGCTCAGATTCGTTCTCGCCGGTAGGAGCGGTTCTCTTCTGACCCTTGGTATCGGTCCAATTGTCACCGCTAGTATTATCATGCAGCTTCTCGTCGGTTCCGACATAGTTCACCTTGATCTCTCAAACCATGAGGATAGGAGGTTTTATCAAGCGGCTCAAAAGCTCTTCGCGGTATTCATGAGCTTCTTTGAGGCCGCCATATACGTCTTTGCAGGAGCGTTCGGTAAGGTTGATATGGGTCTCGGTGCGTTCCAGACGGTTACGACACCAGATGGAGCCATTTTCATAGGCCTAGGTCTTGCGATACTCATCCTTCTCCAGCTAGGATTCGCTTCCGTGATGCTCATCCTTCTCGATGAGCTGGTTAGCAAGTGGGGAATTGGCAGCGGTATCAGTCTCTTCATTGCCGCGGGAGTTTCCCAGACGGTTATCGTTAAAGCCCTCAACCCAATGACCACCGCCGAGTACATCGATCCGATCACAGGAGGACCAGCGATAATCGGTGCAATCCCGGCTTTCATCCAGCATCTGCTTCATGGGGACGTTACGGGAGCCATCTACAGAGGTACCCTGCCGGACATGATGGATCTCATGGCAACTATCGTAGTGTTCCTGGTCGTCGTTTACCTCGAGAGCATGCGTGTTGAGATACCCCTCAGCTACGGCCGCGTAACCGTTCGCGGAAGGTACCCGATAAGGTTCATGTACGTCAGCAACATACCGATAATCCTTACCTTCGCGCTCTACGCCAATATACAGCTCTGGGCCAGGCTGCTTAACAACTTTGGCTACACTTGGCTTGGGACATTCGACAGCAACGGCTATCCAATAAGTGGCTTTGTCACCTATCTCTCGCCCCCAAGGGACATCTATCATGTCATAGCCGACCCCCAGAGGGCACTCGTCTATGCCCTGATGACAATAGGCTGGTCAGTAATCTTTGGATTCCTGTGGGTTGAGCTGACTGGCCTAGATGCCAAGAGCATAGCCAGGCAGCTTCAGAGTGCCGGGCTTCAGATCCCAGGATTCAGAAGGGATCCAAGGATACTCGAGAGGGTGCTCAACAGGTACATACCCTATGTTACCTTCCTGGGTTCATTCACCCTGGCGCTGGTTGCAGTGCTGGCAGACTTCCTTGGAGCGCTCGGTACTGGAACAGGAATCCTCCTTACCGTCGGTATCCTCTACAGGTTCTACGAGGAGATAGCAAGGGAGCAGGCAACAGAGATGTTCCCGATGCTCAGGAAGTTCTTCTCCAAGTGACCCTTTCTTTTCTTCACAAAACCTTTTAAACCAGCTTGGAGTAGGTTCTCCCAGAACCTCCTTGGGTGAGCATGATGCCGTTTGTGGTCATGATAACAGGAATCCCAGGTGTTGGAAAGAGCACAATAACCAAGCTTGCCCTTAGAAAGGCTCGGATGAAGTTCAAACTAGTGAACTTTGGCGACCTGATGTTCGAGGAGGCAGTGAAGGCAGGCCTAGTGAAGCACAGGGACGAGATGAGGAAGCTCAATCCGAATGTGCAGAAGGACCTACAGATGAAGGCCGCTCGGAGGATAGTTGAGATGGCCAAAACTGAGCCCATACTCATCGACACCCACGCCACTATAAGAACTCCAGTTGGCTACCTGCTCGGATTCCCCAAGGAGGTTATAGAGGTCATAAACCCCAACTTCATAGTCATAATTGAAGCCACTCCGAGCGAGATACTAGGTAGAAGGCTTAGGGACCTCAAGCGCGACAGAGACGTCGAAACTGAGGAACAGATACAGAGGCATCAGGACTTGAACCGCGCCGCTGCGGTTAGCTACGCAATGCACTCCAACGCACTTATAAAGATAATCGAGAACCATGAGGACAAAGGTCTTGAAGAGGCCGTTCACGAACTTGTTGAAGTATTAGATCTGGCGGTGGGAGAATATGATTGAAGGAATATACTCTTTCCTTGACAGCTTGTTTGGGCCGTTGATAACTTCATACCAGCCAATATGGGTAGTCACGGTATCGGGAATAATCCTAGGTGCGTTATTTACCATAATCAACTACGTCCTGGTTGACCAGGAGAAGGTCAAGCTGCTCCAGAAGAAGAGTAAGGAGTTCCAGAAGAAGTATAAGGAAGCCCAGGCTTCCAAGGACGAGAAGAAGCTCAGGAAGCTCCAGCAGGAGCAGATAGAGCTCATGAGGCTCCAAAGCGAGGTCATGAAGGACACCATGTTCAAGGTCACCCTTCTGACCCTACCGATATTCTGGATATTCTTCGGCTGGCTCAGGAGATGGTACGTAGAGGTCGGCATAGCCAAAGCACCCTTTGACTTCTTCCTCTTCGACTGGTTCCACAAGCTCTACCACTCGGGCCTTCCAGCCAACGAGCTGGGATACATAGGTTGGTACATCATGACTTCCATGATAACCGGTTACATCCTTAGGAAGCTCCTCGATATGGGTTAAATTTAAAAACGCTTGACAAAAAGGCATTGCGAGGTGAGAGAAATGAAGCCCATGTACAGGTCAAGGTCATGGAGAAGGAAGTACGTCAGGACTCCGGGCGGGAGGACGGTCATACACTTTGAAAGGAAGAAGCCAAAAATAGCTCACTGCGCTATGTGCGGCAGACCTCTCAACGGCGTTCCACGCGGCAGGCCGAGCGAGCTCCGGAAGCTCCCGAAGACCAAGAAGAGGCCAGAGAGGCCGTATCCGAACCTCTGCCCGAGCTGCATGAGGAAGGTCATAAAGGCCCAGATCAGGGCTGCCCTCTGAAGTGATGCACATGCCCCGGGACTGCCTCGTCATAACCGTCAGCGGCCTGGCCGGTTCAGGCACCACGACCCTTTGCAGGAACCTCGCCAGACACTATGGCTTCAAGCACATCTACGCTGGCCTAATCTTCCGCCAGATGGCCAAGGAGATGGGCATGACCCTGCAGGAGTTCCAGGAATATGCGGAGCTCCACCCCGAGATAGACCGGGAAGTTGACAGGAGGCAGATCGAGGCGGCCAAGGAGTGCAACGTCGTCATCGAGGGCAGGCTCGCCGGCTGGATGGTTAAGGATGCGGATCTTAAGATATGGCTCGATGCGCCCATGCGCGTTAGGGCCGAACGCGTCGCCCGTAGAGAGGGTATCTCCGTAGAGGAAGCCTTCATGCAGATTGCCGAAAGGGAGAAGGGCAACAGGAAAAGGTATTTAAACCTCTACGGTATTGACATCGAAGACAAGTCGATATATGATTTAATCATAAACACTTCGAAATGGTCGCCCGATGGGGTCTTCGCAATCGTGAAGGCCGCCATCGACCACCTTTACCCCGATGGCGACACGGGGTTGAAAAGAAAAAATGTGGAGGTGGGATGAATGCCAGCTATTGAGGTTGGAAGAATCGCCGTTGTTATTGCCGGAAGGAGGGCCGGTCAGAAGGTCGTCGTCGTTGACGTCATCGACAAGAACTTCGTCCTCGTTACCGGCGCTGGCCTCAACAAGGTCAAGCGCAGGAGGATGAACGTCAAGCACCTTGAGCCCCTCCCAGAGAGGGTCAGCATTGAGAGGGGCGCCGACGACGAGGCCGTTAAGGCCGCCCTTGAGCAGGCTGGAATAAGCTTGGCTTGAAGTTAAGCCAAGCTATTTAACCTCTCTTTTCTATCTTACTCGGGTGGGATCTATGAAAAATGCGCTTGTCACTGGTGCTTCTGGCGGGATTGGTAGGCTCCTTGTGAAGGGGCTGGTAAAGAGAGGTTATTTTGTCATCGGCGTTGGCAGGAATGAAAAAGCTCTTGAAGAGCTAAAATCCCTAGGGAATTTTGACTACATTGTTGCGGATTTAAGTAAAAGAGGGGCGGCAAAGGAGATCAGAGATGAGCTGAAACAAAAGGAAATTGAACAGCTCGATCTCCTCATCAACAATGCCGGCTTTGCCGTAGCCAAGCCCCTTCTTGAGCAGAGCGAGGAGGAGCTTGAGGGGCTTTTCAGGGTGAATATAATAGCCCCAGTCCTGCTCACAAAGGAGCTCTTAGATATGATTCCCAGAGATGGAAAAGTCGTCTTTGTGATAAGCGCGGCGGCGTTCGTGAACACCGTTGATTTACCCTCCTATGGCGCAATGAAGGCTGCCCTCCACTACATGGTGCTCAACTTTGAGAGGGAGCTGAAGGATAAAGGCATTCACGTGATAAGGGTCTACCCCAAGCAGGTGAAGACGGCTTTCTTCACGAGGAACGACTTAGCTTATCCGAAGGGTTCAATTGAACCGAAAGACGTTGCCGATGCCATCCTGCGGGCAATTGAGAAGAACAGGAGTGAGGTCTTCGTGCCGTCTTACGTAAAGGCCGTTAAATACCTGCCGGGATGGCCCGTCTTTGATTATAAATTCAAATTCTGAGGGCAGGTTTATAAGGCAAGACCGTAACACTCCCACAGTAACGATCATCGGGTGATGCTCATGGCGAGGGATGAAGTTAGGAGAATCCTTCCAGCTGACATAAAGCGCGAGGTTCTGATAAAGGACGAGAAGGCCGAGACCAATCCTAAATGGGGCTTTCCGCCCGAGAAGAGGCCGATGGAGATGCACATGCAGTTCGGCATAATCAACCTCGACAAGCCTCCAGGCCCTACAAGCCACGAGGTAGTTGCCTGGGTTAAGAAGCTCTTCAACCTTAACAAAGCCGGTCACGGTGGAACCCTCGACCCCAAGGTGAGCGGCGTTCTTCCCGTTGCCCTCGAGAGAGCTACAAGGGTAGTTCAGGCTTTATTGCCGGCCGGAAAGGAGTATGTCGCTCTGATGCACCTCCACGGCGAGGTTCCGGAGGACAAAATCTACGCCGTCATGAAGGAGTTTGAGGGGGAGATAATCCAGAGGCCGCCCCTTAGGAGTGCCGTGAAAAGAAGGCTGAGGACGAGGAAGGTGTACTACATTGAGATACTCGAAATAGATGGCAAGGACGTGCTCTTCCGGGTTGGAGTAGAGGCGGGAACCTACATCCGTTCACTGATCCACCACATCGGCCTTGCCTTGGGTGTTGGGGCCCACATGGCCGAGCTTCGCCGTACCAGAAGCGGCCCATTCAAGGAAGACGAAACTTTAGTGACCCTCCACGACCTTGTTGATTACTATCACTTCTGGAAGGAGGACGGCATTGAGGAATACTTCCGCAAGGCAATACAGCCGATGGAGAAGGCCGTTGAGCACCTGCCTAAGGTGTGGATTAGGGACTCTGCTGTAGCTGCCGTCACTCACGGTGCCGACTTAGCCGTTCCAGGAATAGTCAAGGTTCACAAGGGTATCAAGAAGGGCGATTTAGTTGCTGTGATGACCCTTAAGGACGAGCTCGTCGCACTCGGTAAGGCCACCATGACGAGCGGTGAGATGCTCCAGAAGAGCAAGGGAATAGCGGTTGACGTCGATAAGGTCTTCATGCCGAGGGACTGGTACCCAAAGATGTGGTAGAAACTTTGCGGGGCAAAGTTTCATCAAAGTTGGTAGCTCCTTCCCAAAGTTCCTTTTTTGAGTGGTTCCTTAATCAATAGGATTGTTTGAAAGGGAGAACTAAGTTAAATACTCTTTTGCCGAGGTTTAGCTCTAAAAAGACGCCCGAAGGGCGTCAAAAGAAAAGCAAACCTATACAAAAGGGCCCCTACAAAAGGATTCTCACTTAAAACGTCGGGCCTTAAGTTGGGAAACCAGCCCTTCAGGGGTAACGCAATGAGGAGCTACAATTTTTTGGTGAAGCTCTTTCCCAAAGTTTCCTGTACTCTCAAACCCCCGGAGTGGGGCTTTGTCCCACGAACCCTGTTTTCTCTTAAACTACGGGGGGCTCCGCCTCCACACCCCCGATCAGCCCTTGCTTGCGCAAGCGCTGGCGGAAGAGTGAGTGCTATTTTAAGAGTGGCAATTTTCAAGGGGTTTACTCGTTAATTGCCATCTCTCAGGGTTTGCCCTCCACAAGGCGTCTTTTGGATGCCAGGATAAAGTGCAAACTGTTTGAAGGGCTTCTTTTGGGGTAAACCCACGCTTCAACAGGTTTTGAAAAGTGCACTCTAATACTATCCGTTATTTTATGAGAAGGAGACTCTTTTGGTCAAGCTTTTCCCAAAGCTTGCTTGCCTGCGCGATGTTGGAGCGAAGCTCCAACGCACGGGACGATAGTCCCGTTGAGTTTCATCAAGGTTTGTGATTCTTTCCTTAGTTCCCCTCTCCATTATGTTTGCCTTTGTCATGTTGGCTTGATGGGTGGAATTCAACTCGTCCCGCGCCCCTGAAACTCTGGTTGCACAAGTAACGGTTGTTTGTGTTCATTTGTCTACTCTTTTACTCTCCCCTCTTTTGACTCACTCTCGTCGTTTTGATATTGTTGAAAATTGAAAATGATGACGAAAAAAAAACGGAACTAATTCAAACTTGTAATTAGAAAAATTTTTAAGGTGTTTAACATTACATTTGGTGACAATCTTTGGGGTGTCTATCATGGAAGGCTGGGCTAAGAAGGTTGGTGCTGTCTTCTTGCTTGCCCTGCTGTTGAGTCTCCAGTTTGGAACTGTCCAGGAGACTAAGGCTTTGACTGAGAACGCCACGAGCATAACCTTTAGGAGAGCCGTGGTCGCTTGGTATGATGACAAGGGAAAACTCCAGCTTAACATTACTTGGGTAAATCAAACAATAGACTTCGCGAACTTGACGAACTCTTCATGCGCTTGTCATAATTCAAGCTCATGCAGTGCTTCGAATCTGACTGCTAACCTCAACGTTTCCGTGGTCACGCTTTATAACATGAGTGAAGGGCATGAGCAGTTGCTGTTCTTTGGGATTAACCTGTACAATGAGACGTTCAATTACACGATGTACGCGCTCGTTTACAAGGCTGAGAGAAGCCAATACAACTTCACTCTGGTCACTAGAATATTCACGGATCCAAAGACCGGTGAGTATAGGGTCTTCCTTACGGGCATGGACATTGCTCCGAAGGATGAGGATAGGGTTGTGCCCGTTGGGGACACGATTATTACTGCCGACAACCTGACCCTTTCGGAGTACTACTGGACGCTGAATAAGGTTCTCATGGAGCTACGCAGGGGTGATGAGACGAACTGGATTTGGGGCAGGAGCGCTTATGAGCTGAGACACCTCTCGCACTTGGTAAGACTCAAGCTCCCAGAATATAACCAGGAGAAAGCAGGAGGAACAGCTTTTATTATGGACACAAATATTATCTGGTGTTCTATTAACTGTACGCTGTGTGGCTCTGTGATCCAGGCTATACTTGGATGCATTGCCATAACTGGAGGGACAGGAGTTATATTCTGTGTTGCTACTGTACTTGGGATTTCTATCGCTACAGCATATCTTCAGCTTGCAGCAGCTTCAGGGATTGCATATGTTTGTATCTACTGTTGCTTTGGTGTACCAGCATGTTGTAATGCACTACCATGAGTGTCAAAATCTTTTTTATTTTTCATGTCTGAGATAGTGGAGGGGGGAGTATGTCAGAAAACGTAATCTACTTGATTGCATTTATACTCGGGGCTTTGTTATCGGTGCTCTTAGTTAAGACATCTATGCGAAAAAAATGGCCTTTAGTTGGGATTTTCATTACCCTGCTTCTGTTGTTCGGAGCATGCTATGGGGCCCTTGTGGGAAATTTTTACATGGTTCTTGTTAACTTGTATTTGGCTGCTTTATTTGTTCCCGAACTTCACAAGAACATTCGGATTGTTAAGTGCTCTCTAGTTGTGATGTTTGGGAGTTTGATTTTGATATTGTTAGAGGGGAATTTTATTAAGGCTGTGGCGATCATTGGGATAGTTAGTAGCTTGCTTGAAATGTATAACTGGAGAAATACGAAACCAGCAATGGAATCTGGGTAGGTCAATGATATCCGTGTTAGAGGGTAGTATCTGTTGAATTATTGCTTTAATATGATGAGTTTGGTTAGGATTAGTATCCCGACAGGTGAGTCTAATGATTAAGTTTGAAAATGGTTGGTTGAAAATGTGGATATTACTGGGAGCGATTGGAGGTGCCATTGGATTACTGGCAGTATCGACGATTATGGGGCGAGAGTTCCCAGCAGTTGTCTATTTCGGGTTCATTGCAGGATGGAGTATTGTGGGAATTGGGTTATCCAGGGCAGGAAGATGACGCTGCTCCTGTTGTACATCATAAATAATAGATGGTGAAACTTATGTCGTGGGTAGAGTATGGGGCATACGCGGGAATACTTGGAGGGGCTGTATACCTCCTTTTACTTTTTGCGTTCAGAGATTCCTTTGCAAGCCGCAACAAGGTTTCGTGGATAATCCAGCTGGAAATGGCGATCTTCATGGTGCTCATGGGCTTTATGGTTTGGGGAACCCGTAGCGGAAGTGTTCCTTCCATGTACCTGGGTGCAATGGGGTGGGTATGGCTAATTGTGGTCATAGTTACAGTACTTGTTGGTTTTAAAGAGCATTAGGTTACCTAAACCGTTCTACTCCCTTCACCTTTATAAACCCCTTTTCTTATCCCCGCACATGAGCCACTACTACTCCGAAGAGCCAAACGTTCCCCTCAAGACAAAGACCATCGAGGTCTGCCTCAGGGGTTATTGTTTCAAGTTCATAACGGCCAGTGGAGTCTTCTCCTTCGGGAGACTCGACAGGGGAACAGAACTGCTCATAGAGAGCATGATACTTGACGGGAACTGGCGCGTTCTCGACCTCGGCTGCGGCTACGGTGCAATAGGCATTGTCGCTTCCCGCTTTGTAGACTATGTCGTCATGACCGACGTGAACAGAAGAGCGGTGAGCATAGCGAGGAAAAATTTAAAAATCAACAACGTTAGAAACGCCGAGGTTAGGTGGGGAAGCCTCTACGAGCCCGTTAAGGGTGAAAAGTTCGACACAATCATCACTAACCCCCCGGTGCACGCGGGAAAGGAAGTCCTGAGGGAAATAGTTATAAATGCTCCCCGGCATCTCAACGATGGAGGCCTGCTTCAGTTGGTTATCAAGACGAAGCAGGGCGCAAAATATATTAAGGCTCTGATGGAGGAGCACTTCACTGAAGTGAGAGAACTGTCAAAGGGGAGCGGCTACCGCGTGTATGCCGGGATCGCCTAGCCTGGGATGGCGCGGGCCTTGAGAGCCCGTGTCCGTATGGACACCGGGGTTCAAATCCCCGTCCCGGCGCCAAAATCCTCGTTGAAGGATTGGTATGGAGGTGTATTCGTAATGACGGACAACTTCAGACACATCGTCCGTATAGCGGGAGTTGATTTGGACGGAAATAAGCAGCTGAGATGGGCCCTTACGGGCATCAAGGGCATAGGAATAAACTTTGCAACGATGGTGCTCAGAGTTGCAGGGCTCGACCCCTACATGAAGACCGGTTATCTGACAGACGAGCAGGTCAGGAAGATAGAGGAGATCCTTGAGGATCCAGTTGCCCATGGCATACCTGCTTGGGCAGTCAACAGGCCGAAGGACTACGAGACCGGCAAGGACATGCACCTTATCACCGCCAAGCTTGTCATGGCCTGGCGTGAGGACATCAACAGGCTCAGGAGGATCAGGGCTTACCGCGGCATAAGGCACGAGCTCGGTCTTCCACTCAGGGGACAGAGGACCAGGTCGAACTTCAGGCACGGTACCACCGTTGGCGTGAGAAGAAAGAAGAAGTGAGGTGGTGTAAATGGGAGACCCAAAGAGGCAGAGGAAGAAGTACGAGACTCCCTCTCACCCTTGGATTAAGGAGAGGCTTGAGAGAGAGCGCGTGCTCATGAAGAAGTACGCTCTCAAGAACAAGAAGGAGCTCTGGAGGCACGAGACTCAGCTCAAGGAGTTCAGGCGTAGGGCCAGGCGCCTCCTCGCTGCCCGCGGTAAGCAGGCCGAGGTCGAGAGGATTCAGCTCCTCCAGAGGCTCAACAGGCTTGGACTTCTTCCGGCCGATGCGGTGCTGGATGATGTCCTGTCCCTCACCGTGGAGGACGTTCTCGACAGGCGCCTCCAGACCATAGTCTTCAAGAAGGGACTCGCTAGGACCATCAGGCAGGCCAGGCAGCTCATCGTCCACGGCCACATAGAGGTCAACGGTCAGATAATCCGCTCTCCTGGCTACCTCGTCCTCAAGGAGGAGGAAGACACCATAACCTACTCGAAGACATCCCCGTTCGCCAAGGAGAGCCACCCCGAGAGGGTTGTTATTGAGCAGGCTAAGGGTGAGGCCTCATGAGCGAGGAGCAGCAGGTTGTTAACCTTAAGAAGAAGGAGAAGTGGGGCGTTGCCCACATCTACTCCTCCTACAACAACACCATCATCCACATCACCGACCTCACCGGGGCCGAGACCGTCTCCAGGTGGAGCGGTGGTATGGTCGTTAAGGCCGACAGGGACGAGCCCTCGCCCTACGCGGCTATGATAGCCGCCAAGAGGGCCGCCGAGGAGGCCATGGAGAAGGGCTTCGTCGGTGTACACATCAAGGTTCGCGCCCCGGGCGGAAGCAAGAGCAAGACCCCTGGTCCGGGTGCCCAGGCAGCCATCAGAGCCCTCGCCAGGGCCGGACTGAAGATAGGAAGGGTCGAGGACGTTACCCCGATTCCGCACGACGGCACCAGACCGAAGGGCGGAAGAAGGGGCAGGAGAGTCTGACCCTCTACAACTTCTTTTTTGGTGAGGAAAATGAAGTTTGAGATTCTTGACAAAAGGGAGGACTCGATTAAGTTCATCGTTGAGGGAGTTGACATTCCCTTTGCCAACGCCCTCAGGAGAACCATCCTCTCAGAGGTTCCCACATTTGCTGTAGATGAGGTTGAGTTATTCGAGAACGATTCGGCCCTCTTTGACGAGATTATCGCTCACCGCCTGGCAATGATTCCACTCACTACGCCAGTTGGGAGGTTTTCCCTCGATGCTTTAGAGCTTGACGACTACACGGTTACCCTTTCTCTGGAGGCAGAGGGCCCGGGTATGGTGTATTCGGGCGACCTTAAGAGCGACGACCCGGACGTCAGGCCAGCAAACCCAAACATCCCAATAGTCAAGCTCGCTGAGGGACAGAGGCTCACGCTCAACGCCTATGCCAAGCTCGGCCGCGGAAAGGACCACGCGAAATGGCAGCCAGGGTTTGTCTACTACAAGTACCTGACCAAAATCCACGTCAGCAAAGAGGTTCCGGACTGGGAGGAGCTTAAGGCCTTGGCTGAAAAGCGCGGTCTCCCGGTGGAGGAGACTGAGAACGAGCTGATCATAACGACAATTAAGGCGTTTTACCTTCCAAGAAAGTTCGACCGGTTTGTGGGTGATAAGATCACCGAAGAGGTTGTGCCCAATACGTTCGTCTTTACCGTGGAAACCAACGGGGAGCTCCCCGTTGAGGAAATAGTTACCATAGCTCTCAAGATTCTGATGAGGAAGAGCGATAGATTTATAAGCGAACTCCATAAATTAGCCGAGTGACGCGGGGGTTGCCGAGCCTGGCCAAAGGCGCGGGATTCAGGGTCCCGTCCCGTAGGGGTTCCGGGGTTCAAATCCCCGCCCCCGCACCAAATTCACGCTCACCCCGTCCCTCGGTGCGAGAATTGTGAAGGAGGAATGCTCATGAAGAGAACCGGTCCAACTGACATCAACCTGAGGAGGCTCATCCGCTACCTCAGAAAGAAGTCAAACGAGGAAGGAGTGAAGATATGGAAGGACATAGCCTGGCGTCTTGAGAGGCCTAGGAGGCAGAGGGCTGAAGTGAACGTCAGCAAGATCAACCGCTACACCAAAGAGGGTGACACCGTTATCGTTCCAGGAAGCGTCCTCGGTGCCGGAAAGCTCGAGCACAAGGTTGTCGTTGCTGCCTGGAAGTTCAGTGAGACGGCTAAGAGGAAGATAGCCGAAGCCGGTGGGGAGGCTATCACGATTGAGGAGCTCCTCGAGAGAAACCCGAAGGGAAGTGGAGTAATCATAATGGAGTGATGGGCCATGAGGATTATTAACGCTGAAGGACTCATACTTGGGAGACTCGCCTCAAAGGTCGCCAAGATGCTCCTCGAGGGCGAGGAAGTGGTCATAGTCAACGCTGAGAAGGCCATCATCACCGGCAACAGGGAGGACATCTTCGCCAAGTACAAGCAGAGGACTGAGCTCAGGACCAGGACCAACCCGAGAAGGGGTCCGTTCTACCCGAAGAGAAGCGACGAGATAGTCAGGAGAACCGTCAGGGGCATGCTTCCGTGGAAGACCGACCGCGGAAGGAAGGCCTTCAAGAGGCTCAAGGTCTACGTCGGTGTTCCCAAGGAGTTCGAGGGCAAGGATCTGGAGACCCTGATGGAGGCGCACATGTCGAGGCTCGCCACGCCTAAGTACGTTACTGTTGGCGAGGTCGCGAAGTTCCTCGGTGGAAAGTTCTGAGGTGAGAGAAAATGAAGGTCATCCAGACTGCTGGAAAGAGGAAGACGGCCATTGCGAGGGCCACCATTAGGGAAGGAAAGGGTCGCGTCAGGATCAACCACAAGCCGGTTGAGATAATCGAGCCGGAAATTGCGCGCTTCACCATTATGGAGCCTCTCGTCCTTGCCGGCGAGGAGATCGTCAGCAAGGTCGACATCGACGTCAAGGTGGAAGGCGGAGGTTTCATGGGTCAGGCGGAGGCTGCCCGCGTTGCCATTGCTAGGGCCCTCGTCGAGTGGACCAACGACATGAACCTCAAGGAAAAGTTTATGAAGTACGACAGGACAATGCTCGTTGGCGACTCGAGGAGAACTGAGCCGCACAAGCCCAACCGCTCGACCAAGGGTCCAAGGGCCAAGAGGCAGAAGTCCTACCGCTGATCCCTGCCTTTAATATTCATTTCGAAGAAGGTGATACGGGTGATAGTCCCCGTAAGGTGCTTCACGTGTGGAAAAGTCCTGGGAGATAAATACTACGAGTTTAAGGCCCGCGTCGAGAAGGGCGAGGACCCTGAGAAGGTGCTCGACGACCTCGGAGTAGAGAGGTACTGCTGCAGGAGGACGCTCCTCAGTCACGTCGAGCTGATAGATCAGGTAATGGTCTACAGGGTATACTGAAAAACCACATTTCTGGGGGGCCGTGGGGTAGCTTGGTCTATCCTCCCGGCTTGGGGTGCCGGAGACCCGGGTTCAAATCCCGGCGGCCCCACCAAAATTTGCACGGGTGGTTGGAATGTTCAGGTACACAAGGTTTGAAAGGGCGAGGATTGTGGGAGCGAGGGCTCTCCAGATAGCGATGGGTGCGCCCATACTCATAGACGTCCCGGAAGGAATCACGCCGCTTGATGCAGCGCTCCTTGAGTTTGAGAAGGGCATAATTCCGCTCACCGTAATAAGGCCGAGCTGATGAAAGATGACCGTGATAGAGAACGTAATCGGCAGGGTCGCGGTGCTCAAGGGCGGAAAGTACTCCGTCGAGGTAGATGTTATCACCAGCTCGGGATTCGGTCGCTTTGCGGCTCCGATAGACGAGAATCCGAGCCTTTACATAGCGGAGGCCCACAGGGCCGTTAGCGAGGTCGACGAGATAATAGGTCCCGAGCTGATAGGATTTGACGCAAGCGAGCAGGAGCTCATCGACAGCTATCTGTGGGAGATAGACGGCACCGAGGACTTCAGCCACATAGGCGCAAACACGGCTTTGGCGGTTTCCATAGCGGTTGCGAAGGCCGCTGCCAGCGTCAAGAGGATGCCGCTCTACAGCTACATAGGTGGAACCTTCACCACCGAACTGCCCGTTCCAATCCTTGAGATAGCGAGTGGAGAGGATTTCGACTACTACGTGATGGTGCGCGACCTGATGGAGATAACCGATGTGGTTGACGCGTCCGCAAAAGTGCTTGAGAACGCTGAGACTATGACCATTGAGGCCCTCTCAAAGGCCACTGAGAAGGCCGGAAGCGAGCTTGGTCTGGAGGTTGCGCTTGGCCTTGTCCAGAAGAGGCCGATGGAGACCGAAGTGGTGCTCAATGTGGTTGAGGACAACAACGTTGCCTACATAAAGCCGATGGGCGATGAGGAGCTGTTCCTTGAGTTGATAGCGGGAACCCATGGGGTGTTTGTGGATGGTGAACACCTCTTCCGCGAGAAGGACATCCTTGACAGGCGCTACTACAACGCACTCTCCATAAAGCCCATCAACCTCGGCACGCTCACCGACTTATACAACCTCGTGAACGACGCGAAGTCGGAGAGAATCACGCCCATCCTGGCGGAAGCCAGGTACGAGTCCTCTGATGAGGCCCTGCCGCATCTCGCGGTCGGCCTCAAGTGCCCGGCGATGGTCCTGGGGAAGGATTCCATCGCCAAGCTGAACGAGCTAATAAGAATCGCTGAAGATTTGGGTGAAAGAGGAAGGATAATAACATTCGAAGGATGAGAAAGGAGGGTGAAAGAAATGGAGGAGTATTTGGTTCCACTCGACCAGTACCTTGCTGCGGGCGTCCACATTGGAACCCAGCAGAAGACCCAGGACATGAAGAAGTTTATCTACAGGGTCAGGCAGGACGGTCTCTACGTCCTCGATGTTAGGAAGACCGATGAGAGGCTCCGCATTGCCGGCAAGTTCCTCGCCAAGTTCGACCCCGAGAGCATTCTCGCGGTCAGCGTCAGGCTCTACGGTCAGAAGCCCGTCAAGAGGTTTGGCGAGGTCACCGGCGCCAGAGCTATCCCCGGAAGGTTCCTCCCGGGAACTATGACCAACCCACAGGTCAAGAACTTCTTTGAGCCCGATGTCCTTATCGTTACCGACCCGAGGGCCGACCACCAGGCCATGAAGGAGGCCATAGAGATCGGCATTCCAATAGTTGCCCTCGTTGACACCGAGAACTTCCTCAGCTACGTTGATGTTGCCATCCCGACCAACAACAAGGGTAGGAAGGCCCTCGCGCTTATCTACTGGATCCTTGCGAGGGAGATACTCTACAACAGGAAGGAGATCGAGAGCAGGGAGGACTTCAAGGTCCCGGTTGAGGACTTTGAGATGAGGATAGTCAGGACTTGAGAGCAAACCTTTTAATTTTGCCCTTCCCACTCTCACTCGCGCGGGGGTGCCCGAGCCTGGCCAAAGGGGGCGGACTTAAGATCCGCTGCCGTAGGGCTGCGCGGGTTCGAATCCCGTCCCCCGCACCAAAGCTTTAAAAGCAGGGAGAAAAAGGTGTGTTGGAGTTCAAGATCATGAGGTGATTACGATGGCGAGATTCCCAGAGGCTGAGGCCAGGATATTTAGGAAGTACATCTGCATGCGCTGCGGTGCCACTAACCCGTGGAAGGCCAAGAAGTGCAGGAAGTGCGGCTACAAGGGGCTTCGCCCGAAGGCCAAGGAGCCACGCGGTGGAATGGGACGCTGAGGGCTTTTGCCCTCATTGCTTTGTCCATTCAAGTACCTTTTCTTTTGTTCACTTGTTATTTCAACAGTAATTTAAAGAAAAGCTCAGCCTTTGAGCTTTGAGAGCATCATTTCCAAGAAGGCGAGCCCTTCTTCGAGGAGCTTTTCTCCCTCTGGAGTGAGCCTGTAGTACTTCCTCGACGGCTTTCCAGTCTCGCTTTCCTGCCACTCTGCTGTGACATAGCCGTCCTTCTCGAGCTTGTAGAGGACGACGTAAGAGCTGACTGTCGCCGGCTCGAAGTTGAAGGCCTCTTTTATCCTCTCCTTCAGCTCATAGGCGTACATGGGTCTCTCTTTTAGCAGGCGGAGGATGTAGAGCCAGAGAACCTCTTTAGTTATCTTATTTTTAAGTCTCTCCATCGGACTCGTCATGCTCCCACTTCCGGACTTTTATCTACTGCAAATATTTTGGACTCGTTTAATTTAAACATTTTGGGGCAAAAACGTTTTATCTCCCTGCGATGTACATCCAAATGGTGGTGTGGATGGATTTGAATGTAAATGCCATGGTTGGGGACGTGGGCGTTGGCGGAATAGCGGGATTCCTCACAGGCTTCGCCCTCAAGAAAGTCATGAAGCTTGCGATGGCTTTAATAGGTGCGTACATGCTCAGCCTCTTTTGGCTCCAGCAGAAGGGTGTGATAACAGTCAACACCGACAAGCTCTTTAACCTTGCTGGAGACCTGACGACCCAGATAGCCACGCTCGGGCAGAAGGTTCTCGGAATCCTGCCCGGAACTGGTGCCTTTGTAGCTGGCTTCTACCTCGGATTCCACAAAGGTTAAATTCATTCCTTCGATTTTTTAGCCATGAGCTACGAGCGCCGCGTTCTCCTGCGTCATTCCCTAGCGTCCATAATAGCCCTCGGTCTGACTGGGTTAAGCAGGTTCCTCTACAGCGTAATCGTCTCTCGGCGCTTTGGCGTTGAGGAACTCGGGAGGGCAAACTCACTTATCTCACAGGCATTCTTTCTGGCAATCCCACTGAGTTTTTTCGCGGTTGCGCTCGGGAAATATGCATCGGAGTTTCTCGGAAGGGGTGATAAAGATGCAATCCGCTCAATAACACTTCCATCATTCCTTCTCCCTCTCGCTGGCCTTCTCCTGATTCCCTTCAATGTCTACCTCTCCCTCCTAGCAACCTTCAGGGGAATACAGCTCACGCTGAGAAGCTTTCTCTATGGAATCCATCGCGGCGAGCACTACGCATACATCATAACGTTGGCGTTTTTCGGATTCCTCTTTGGTTTTCTCCTCCCCAACGTCTTTGCACCGTACCTTCTCTTCCTTGGCTTCGTCTCCCTTTTTTCCCTGGGCTACCTGGTGAAATTCAATCTTTTGGGAAAGCCCAGAAAAGATGAGCTCACACTCCTCTTTTCCTACTCTTCGTTCGCTTTCCTTGGCACGCTCTCGGGTGTTTTCCTAGTCCAGGGACCCTATTTCATAAGCGAGTATCTCGCGGGAGTGGAAGTCGCTGGTAGGGTTGCCGCAGTCCTCTCGGCGGCCTTCCTGCTCACGTACCTCCCCCAAGTGGTCCAGTCTGCAATAATGCCTCTTTTCTCCTACAAGTACGGCAGGAGTGAAGATGATTACGTCAGGTTTCTCGCTGAAAAGACCACAAGAGTTCTAGTACTCCTCACTGCTTTGGGCGTTTTTCTCCTCATGCTCCTTGGTAGGGAGGTTCTTTCAATGTTCTTCAGCTTTGATGTTGGGCCAGCCTTTTACCTTGCCCTGATGGCGATGGAGGTTTACATAGCTTATAACCCCTGCATAGTTGCACTCAACTCGACGGCCTACGTAAGGAAAGGCACTTTCGTTGCTCTGCTGGGTGCAATTTCATCTCTCCTGTCATGGCTTTATCTGATTCCCACGTTTGGTTCCTTCGGGGTAATGATCGGTTTGATCATTGGCTACGCGATTATACTGCTCGGCTCCGCTCACTACTCAAAAAAACTCCTTGGGATTTCTCCCGGAATATACCTTCCACTCCTTGCCGCGCTGGCCCTTCAGTCTCTAGTCTTCGTCTCAAAAGTCGCCCTTATGGTTGGCCTGCTACTCTTCGTGATCTACGAGAGAAAAGATATTAGGGAGGTTCTAAGCTCCTTCAAATCCTTCCGTGGTAAAGAATCCGGATGATCTCCTCGGGAAGGCCTTCCTGTTTTATTCTCTCCTCAACGAGCTTCTTGTCGTATTCCACTTCGATGAACTTAGTGTGAAGCGTATCCACGTCTATGAGCGCGAAGGTCGCCTTGTGGTTTTTGGCCGGTGGGAAGCCCACGCTACCAGGACAGACGACCCTTCCGTACCTCGTCATGGCATTGACTGGATACTTGGGCGATGCAACGAGGAGTATCTCGTAGTCCTTGACGGGCCTCATGATGGACTCATAGTAGCTCGTGGGCTGGTCTGGAAGTACCATGCCCTCGAATGGATTGAGCGGGCTTCCGTAGACGCCGAAGACATCGTTTTTGCCTATCCTGTCCACGAGGTATATTGGCAGATCGCGGATGAACTCCCTTCCCTCGTGACCGAGAGCTTCCCAGGTGTATTTGAGGGCGGCCTTTACGTGGGGCTCAAGGTCGAGCCGGTCGATGTAGTCCGAACCCTCTGCGTGAGGGTCGCTCATGGCGATGAGCTGGTCGAATTGACCACGGATGACCTTGACCAGGTTGTTTTTTATCAGATCATCGAGGGTATCAAGGACCTCCCTCGGGTATGGGAAGAGGCCAACTATGTTTCCAAGGATGTAGTATCTCTCGATTTCGTATCCTTCCTCCTTGAGCTCTTCTATCCTTTCAAGTGCCTTGGCCAGCGCAGGGAGGTTCCCGTTGATGTTGGCCAGAACCGCCACGTAGACCATCGTCATCACCTCCACAATTTTTCTTACTCAAATTAACTAAAAGTGGCAAAAATATTTAAAGGTTTCGGAAGGGTTCAGAGGAGAAAGCGCTTTTTCTTCTTCCTCTGCTCGCTCTCCATTCTTATGCTCGCTATGTAAAACAAGAGCGCGTCCTCCACCATATCTCTCACCCCCTTCAGCTTTTTCTCGCCGAATGGTCGATAGCGGCACATCAAAAGGTGATTTATAGTGTGGCCGGGGAGCATAAAGAGCTTCTTATGCTGGGCATGGAGAGAACCTCAAGTGGGCTCCTAAGAGTCGGCACAATGAATTAACCGTGGAATATGCCCCGTTCAAGCCCAGCGAGAAACTTTGTATGGCGGACCGGCGGGGATTTGAACCCCGGACCTGCGGCTTAGGAGGCCGCCGCCCTATCCTAGCTAGGCTACCGGTCCACTGCCCGCTATTCCCTCACAGGGAAGGATATTTAAACTTTACGGTCTATTTGGTGTGGTGGTGAAGATGGTGGATGAACTTGACCTCAAAATCCTCTCGCTACTTCAGGAGAATGCTCGCCTATCTTACCGTGAGATAGCCCGTGAGCTTAAAATCGCCGTGGGAACGGTTTATAACCGCATCAAACGGATGGAAGAGGAAGGGATAATCAAAGGATTTGCCCCTATCCTTGACTACGAGAAGCTTGGTTTTGGCCTGACAACGGTCATCGGGGTTAAAGCTCAGGGAAGGAAGATTACTGAAATTGAGCGCCAAATAGCCGAGAACGATAGGGTGATAATGGTCTACGACATAACGGGAGAATTCGACATAGTAGTGGTTGCCAAATTCAGGGACAGGGCCGACATGAACAGGTTTGTCAAGTGGCTCCTCTCACTTGATGGTGTGGAAAAAACGAACACGAGCGTCGCCATGCAAGTTGTAAAAGAGGATCTAAGGATTAAGCTAACGGAGGACTAAAACCTCGTCCATGAATCGCTTGGCGAAGTCGTCCATGCTCTCCACGGGGAGCTTAACCTTTTTCCCGTTTACCCTCCCCTCAAATATGAGGTTCCTTGCGGTGATTTCCTTTATCCTCTCGAAATCGGGATTTTCCGAGATGGTATCCTCAAGAACACTATTGAACTCGAGCTCATCTACGGTTCTCACAATGCCTTCGATGATTATCTCCTTGCCGCATTCCTCCGAACTGCAGTGGAAGGTGAAGGGGAGGCCAGGCTCGACCTCCACCGGGAGGGTTAGGCCATCAACGTTGTAAATCAGCACTTTCATTTCAATCACTCCAGCCTTATGAGGCTCTCCACGGGGATGTTGTACTCTTCCTTGAGTTTGTCAATGACGTCGCCGACGCTTATCAGGAAGAACATGCCAACGGGCTTTGCACCAGCCTGCCTGCACATCTCCAGCAGGGCTTTCTGGGTTTCACCGCTCCTAATGACATCATCGACAATGAGGACGTTCTCGCCCTTTTTGAGAGCCCATTGGGGGAGATAGAGTGTTGTAACGCTTCCAGAGGCGCTTGGCACGTAGCTTACCTCATAGAACTTCTCAACTCCGACTTCCTTCTTCTTTTTGGCGTAGACCACATCGACGTTGAGCTCCCTTGCAACGTGGACACCGAGGGGTATTCCATCGGTCGCTGCCGTTAGAACCTTGTCCACGTTCTTGTCCATGAACCTGCTTGCCACGTCTTCGGCTATTATGCTCATCAGGGCTGTGTCGCTGATGACGGGCATGTTGTCGAAGAAACCGTACTCATCGAATTTTATCCTCTTTTTAACCTCCTCCTCAATGTTAATGTAGGGGAGCAGCAGCTCAAGGAGCTCCCTTGTTCTTTCAGCACTTGGAAGGACCTTTCCCCTGACGTATCTGTTGAGGACGGTTATGGGGAGGCCCGTTATCTTCGAGAGCTCCTCGTAGGTGTAGGTTTTCTTAAGCAATCTAAGGATTCTGACGAGTCTGAGTTTCTCCTGGACCGACTTTAACTGGCTCATTCTCTCACCTCCGGTGGCCAGAAATTAACAAGAAAATGTATAAATATGTTTCGGTTATCCTTCGAGGTTTACAGCCTTTCTGCGGTAGTCCTCTATAATGTCCCCGTATTCCCTGAGGAGGAACTCCTTCGTTATGGGCTCGCCTTCAGGATGGTTAATGCCCGGACAGAATGGATCTTCTTTGACGTAGATCTCCATCTTGTTCCCATGCTTCACGAAAACGAAAGGATACAGCCTGCACGCTAGGGGCCTGTGCTTGTAAATTTTGCACCTCATCGTCTCTGGGTCTAAAAATACACAGCCGCCGTCGAAGGGTCTCTTTTTAATCGCGTAGCTGAGGAACTTGTCCCCTCTGTAGAAACTCTTGTTGTAGTCCACGAACTCCCAGGCATTATAGCCGAGCTCCTCTATCCTGACTATATCCTCGTCCCTTATGGGTATCTCAAGCTCGTAACAGCACTTCCCGCAGTTCTCGAGGCACTTAAATTTAAAGGTGGGGTCCGATTCTACCTCTAACGTATCGAGGTGAATCGTGGCGACCCACCTCTTCTCCAAGGGTTCACCCCCTGTAGGAGCTTGCTATGAGGGTCTCTGTCATTTCTATGTTGTTTATTCTCCTCAGGACCTTATCGTGGAAGCTGTCTAATTCCCCGATGTTCCCAACCTCCACGCGGAGAATGATGTCGTATTCCCCATAGACGCGGTAGATTTCCTTAATCTTCTCGTTTTTGGCAAGAGCTTCGTAGACTTTCTCTTCGGTTCCGGGCTTAACAACAACCAGCACGAAGGCCTCTATCATAACCCAAACCCTCCCAGGTTAAATTTACGGGCAATTTTGGAGAGTTTTCTCTTATCCATGCTCTTGAACATCTTTTTCATCTGGTTGTACTGGTTTAGAAGCTCCCTGACATCCTGGGTGCTGGTTCCGGAGCCCCTCGCAATCCTTTTAATCCTCGAGTAGTTGATTATCTCTGGGTGCTCAAGCTCCTCTTCTGTCATTGAATCCATTATGACTTTAAACTTCTTCAGCTTTTCCTCTCCGACCCTAACCGCTTCCTCCGGGAGGGAGTATCCCATTCCTGGGATCATCTGCAGTATCTGTTTGAGCGGACCCATCTTCTGCATGGCCTCGAGCTGGGCATACATGTCCTTGAGATTGAACTTGCCTTTGAGGAACTTTTCCATATCCTCCTCGCTGAATTCCTGCTGTTTCTGGAGCTCCTCAAACTTCTCAAGAAGTCCCTGAATGTCGCCGAGGCCGAGGAGGCGCGAGACGAACCTCTTGGGGTCGAAGGGCTCGAGGTCGTCTATCCTCTCACCGACACCGATGAACTTTATCGGTGCCCCCGTTGCGGCCACAGCAGAAAGCGCTCCTCCACCTTTAGCGGAGCCATCGAGCTTTGTAACGATGATTGAGCCTATTGGGGTTGCCTCTTTAAAGGCCAGTGCCTGGTTGTAGGCCTGCTGGCCGATAGTTCCATCTATGACGAGGATGACTTCGTGCGGTTTTATGGCATTGCTTATCTGCTTCATCTCCTCTATGAGGCCCTTCTCCTCTTTGTGCCTTCCCGCGGAATCAACTATAATGATGTCTGCTCCTTTCTCTTTGAAGTACTCAACTCCCTCTTTGGCGAGCTTTATCGCATCCTTCTCGTCCGGGTCTCCAAAAACCTCTATGCCAAAGGGCTCGACGAGCTGTTTGAGCTGGTAGTAAGCTCCTGGACGCCAAGTGTCCGAACAGACGAGGCCCACTTTATAACCACGCTTCTGGAAATAGCGCGCCAGCTTCGCTATGCTGGTGGTCTTGCCCGAACCTTGAATACCAACCGTTAGCAGAACGGTGGGCTTCTCCTTTATCTCAATTGGTTTAGCCTCTGTTCCAAGGAACCTGGTGAGCTCCTCATAGACGATTTTAATTATGTGCTCCTTCTTCGAAACACCCGCGGGGGGCTTCTCTTCGAGGGCTCTCTTTTCTATCCTCTTGGTCAGGTCAAGAACGAGTCGAACGTTAACATCTGATTGAATGAGCGCCCTTTGGATGTCTCTCACGACTTCCTTTATCGTGGCTTCATCCACAGTGCTTGAACGAGCGAGCTTCCTTAGGGCGTTGTTGAGTGCCTTTCCGAGCTTTTCTAAGGCCATCTTCTCCCACCATAGTGAAGGAGGCTTCAAAGTTTATAAACAGTTAGGTTATTTTTGCCTGTTTGAATGTACTCTTTTGTTGAAAAATACGGCATGAGGGCTTTTTAAATTGTCCATTTATGTCCATCCAATTCCAAAAACCATCATCGCTGCTTTTCTGGGCGATTAAAGATATTTCGATGGCATTCATGGAATTTTAAAGTCTCACAAGGCTTTTAAACTTAAAATATAGTTAATATATGCTGGAGAGACCAAAAGGAGGTGAGAGAGATGACTTGGATGACTGCACTTTACGAGTACATGCTCACGAGAGAAATGGAAAGAAGGAAAAAGAAGCATATACCTGAGGAGCTCGAGTACGTCGAGCAGCTCATGATGGTTTGATTTATATAACCCATCTCTCCTATTTCCCCCGGTGATAATATGAAGATTCACTACGAGTGCATCACTTGTGCGGTCAATCAGGTCCAGAAGATAGTGGAGATGAGCACATCCAATCTTGAAAAGCGCAGGGAGGCAATGGTTTTCCTTGCCAAACAGATTGGCGAATTTTTCAATGAAGACTCCGTGCCTGCAACCGACGGTGGAATGCTGTTCCTTGAGCTCTACAAGTTTCTGGGCAATGATGACCCTTTTAAGGAATACAAGCGCCGCTCCAGTGAGCTCGCCAGAAAGGTTGCGAAAGACATCGGTACAGTTGACGATTTCAAAACCGCCATGCGGCTGGCTATTGCTGGAAACGTGATAGACTTTGCCGTCGGGTATGACCCAGAGAAGATAGAGGAGGACATCCTCCGCATGGCGGGAGAAGAGCTCTACATAGATGAGAGTGACGTGTTGTTCCGCGAGCTTGAGAAAGCTCGGGTTCTCCTGTACCTCGTAGATAACTGCGGTGAGATTTACTTTGACAGGCTCTTCATCGAGACGATCAAGCGCCTCTTTCCCGGCCTTGAGGTGTACGTCGCCGCCAAGGAGGGGCCGATAATCAACGACGCCACCGTGGAAGACTTGTTGGAGGCGGGGTTCGACAGGTTTTCACACGTGATTTCAACTGGATCCCGTCTTCCCGGAACGCCATTGGAATATGCGTCAGAGAACTTTATAGAGCTCTTTAAGAGGGCTGACGTCATAATCGCCAAGGGACAGGCAAACTTCGAAACGTTAAGTGAACTCCGGGATTCGAGGATATTTTTCCTTCTCAAGGCCAAATGTTCGCCCATAGCAAGGGAGCTGAACGTTCCTAAAGGTTCCGCTATGTGCATTAGGTGGCTTTGATAGACAACTGTCGATATTAACTTTAACGAATGTCTATGGGAAACCTTTTTATATTTTGAAGTGGTATAGTTAAGTGGTGATAATGGTGACCACAGTAATTAAACGTGACGCAGGTAGATTTATGAAGGAGCTTAGGGCCCATTACGGCGATGTCTGGAAGATACCCACCAGTAAGTACCTCTTACAGCCGGATTTTGTTGTTGTGGATCCTAAAAGCGGAAAGAAAACAAAGGTAAGCTTCGTGTCCCTCGACGATGGTGAGGTCGTGGGTGTCGTTTACGACGAGCTTGGCTGAATTTTCGTTTTTTGTCTAATTCTCCCGTTTCTGTCCCAACTGTTGGAAATCATTAAATACTCCGATGTCGTAAATCAACTAGGTGGAAATAATGTCCGTGGACGTTTATCGTGAGGCTCTTAAGCTGGCCTCGAGCATTAGAGACAAATACCTTCGAGCGGTCACCTACGCTAGAATTGGTTACTACATGTACAGATCCAGAAACCCTAGGTACAAAGAGGCATTCAAATACGCATTCAACGCTGCGGGATCCATCGACAATCCCGTGCTTATGGTAAAGGCAGTGATTGAGATAGGCACTTACCTTTATGGAACCGGTTCTAAAATCGCGTCTAAGGTTTTCCAACAGGCCTACGAATCAATAATCACGTTCCCACAGCCCCTGAGGGATGATCTGCTTGAGAACCTTGTGGGCAGGCTTCTGGAATTGGATATTGCCGACGATGCACTCTTCTACGTTATGGACATTGAGGACAATGTGAAGCGTAACGATCTCCTCCTCGAAATACTCCGCGTTTATCTCAAAAAGGGCAATATGCGCAAGGCCAAGATTATCATAGATCGGATCGAGGAGGAGCCATGGCGTTCAATCGGTGCCATCGAGGCAATAAAAGAACACCTCAAGCGCGAAGAGTTCGGGAGTGCAATACGGTTGCTCTCGGAAATGAAGAGCGAGTACTGGTTGGGCCAGGTCATGAAGGATGTTGCGGTTTACCTGAAGACCTCGGATGTTCCAAAGACAACCTACGAAAAATTCGTTGAGATCGCCCTTAGCATGTCATCTGAGACTGGATTCGACGTTCTCAAGTCACTCTTGGTGGGGCTGGTCAACCAGGGCGAACTTGAGTTCGTCATGACAGTACTCGAGAAGTTATCGCCCGATGAGAGGCTTGCTATCTTAAAGGACATCGTTGAGACCTCTCTCGACAGGGAAGAGGTTTTATCCCGCCTTTTGGAATCCTTGAAGGGTTTGGAGTTTGAAGAGGTTGCCAGCTTTGTCATCCATTGGCTTCTTGAGCGGCCAGTTGATGAGAAGTACAGACCTCTCGTGGAGATGATAGGTAACCGTACGACTGATGATGCCCTCCTAGTAAAGGTGGTTACTTACCTATCCAAGCTGAGAGACTTTGAGGATGCCGTCAGGTTCGCCCAACGCGTCCGCGGCCATTACCTCCGCTCCCTCGCCTTCGGAAGCATAGCCGTTGCGAGGCTTAAGGTGGGGGATATCGATGGAGCGATAGATGCCGCCCTTGAGGTTAAAGACCCCAAATGGGGCTCTTGGCTGCTCAGCGAGATACTGACGAAGATATTGGAGCTTCAGACCGAGGGCCGGATCGAGGAAGACATTGAAAAGAAGGCAGCACACCAGAAGGCTTTCTGGGAGAAGCACTAACATTTTAAGCCCTCGCCCGTTTCTTCCCTTTAGGTGATACCATGCCGAGGATAGCCATTATAGGAGGTTCTGGAGTTTACGATCCGAAGCTCTTGGCAAACGTCAGGGAGGAGTGGGTCAGCACGCCCTACGGGAGGGTCAGGGTGAAGATAGGCGAGTACAACGGGGAGGAGATAGCTTTCCTGGCCAGACACGGTGAGGGCCACAGCGTTCCACCGCACAAGATAAACTACCGTGCCAACATCTGGGCCCTGTACGAGCTCGGCGTTGAGAGGATTCTCTCAACGTCCGCCGTTGGTTCTTTGAACGAGGCCATGAAGCCGGGCGATTTCGTTATCCTCGACCAGCTTCTGGACTTCACAAAGACGAGGCACTACACATTCTACGACGGTGAGGACAGTCCTCACGACAGGAAGTTCGTGGCCCACGTTGATTTCACGGACCCATACTGTCCGGAGCTCAGGAAGGCCCTCATGACCGCTGCAAGGGAGCTGGGATTCAATTACCATCCCACTGGGACGTACGCCTGCATGGAAGGGCCGAGGTTTGAGACGAGGGCAGAAATAAGGGCGCTTAAGATACTCGGTGCCGACGTCGTTGGCATGACGCAGTGTCCCGAGGCGATTCTCGCGAGGGAGCTTGAGATGTGCTACGCCAGCGTGGCCATAGTTACCAACTTCGCCGCCGGAATAAGCAGGGAGAAGCTCACCCACACTGAGGTCGTCGAGCTGATGGCAAAGAAGAGTGAGGAGATAAAGTACTTGCTCATGAATTCCATTAAGCACATTCCGAAAGAGCGCCGCTGCGGTTGCAAGGACGCCCTTAAGGGCGCGACCGGAGAGTGATTCCTCTGTTCTCTTTTCTTCATTGATGAAATCCCCTGTGCCCGCGTTTTGAACCCAAGGTTAACGAAAGGTTAAAATCCTTTGGTGAGTAACCCCGACTGAAAACCGTTAGGAGGGCCTAAATATGAAGTACGATGTTGTTGTTATCGGCGCGAGCGCGGGTGGATTAACCGCGGCGATCTCGGCCAAGAGGTTTTACCCTGACAAGAGCGTTCTTGTAATTAAGAAGGAGCAAATCGGCATGATTCCCTGCGGCATTCCCTACATCTTTGGAACCTTCGAGGGCGTTGACGATGATATCCTTCCAGCCGAGAAGTTTCTCGAGCCCCTCGGTGTGGAGATACTCGTCGATGAGGTCGTCGAGATAGATCCGAAGGCCAAGGTCGTGAGGACTAAGGGTGGAAAGGAAATTGCTTGGGAGAAGCTCGTCATAGCAACTGGCTCGAAGCCGGTCTTTCCGGAGATACCCGGGGTCGAACTTGACGGTGTTTACACCGTCCCTAAGGACTACCACTACCTGAAAGCTCTCCGTGAGAGGCTTGAAAATGCCGAGAAAGTAGTCATCGTTGGTGGGGGCTTTATAGCCCTCGAAGTTGGTGACGAGATAAGGAAGCTCGGCAAGGACGTAACTTTGCTCGTTAGGAGCAGACTCCTGAGGGCCTCTTTCGATCCGGAGTTCAGCGAGATGGTTGAGGAGAAGCTCAGGGAGGCTGGCATAAATATCGTCTACGGCCAGGTTGAGAGACTTCTGGGAAGCGGAAAGGTCGAGAAAGTTAAGCTGGTCGACGGTAAGGAGCTCGACGCTGACCTCGTGATATTCTCCATTGGCTACCGTCCGAATGTTGATCTGGCCATCAAAGCCGGCCTGAAGGTTACTCGCTACGGCATCTGGACGGACGAGTACATGAGGACTTCTCACCCAGACATCTTTGCAGTCGGTGATTGTGTCGAGCACAGGGACTTCTTCACGGGCAAGCCCTATGGCTTAATGCTCGCATCAACTGCAACCTTCGAGGCGAGAATCGCTGGAGCCAACCTCTTCAAGCTCCAGATAGTCAGGGAGAACAGGAGGACGATAGGCGTTTACTCCACCCACGTTGCTGGTCTAACCCTGGCCGCAGCGGGTCTAACCGAAGAAGCCGCAAAGAAGGAGGGCTTTGAGGTCATCATCGGCCGCGCCAAGGGTCCGGATAGGCATCCGGCGAAGTTCCCTGATACCTCCATGGTGACGGTGAAGCTGATATTCTCCAGGGATAGGGGAGCAATCCTTGGGGCCCAGATAGCTGGAGGAAAGAGCGTTGGCGAGATGATAAACATCCTTGCTCTGGCAATACAGAAGCGCCTAACCGCGAGTGAGCTCTACACGTTGCAGATAGCTACCCATCCGCTTCTCACGGCATCGCCCGTCGGCTACCAGATAGTCAAGGCCGCTGAAGATGCCCTCGCGAAGCTGAGGACTTGAGGCTTTTCTTCTACCAATTTTTGCTCTGCAAAATTGGCTGGAATGAGTTTGCATGTCTTTTTGATCTTGCAAGCTTAACGCGGATTTGACTCAAAGACTTGCGAGTAAAGGGTTTCTCCTCTTCTTAACGCCTGAAGGGTGTTATACTCACAGTAAAACATGGAAAAGTGGCAAGTTAAAAGTAAACCCACTGAAATGGCAGCAATTATAAAAGCGACATGCCAACCTTGATCAAACTTTGCCTGCGTGAAGTTTTGTTAGAATGGCGCCCCGGCGGGGATTTGAACCCCGGACCTCGAGGTCCGCAGCCTCGCGCCCTATCCAGACTAGGCCACCGGGGCACTGCCCGCTAAACCTTCTTAGGGACGCTTTATAAATTTAACCTTTTTCTGCCACCGAAAGATTTATAAAGCGCCCAGGGGTGAGTATCTAACGGGCCGCGCAGTGCGGTGGTAGTCTAGCCTGGTCTAGGACAGCGGCCTGCCACGCCGCTGGCCCGGGTTCAAATCCCGGCCACCGCACCATATTCTACCAAACTCTTCTGCTGGAAGTTTAAAAAGACCTACCTGTTTTGGGTGATCAGAATTAGCATTTAGTTAAACTGCCGAACTGATGGGCAGATGCTCTCTAAAATGGCTCTTTATGCAGTGGATTTTATAGTCAATCCTGCCGGACAGAAGAGCCTCTGATAAAATGTTTAATGAAAAAAGAAGGCCTCAAAGCCTCCTCAATCCCGGGAACCACACTTTCTTGCCTTTCTGCTCCTTCTCCTCGTCCCATTCGGCGAGTATCTTGACGGCTTCGCTGGCAACTAAGGCGGCCTCCTTCTCACCGGCCTTGCCGAACTCGTTGGTTACTCTGTTGGCGAAGACGGCACAGACACAGCCGGCCCTGAGGCCGTAGATGTTGGCCAGTGTGTAGAGCGTTGCCGCTTCCATCTCAAAGTTGGTAACCCTTGCCTGCCTGAGGTCGTCGAGGATGTTCTTGGCGAAGCTCGGGAAGTAGCCGTTCAGTCCGGGTCTTCCCTGGCCAAGGTAAAAGCTGTCAGTCGAGGCAGTTATGCCGATGTGATAGCGCACTCCGAGGGTCTCGGCGGCCTCAATTAGTGCGAGGGTAACCTCCAGGTCGGCAACGGCGGGATATTCAATCCTCACGTACTGCTTCGATGTCCCCTCGAGTCTCACCGCTGCCTTCGCTATAATGAGGTCGCCTATTTCCATTCCCGGCTGTATGGCTCCTGTTGAGCCGACTCGGATGAACGTATCTGCCCCTATGGCTGCAAGCTCTTCAATCGCTATCGCCGTTGAAGGCCCGCCTATTCCGGTTGAAGTAACGCTGATTGGAACACCCTTGTATTTTCCGGTGTGTGTCCTATACTCCCTGTGGAAGGCTATCTCCTTTGCCTCATCCCATAGGGAGCTTATCTTCGGAACTCTCTCGGGGTCACCTGGCAGGAGGACGTATCTTGCAACGTCCCCCGGCTTGCATGCTATGTGGTACTGATATCCTTCCTCGGTCTGCGGCCTCTCGGCAGATAGGAACTTCTCACCCATCTCAATCACCTTTTTATCTTGTGTGACATAGATATAGCAAGAAGCCTCTAAAAACCCTTGGGTGGTTCGGGTGCTTGTATGTTCACGCTGTGGGCTCAGGTATCCCGAGGAATTTCGCTTGAGGTGTGACTGCGGGGGAACCCTCTTCGTGGAGAAGAACATAAGCGGACGCTTTGGGGAGAACCTTCGGAACCACTTTGATATCAGGCGCTACCTGAGTTTTCTACCCGTCTCGGAGGGACATCTACCTGTCATTATCCCGGCAATAACTCCAATCGTGGAGCTTGCCCTGGATGGAGTAAACGCGCTCTTCAAACTTGAATACCTCCAGCCAACGGGCTCCTTCAAGGACAGGGGCACCTATGTAACAATTGCCAAGCTCATGGAGGAGGGCTTGACTGAGGTTGTCCTCGACAGCTCGGGCAACGCGGCGTTAAGTCTGGCCGCTTTTTCCAAAGCTGAGGAAATATCCGTCCACATCTTCGTGCCCGCGCGCACAAGCTCCGGAAAGCTTGAACTCTTGAAAAGACTTGGTACAGAACTTCACGTCATCGATGGTTCGCGGATGGAAGTCCACAGGGCGGCTATCGAGTTCGCCGAGAGGAGGGGCATCACCTATGTCTCCCACTGGCTCAATCCATATTTCATCGAGGGGACGAAAACAATCGCCTTTGAGGTTTACGAGAGCACTGGCGTTCCAGACTACGTTTTAGTCCCAACCGGCAGCGGTTCCCTCTTCATCGGCCTCTGGAAAGGCTTCTACGAGCTTAAAAAAATGGGCGAGATTGATAGGCTTCCCCACTTTGTGGCGGTTCAGGCTTCCGGCTACGAGAGTCTCTGCAAGCGCTCGGAAGAGAAAAGTCACCTCGCAGAGGGCATAGCCATCCCGGAGCCGCCGAGGCTGGAAGAGATGAGGAAAATACTAATCGAGACCGAAGGGAAATGCATGAGCGTTGGTGATGCTGAAATAGCGGAAGCCATTCGCTGGCTCTGGGAGTGGGGCTTCATCGTTGAGCCGACATCAGCAACGGTGTTGGCCGCCCTGTGGAAGCTCAGAAAAGACGGCTCTGTCCCCGAGGGTTCGAAAGTCCTCCTTCCCCTCACCGGCTCGGGCCTTAAACTAACCCAAGGTATTTAAACTTTCGAGTTGATTACCTCCTGGAGGTGATGGATATGGCGAGGTATCCGGCCGTTGCTGGGAGCTTCTATCCAGAGGGTGAGGCGCTCATCGAGATGCTCGAGAAGTTCTTCAGAGACTTGGGTGAGCACGGAAGCGAGAGGAAGATAACAGCGGGCGTTGTGCCCCATGCAGGCTACATATTTTCTGGCTACACAGCCTCAAGAACATTTAAGGCCATCTACGAGGACGGTCTGCCGGAGACCTTCGTAGTCATCGGGCCGGACCACACAGGCCTTGGCTCGCCGATAGCGGTCTATCCTGGCGGTAAATGGCTCACACCGCTCGGCGAGATTGAGGTCGATTCCGAGATGGCCAAGGCCATAGCGAAGCTCTCTGGAATAGCAGACCTCGACGAGCTGGCCCACAAATACGAGCACTCCATTGAGGTTCAGCTGCCCTTCATCCAGTATCTGGGCGAGAGGGCAGGGAAGGAAGTGAGGATAGTGCCGATATCCCTTGGCATCCAGGACGAGGAGGTTGTAGAGGATCTTGGCAAAGCAATCTACGAGGCCGCCAAAGAACTCGGCAGGGACACCATTGTTATAGCGAGCACTGACTTCATGCACTACGGTCCGGCCTATGGCTATGTTCCCTTTAGAGCCAGGGCGGATGAGCTTCCCCACAGGGTCAAGGAGTGGGACTTCAGGGTTATTCAGAAAATCCTCGACTTCGACGTTAAGGGCATGTTCGACGAGATAAGGAAGATGGGCCACACCATGTGTGGGCCCGGGGGAGTTGGAACTGCGGTAGTCTACTCCCGCTTGGCTGGAGCCCTTGAGGCCGAGCTTTTACACTACACGACGAGCTTTGAGGTGAGCAGGAGTACCGATGCAATAGTTGGCTATGCCTCTATAGTCTTCAGGAAGTGAGCGTGAAATTTTGACCAAAACCCACATAAACTTTCTTTCCTTTTCTTGTTTGGAGGGTCAGAGATGAGGGTTCTAGCATCAGCTCCTGCTAAAATTATCCTCTTCGGCGAGCACAGCGTCGTCTATGGAAAGCCTGCCATAGCGGCTGCGATAGATCTAAGGACCTACGTCTGGGCAGAGTTCAACAACAAAGGGGCGATAAAGATTGAGGCCAAGGACATCAAGGTGCCCGGATTGACGGTCTCCTTCTCAGAGGACGAGATTTACTTCGAGAGTGACTATGGAAAGGCCGCTGAGGTTCTCAGCTACGTCAGACAGGCAATAGAGCTCGTCAGAGAGGAGGCCGACAAGAACGGAAATGGTGTCACAGTCTCAATAACCTCCCAGATTCCCGTTGGGGCTGGTTTGGGCTCCTCAGCGGCCGTTGCGGTTGCCACCATCGGTGCCGTCTCGAGGCTCCTCGGCTTAGAGTTAAGCAACGAGGAAATCGCCAAACTTGGCCACAAGGTCGAGCTTCTCGTCCAGGGTGCTTCGAGCGGGATAGACCCCACAGTCTCGGCCATAGGTGGATTCCTTCACTACGAGAAGGGCAACTTCGAGCACCTGCCCTTCATGGAGCTGCCCATAGTTGTCGGCTACACGGGCTCAAGCGGCTCGACGAAGGAGCTCGTCGCGATGGTAAGGAGGAGCTACGAGGAGATGCCCGAAGTTATAGAACCGATCCTCGTTTCTATGGGCAAGATAGTGGACAAGGCGAGGGAAGTTCTCCTCTCTGAGCTCGACGATGAGGTCCGCTTTGTCCAGCTTGGCAGGCTCATGAACATCAACCACGGTCTGCTCGATGCCCTCGGTGTTTCTACCAAGAAGCTCAGCGAGCTTGTTTACGCTGCCAGAACGGCCGGAGCGCTAGGAGCGAAGATAACCGGCGCTGGAGGAGGCGGATGCATGTACGCCCTCGCCCCTGAGAAGCAGAGTGAGGTGGCAACTGCAATAACCATCGCCGGAGGAACGCCGATGATAACTAAAATCAGCGATGAAGGATTGAGGATAGAGGAGGTTCTGCCATGATAATTGTCAAGCTTGGTGGAAGTGTTATAAGTGACAAAAATGTGGAGAAGTCCTTCCACGAGGACGTCGTGAGCCAGATAGCGAGTGAGATAGCCCAGTTCTATCCAAAGGAGGACTTCATTATCGTCCATGGCGGCGGGAGCTACGGTCATCCCCTCGCGAAGGAGTACAACCTCAGGGAGGGCATCGAGCCGAATCCCGAGAGCAAACGCATCGGCTTCTCCAGAACTCATCAGGCTATGCTTGAGCTCAACGGAAAAATCATTGAGGTTTTCCTGGAGAGGGGCCTTCCGGCATTTTCCGTCTCAACTTCATCGGTCTTCATAACCGAAAACGGTTCGGTCGCTTACGGTGACGTGGAGGTCCTCAAGAGGCTAATTGAGCTGAAGTTAATCCCAGTTCTCTTCGGCGATGTTGCCGTGGATTTGGAGAAGGGCATAGACATTCTCTCGGGCGACCAGATAATAACCTACCTGGCAAAGATGCTGAGGCCGAGCAAGGTGATATTCCTCATGGACGTGGATGGGATATATGACGGTAAGCCTGGCGAAGGAGGTCTTATATGGGAGCTCAAGGCTGGGGAGATTGACAGGCTAATCGAGAGGCTCTCCGGCTCGGCTGGAATAGACGTTACCGGCGGCATAGCCAACAAGCTCAGGGAGGCGAAGGAGATAGCCCAGTTTTCAGAGGTCTGGTTCGTGAACGGCAAAGTTCCCGGAAGGCTGAGCGGCGCGATCATTGGAGGGGGAACTGGGACGAAAATTATGCCGTGAGGTGGGGTGGAGAAACGGCAACTGCTTCTCTATCTCTTCATAATTTCCGAAGCCGTTGCAACTTTTTTCTATCTCCTCCACCAAGAACTGCTCCTTAGGGTAGCGGGTTATCCGCTGTGGGAGACCTACGAGGCTGAATACGCCGCTTACGGAACTCTACTTCTACTCCACGGTTTCTTTCTGACTCTCCCAACGACTTTGACTTCCAATCAAGAAAAGCTCCGGCACGGGCTTGCACTCTCGCTTTTGCCCCTCATCGGGCTCTTCCTGAGCGGTCTCCTGTTAATGATCCCAGTTCTGCTGATCCGTATGATTCCTTCTACTTTTCCAAATACGCTCTCGCGAGCATACTCTTGGGGGGGCTTTGGTCGTACTCCTACTCATGAGCAACGGTGAACCAGAGACGGGCCTTCCAAAAACCTCTTAACCTCCTTCTTCCCTTTCCATTCAGGTGGTGGATGTGGAAGTTTTCGATAAGGAGGAGCTCACCGTAATCAGGAAGTTCGAGCATATAGAGCACTGCCTCAAGAGGAACGTTCAGGCTCATGTCAGCAATGGTTTTGAGGACGTACACTTCGTCCACATGAGCCTGCCTGAAATTGACAAGGATGAAATCGACCTCAGCGTCGAATTCCTTGGCAGGAAATTTGACTACCCGATAATGATAGCCGGCATGACCGGCGGAACGAAGGGCTCTCAGCTCGCCGGAAAGATAAACAAGACCCTGGCAAAGGCGGCTCAGGAGCTGAACATCCCCATGGGCGTCGGAAGTCAGAGGGCTATGATAAGGAAGCCGGAAACGTGGGAGAGCTACTACGTTAGAGACGTCGCTCCCGACGTTTTCCTAGTTGGCAACCTCGGCGCTCCTCAGTTCGCCGAGACGATGCCCGATAGATATGGGATTGAGGAAGCACTGAAGGCAGTCGAGACAATTCAGGCCGATGCTCTGGCGATACACATGAATCCCCTCCAGGAAAGCGTCCAGCCTGAGGGTGACACACAGTACCGCGGAGTGCTGAAGGCCCTGGCCGAGCTGAAGGCGGAGTTCCCCTACCCGATAATCGCCAAGGAAACCGGCGCGGGTGTTTCAATGGAGGTCGCGATAAGGCTCGAGAGCATTGGAATAGACGCGATTGACGTCGGCGGCCTCGGCGGAACCAGCTGGAGCGGCGTCGAGTACTACCGTGCCAAGGACGAGATGGGCAAAAACCTGGCCCTGAAGTTCTGGGACTGGGGCATAAAGACCGCCATAAGCGTGGCTGAAGTCAGATACGCCACCGAGCTGCCGATTATAGCCACGGGGGGAATGCGCGACGGAATAACGATGGCGAAGGCACTAGCGATGGGAGCCACCTTCGCCGGCGTTGCCCTGCCCCTGCTCAGACCAGCGGTCAAGGGCGACGTTGAGGGCGTCATCAAGGTGCTGGAGCGCTACATCGAGGAGATAAGGAACACCATGTTCCTCATCGGTGCCAGAAACGTCGAGGAACTGAGGAAGGTTCCGCTTGTTATAACAGGCTTCACAAGGGAGTGGCTCGAGCAGAGGATTGACCTGCCTGCTTACCTGCGGGACAGGCGGATTTAACCTTCCGTTTTCACGTTTTTAGGTTGTGTCTAGTCGGTGTCTACGTTCTTGACGCCCTCCTCTTCGATGCACACCTTTTTAAACTCACCTAGCTTACTATCTCCAACGGGGCCTTATGCTCTTATGAGCTTAGAGGCCGAAGGAGGAAAGAGTATGATAAAGATTTACACACTCAGCGGTTACGAGGAAGTCGGTAAAAACATGACCGCCGTTGAATACAACGGAGAGGTCGTTATAATCGACATGGGAATAAGGCTCGACCGTGTCCTCATCCACGAGGATGTGAACATTCAGCAGTTCCCCACGAAGGAGCTCCAGAAGCTTGGGGCTATTCCTGACGATTCACCAATCAGAAACAAGAAAGTCGTTGCCATCGCTTTTACCCACGGCCACCTCGACCACATAGGTGCCGTCGGCAAGCTCGCTCCCCATTATCCAGACGTGCCGATATATGGAACTCCTTACACCATAAAGCTCGCCAAGAGCGAGGTCAAGAGCGAGCAGTACTTCGAGGTCAAGAACCCGATGTACGAGACCGAATACGGCGAGATAGTCCAGGTGAGCGAGAACTTAGCTATTGAGTTCGTTCAGATTACCCACTCCATCCCTCAAGCTGCCATTGTTGTAGTTCACACGCCCGAAGGCGCCGTTGTCCACACAGGAGATTTCAAGTTCGACAACAACAGCCCTCTCGGCGAGAGGCCCGATTACGACAGGCTTAAAGAGCTCGGGAAGGAGGGTGTCAAGGTTCTCATCCCCGAATCGACGCGCGTTGCTGAACCCACCAAAACGCCGAGCGAGGCAGTTGCTCAGATGCTCCTCGAGGACTTCTTCCTCTATGAGGGCATGGAATCTGACGGACTGATAGCCACAACCTTCGCCAGCCATATAGCACGCCTTCAGGAGCTCATCTGGATAGCCAACAAGATGGGCAGGCAGGCTGTCTTAGTTGGCCGCTCCCTGGCTAAGTACACGGGCATAGCCAAGCAGCTTGGTCTCATCAAAATGAAGGGAGCCAAGGCCGTGAGGAGCCCAAACGCCGTCAGAAAAGTCCTTAAAGAAGTCTCCCAGGCAAGGGAAAATTACCTTCTCATAGTTACCGGTCATCAGGGTGAACCCGGTGCCGTTTTAACCAGGATGGCAAATGGGGAGCTCTACGACATAGGCAAGCGCGACACTGTCGTTTTCTCCGCCGGCACCATTCCCAACCCCCTCAACAGGGCCCAGCGCTACGTTCTCGAAACCAAGCTCAGGATGAAGGGCGTTAGGATGATAAAGGATCTCCACGTTTCAGGCCACGCCAGCAGGGAGGACCACCGCTACCTACTGAGAATGCTCAACCCAGAGAACATCGTCCCTGGCCACGGCGACTTCAGGATGCTCACCCACTACGCTGAGCTGGCTGAAGAAGAAGGCTACCTCATAGGCAGGGACGTCTTCGTCTCGCGCAATGGCTACACTGTGGAGATTAAGTAGGGGTAAAACTGATAAAGAGTTATCCCTTTTTCCTTTTGACGTTGCTTTCATCGCTCACGGGGTGATAAAATGGCGAAGTACGATGAGCTGTTTGCAAGGGTTAAGGAGATGGCAAAGGACGTTGATGGTGTGCTCTTCAAGCTCATTCCGGAGAGAGAACCGAGGAAGCTCTACGACGCTGCCAGGCATTATCCGCTCGCCGGCGGCAAGAGGGTTCGCCCGTTCGTCGTCCTGAGGGCGGCTGAAGCCGTTGGCGGTGATCCAAGCAAGGCACTCTATCCAGCGGCCGCGGTCGAGCTTATACACAACTACTCCCTCGTCCACGACGACATAATGGACATGGACGAGCTCAGGCGCGGAAGGCCGACCGTCCATAAGGTCTGGGGCATCAACATGGCAATCCTCGCCGGCGACCTGCTCTTCAGCAAGGCCTTCGAGGCTGTTGCCAGGGCCGAGGTCAGTCCCGAGAAGAAAGCGAGGATTTTAGAAGTCCTCGTCCAGACTTCCAACGAGCTGTGCGAGGGACAGGCTCTCGACATCGAGTTCGAGACGAGGGAAGAGGTCACCGTTGATGAATATCTCCAGATGATAAGCGGCAAGACCGGAGCACTCTTCGACGGCTCCGCGACGATCGGCGCTATTGTTGGAACTGACAACGAGGAGTACATTCAGGCACTCTCGAAGTGGGGCAGGAACGTTGGCATAGCCTTCCAGATATGGGACGACGTTCTCGACCTCATCGCCGACGAGGAAAAGCTTGGCAAGCCCGTCGGCAGCGACATAAGGAAGGGCAAGAAGACCCTCATAGTCAGCCACTTCTTCCAGAACGCCAGCGAAGAGGACAAGGCCGAGTTTATGAAAGTCTTTGGAAAGTACGCAGGCGACGCCAAAGACGATGCTCTGATTCATGAGGACGTTAAGGAGGAAGTGGCTAAGGCCATCGAGCTCCTCAGGAAGTATGGCAGCATAGACTACGCCGCAGAATACGCTAAGAACCTTGTCAGGGAGGCCAACGATGCCCTGAAGATCCTTCCCGAGAGCGAAGCACGCAGGGATCTGGAGCTCCTCGCCGAGTTCCTCGTGGAGAGGGAGTTCTGAGTTTTACTCATCTTTTTCCGCCAGAATCCATCCCACCGGCGGATGCTCCGCACCAGCTTTCCATTTCTCGTAGGCTCTATCCCACCGCTTCAGAAGTTCGGCGCGCTTTTTCCCGTCTTTTATCTGCTCCACGTATTCCCGCGGGATGTAGGCTAAGTAGTGTGGCAGACCCGGCTCAAAGGTTCCGCTTTCGATTATCTCTCCACCGGCCGTTTCCACCAGCTCCTTCAGCCTTTCCAGCGGGAGATAGTGCAGGTCGTCCTTCTCGCCGAAGAGCGCTTCAAAGATATCCTCGCGCAGGTTGTAGAGCTCAAGATGTGCCCTTTGCCTCTCGCTGTTCGCTATGGGAAGACTCTCCGCTATGAAAACCCTGTTTGCCACGCGGAGCATCTCGGAGAAGACCGTAACCATCGTTTCCTCATTTTTCAGGCTTCTAACTCCATGAACGAGAACGGCTAAATCGAAGGCCTTAAACGGAAAAGGCAGCTCCTTCGCGTCCACCTTGAGTGGGATTATCCGGTGCTTCATTCCGGTGGAGGATGTCACTTCTCCGAAGAAGCGCCACCTGCTCAGATCAACGGCAACGACCCTGCCGGTCTCGCCGACGAGGTAAGCCAGGGGGACTGTGGTGAGTGCATGAGCCCCACAGCCAATTTCAAGGACGTTCATGCCGGGCTTTATCGGGGCGAACCTGAGAACCCTGAAGCGTTCAATCATTTCTAGATGAAGCCAATTTTGGGGAAGTGGAGGCTCGTCTCGGAGTGGAATTCTGGAGAGGACATCTTTCTTAAACGTTTCCTCGTCAGTGGGCATGGAAAACACCGAAAAATGCTAAAGCAGTTGTCTTTAAGCCATTTTCGGAGAAAAGTTTTATAAAATGAGGTTGAAGTTATAGCAGGGGCGAATTTTTGGGCTTGAGATTGCGAAAGAGGAATTGGCCTCACTACTAGCCGCACTGGGAATAGCCCCAGAAATCGTCGGGATTATTGCAGTAGCACTCTTAGCTGCAGGAGCCTATGTGTACACGATAGATGCGATTGGAGGTCATAATGGTATTTATGTCATGCAAACAATTTTTAGTCCAACAATAATAATATAGCACAACTAGAAATGGAGGAGACTCTATGAATGTCGACATGATAGATGCCATCGTTGGAGTCTTTTTCTTTATTTACTCTATAGTGGTTGGAATAATTGGCATAAAAGCCAAAGATCATGCCAAGCAGATGTGGGCTGCAATGGCGCTGTTCTTCGGGGCGATTATCTTCGGCCTCTGGAGTGAGTATCGTCATTAATGCTTTCTCTTCTTCCTCATCAAGAAAATAGATAA
Source organism: Thermococcus sp. CX2 (assembly GCF_012027555.1). Taxonomy (NCBI): domain Archaea; kingdom Methanobacteriati; phylum Methanobacteriota; class Thermococci; order Thermococcales; family Thermococcaceae; genus Thermococcus; species Thermococcus sp. CX2. Next base: position 664,502 of record NZ_SNUQ01000001.1, on the reverse strand, counting down.
AGGCTATGAAATCCAATCACTCCACAAACACCGCCGGCTTCATCGGCATCGCGGCCTTCTTCTTTCCTCCCTTATCCTCCTCTGGGTTGATGATTATTTCGATGCCAAGCTCCTTCTCGATGAAGTCCTTGGCTTCTCTCAGAGCCTTCTCCTCGTCGATGCGCTTGATTTCAAAGGTCCTGTCCTTTATCAGGCGCTGTATCATCTTGCTTATCTCCTTGCCGTGCTTCCTCATCTCCGGGTCCTTCATGAGCTCGGACATGGCTGCCTTGAAGTCCCTCTTTTCAGCGACGACCTCAGCAACGCGCCACTTCCACTCTGGAGCCGTGTAGATGTATGCCCTCTTTGCATCCTCTATCTTTGCCACGCGGATTATCTCCTTGATGTCCTCGATGAGGTTCTTGACGTACTCTTCCTCCAGTTCGATGGTCTCGTTCCACCAGGCCGGGTTAGGCTCGGGCCACTTCGCCAAGCTCACGAAGCCCTCTCCGCCGAGCTTCTCCCAGAGCTCCTCGCTGATGTGCGGTGTGAACGGGGCCATGAGCCTGACCCATACGTCGGCGAGGGTTCTCAGCACGTAGCGCTTTGCCTCGTCGTCTCTTCCCTCGGTTCTCCTTAGATACCAGCGCAGGTCGTTCAGCACACTGTAGAAAGCCCACTGCACGGCCGTCCTCGTCCTGAACTCCTCCAGGGCCTTGGTGGCTCCTTCAATGGCCTTGTTCAGGCGGTGCAGCATCCACCTGTCGATGTCCTTGAGTTCGACATCCTCCTTTGCTTCATAGCTCGCGAACTCGCTCACCAGCTCGTAGAACCTCTCGACCTGCTTCCTGAGCTTGCCGACCTCCTTCCTGCGCCAGTCGAAGTCACTGTCGTGTTCAGCCAAACCCATTATGTAGAGCCTCACAACGTCTGCGCCGTTCTCCTCGATGGCGTCAATGAAGTTCAGCACGTTGCCCTTGCTCTTGCTCATCTTCTGGCCTTCGAGCGTTCCGAAGCCGTTTACGGCTATGCCCCTCGGCCAGTGCTCCTTCCTGAATATCGCCACGTGGTTGAAGATGAAGAACGTCAGGTGGTTCGGGATTAAGTCTTTCGCCGAGCAACGCCAGTCGAGCGGGTACCAGTACTCGAACTCCTCCTTCATCTCGTGGATTATCTCTGCCGGAATGCCTGTCTTCTCAGCCAGCTCCTTCTCCCTCTCTTCGCTGAACTCCTCCCTGAACAGGTAGTCGAAGAACTCCCTGTCGAGCTTCTCGGGGTCGAGCCTGCCCTCTTCTCTCAGCTTGTTGATGTGCCTGCTTATGGTGTAGTAGGCCATGTAGATGGTCGAGTCGCTCAGGCTCTCGATTACCCACTCTGGATCCCATGGGAGTGGTGTTCCAAGGCCAACTTTCCTCGCGCAGGCCTTCTTGTCGAGCCAGTCTATTACCGCCTCGAACTGTGTGCGCCTGCTCTCTGGATAAATCGTCATGTTGGCTAGAGCTTCCCTCGCCTTCTCCTTCCACTCAGGGTTTCCGTAGTCGATGAACCACTGGTCGTGGATTATCTTGATAACTGCCTGGTTGCCGAACCTTGAAATGACCGGCTTCTCGGCGAACTCGTACATTATCTCGGCGATGCCCTTCTCCTGGAGCTCCTTCGCTATTAGGTCCTTAACCTCCTGAACGGGCTTGCCTGCGTAGGGCTCAATCTTGAAGACTCCTTTGTGATACTCTGCCTTGTAGATGTTCTTTGTGGCCTCTTCGAGCTTCTCCTCATCCTTCTGGCTCTTCACGCCGAGCTTCTCAACTTCCTCAACCGCCGGGAACTCGCCGTAGCCCTCAAGCTTTATCAGCGAGATGTAGCTTATCTCCTCAACCACACGCGGGTCGATGTCGTACTTCAGCAGAATCTCGGTTTCCTTCTTCAAATCCTCTAAAGCCACGTGGTCGAATGGGGCATGAGCAGGAACGCTCATAACAACTCCGGTCGCGTTGTCCGGGTCAACAAACTCAGCCGGCAGAATTATGACCTCGTCGCCCGTTACGGGGTTCTTCACGTACTTACCAATGAGTCTCTCGCCCTTGAACTCCTCGATGACCTCAATTTCCCTGTCCTGGAAGGAGAGCTTATAGGCTGCCTCCTTGCTGATTATCCAGGTCTCTTCCCTATCGCCGCGCCTGACCTTTGCTTTGACGTAGATCGCCTCTGGATTCAGCCACATGTTGGTTACTCCATAGACCGTCTCCGGCCTCAGCGTAGCGGCCGGCATGTATATTTCCTCGCCGTTCTCCTCCAGGATAAACTTGATGATGACGTACTCAAGTATCTGAACGTCCTCGCCCTCCATTATATCGTGGTCGCCGAGCGGAGTGCCAACAACTGGATCCCATCTAACCCTGTGGGCGCCCTTAACGACCAGCCCCATGTCCTTGAGCGTCCAGAACTGCCACTCTATGAACTTGCTGAAGGGCGGGAACAGGTTGGTGGTGTGGAACTCCCTGCTCCAGTCAACGGAGAAGCCGGCCCTTATGAAGGTCTCCCTCGCGGCCTTCATGAAATACTTGACTATCTCCTTCGGATCCTCGAACTTCCACAGTATCTCCTCGGGCACCTTGTAGACGTCGCGGTAGATGTGGATGGTTTTGGGGTCGCGGTTCTTTATCCTCTCGGCGATTCCGACTATCGGGGCCCCTGTGATGTGCCAGCCCATTGGGAACAGCACGTTATAGCCCTGCATCCTCTTAAAGCGCGCTATGACGTCGGGAATCGTGTAGGTCCTCGCGTGGCCGACGTGCAGGTGTCCTGAGAGGTAGGGGAAGGCGACCGTTATGTAGAACTTTGGCTTATCTTCTCTCTTCGGCTCGAAGACCTTTTCCTCCAGCCAGCGCTTCTGCCACTTCTCCTCAATAGCCTTGAAGTTAAGCTCCTCCATGCCTAAACCTCCTCGAAGTTTTTTCAAAAGAGCCTGAGAATGGAAACTCCAGAATAGGGGGGTTATTGGGGTAATCAGACATCGGCGTGATTCCAGCGGTGGAGAAGACACTCCCCCCTCATAGGCATCGGGGTAGGTAACGGGTTTTGGTATTTAAGGTTTTTGGGTTTTCACTCCCACGCAAAAAGGATAGAAAAGAATGGAAAAGTGAAAGTTCAATCCTTCTTTCTCTTGAACAGCGGCCACCAGGCCTTCTCGCCGAAGAGGGCCATAGTGGCAGGTCCTACGAAGTACACTGCCATTGCGGCCGTTAGGAGAACTCCAATGGCTAGGGCGAATCCTATCTCCCTGACTCCCCAGGTTGCGCCTGTCATCAGCGAGCCGTAGGTAGCCGCCAGCACCGCTGCCAGGCCGATGACGAGCAGGTCCATGGTTCCCGCTGCAACTACCAGGGCCTCCCTCGGTTCTCTTCTCTCGAACTCGTCTCTTGCTTTGATAAGGAAGAAGCTGTTGTAGTCGATGCCGACTCCCATGAGCACTACGAAGACCATCATGGGCAGGAACCACATTATCTGCTGCCCGAAGACCCTCTCGAAGAGCCAGCTGGAGAGCCAGATGCTCAGCAGGACGCCAGTGGCTATGGTGGCCATTGTAGTAATTACCGCCGGCAGTCCCTTGAGGGTCGGTATGAGCGACAGGAACATCAGCAGCAGCGCCACTGGGAATATCCTGTGCCAGAAGACGTCGTTGATGAGGTTGCTGAGGTCGAGGGCCAGTGCAGTGGCTCCGCCTACCAGCCCGTCTTTGAGCTCTCCTGAGCTCTTCTCGTCCTTGAGGAGGGACCTTATCTCCTTCACCATGTCCTTGGAGTGCTCGTCGGTGGCGCTGTACTTTCCTGTCACCTGGATGAGCACCTTCTTTCCGTCCTTGGAGATGTAGCGGTCGCCGCCGAGGCTCTTGAGCCCGTCGAGGCCGACGCCGCTAATCGGCTCTCCGTAGGGCTGGGTCACTGTGTAGACGTACTTAACGCCCTCAACCTTCTCTATCTTCTTCACGATGCTGTCGATGGTGGCCAGATCGCTGTCGCTCACCGGGTGGTCGAACTCGATGACGACGTAGGTCGGCGACGCCACACTGGCACCTATCTTCTCCTCCGTCAGCTGGAGGAAGTGGTAGGTATCGCTGTCCTTCGGGATGAAGAGCTTGATGTCGTGTGTTCCGTGGAAGTTGGCGAAGTTGTAGGCGGCCGGAACCGTCAGGAGTAGGGCTATGAGAACGACAACCTTGGCGTGCCTCGTTGCCCAGTCGGCTATTCTGCTCTTCTCGTGGATGTCTATCCCCTCAATGTGCTTGATATGCCTCGGCCACCAGAATATCGGCTTGTTGCCTATCAGGACAGTTATTGCTGGTATGAGTGTCAGAGACGCCAGGAGCACCGTTATGACGGCTATTGGGGCTATTATGCCCATTGTCTTGAATATCGGGAACTCGTAGGCGAGCACGAAGGAGGCGAAGGCTATTATGTCTGTCGAGGCCGAGGCAAGCACAGCGTCCTTGGCGCGCTTCAAGGCCTCGCTTGCCGCAGTGTTGTGGTCGTAGCCTTCAGCTAGGTACTCCCTGAACCTGTGGAGGTAGTAGGTTGAGTAGTCTATTCCCAGTCCGAGGGCGGTGGTGACGGTGAGCATCTGGGCCCAGCTACCGACGTCAAGGATATCGCCCTTGGCGAGGAGGTAGAGTATTCCGAGGGCAGTGAGGGTGGCGGTTGCGACACCTGTAAACGGCAGGAGTGTTGCGAGCAGTGCCGCGCCCATGATGACGAAGAGCACTATCAGCGCCCCGATGATGCTGAACTTCGTCGTCTTGTCGTTGTCCTCCTTGCCGTACTTGATGGTCTCATAGGTCTGAACCGGCGTGCCGCTGACGTAGGCCTCGACCTGTGGGAAGGCCTTTCCAAACTCCTTAAGCGCGACTTCTTTGGCCTTCAGGGAGTTCTCGTACTGAACCTTTGAACTCTTCTCGAGGTCAGATACTCCCTTGAGACCCTGTGGGACGAAGAGGATGAGCATCGTCGTGTTGTCTGGGCTCTTGAGCATCTCGATGTAGTTCTTCGCCTTATCGTAGATCGTCGGGTAGATGTACTCCTCAATGGGCGTAACGTCATCCCTTGTTATGGCATTGGGGTCGTCCTTGAACTTGAAGGCGAGGTTCACGAGCTCGTCCGTGTCAATGTGAAGCTCAAGGCCCTGCGAGTTCTCGTTTATGTACTCCCCGATCAGGGCCTTAACCTTCTCCTTAACTAACGCCTCAAGCTCCTCCTCGCTCAGCGGATACTCCTTAATAACGGCCGTTAGGGTGTCCTTCATGGCCCACTTCACGATCTCGGGTGCGTCAATGTCCTCCAGCTTCCAGTTGATTTCGTCAATGAAGAGCTCCTCGGCGATCTTTCTCGGGCTCTCGCCCTCGTAGATCCTCTTTGCCACGTCCTCGACGTCTATCCCTTCAACGTTTCCAGCGAGGGAGACGACGACGCTCAGGGTGGCGTTCTCAAGCTTCTCACCACTTAGTATCCCCTCTGGATCGGCCGTCGCGACTTCTACAAGCTTCTTAGCAGTCTCGTTGGCGTTGGGCATTCCGGCAAGCTTCTCGATGGTGCCCTGAATCAAGAGGGCCTTTGCTATGTCATCGACGTTTCCGCCACTCTCGTAGATGGCCTCAAGCGTCTTCTCGTCGAGAGAAAGGCCCTGTTCTTCCAAAACATTCTCCATCAGCCCAATCGTAACCTTCTTGAGCAGGACTGGATCCTTTGCAAGAACTCCTGTGGCGTTCGTGTCGTAAGCCATTACGGTTTTCACAATGACGGGGACGAGGGCTTTCTCTTCCTCCGGAACACTCTCTGAGATCTCCTCAATGAGCACCTTTTCGAGTTCCTGCTGGCTAGCGTTTATGAGGTTCCTGCTGAGCTCAACGTATGCCATGTCAGTGGAGTTGATGAGGACCTTGAGACTCATCATCTGGTTGTAGAGGAGCGTGAGGTTCTGCCTCAGCTCAAGGTATGCACCGGCAAGTTCAGGGAGGCTCTCCCTCGTCATGTTGATTGACTGTGATAGGAGCTCCATCTGAGAAAGGACTTCTCCGAAGGCGTCGCTCGCGTTCAGCGCTGAGATATAGAGAATTCCTGTAAGGTTGGCAGTCTGCTTCGTCAGGTTGAGGGCTATGTCGTAGGACTGGTTCTGGAGAAGCTCAACCGCGTCGTAGTAGGATGTGAAGTTGTCACCGTAGGGCTTGGCTTCCGCCTTGAAGCGCTCGTAGGCCTCTTTCGCCTTTGGATCGTTCACGTTGATGTTGGTTATCACCATGTAGGTCTGGTTATCGCTCTGGGAGAAACTTGGAAAGTCCTGGGACAGCATATCCTGAACCTTGACCGACTCAACGTCGTTCGGCAGGAACTGGTCGGTGCTGTAGTTGGTCACGTCCGTCAGCTTCGCCGCTAGTGGCGCCGCGAGGATTATGATGACTATCCAGAGCGCGACTACCAGCTTCGCGTGCTTCACTATCCACTCGTTCCAGGCCATAGCCATCACCGTCTATGTCACTCTTCAATATGAAGTTTTCAAACATGTCTAAGTTCGACATGTCTTTGAGGGATATATTTTATAAGCCTTTTGAACAAATTTATGATAAGGGGGTGGTAGAAACGACCGATAATGTAGAGAAGCGCATAATCAAGGGGCTGTTTACTGTCCCCCTGAAGAATATAATTCTTGTTATTGTCGGCTTAAAGGGGGAAACTCATGGCTATGAACTCTTGAAGGAGCTCGAAAAGTTCACCGTCGGCCTCTGGAAGCCGAGCCACAGCAATCTCTACACGCTTTTGAATAAGATGGTCGAGGAGGGCCTCCTCGAACCTAAGGAGGAGTACCGAGGAAAGGTTAGGCGCGTGAAGTACCGCCTCACAGAGAGGGGATGGGAGTACCTCAAGACCTCGAACGACCTGGCTTTGAGAACCCTCTACACGGCCGTTGACTATCATGAGAGGCTCAAGAAGAAGCTTGAAGCGGCTGGGCACGAGAGGAAGATGAAGAGGGAAACCGTCATGGAATACCTTGATCTGCTCAAGAAGATAAGGAACATCCTCGACGAGGAGATAAAGAGGATAGAGGAGGAGCTTGAGGGGGATCAATAAGCCTCTTCGTTAGTTGTCACAGCTGAACAAGATCCCTTTCAGCTTTGGTTAGCCTCTCCCCCCTTCCGTTTTCAACAACCACATCGTCCTCTATCCTGACTCCCCCGAGGCCCGGGAGGTATATTCCTGGCTCTATCGTGAAGATCATGCCGTTTTCCAGGACTACCTCTCCATCCGGCCCTATGTATGGCTCCTCGTGGACGTCTAAGCCCAGGCCGTGGCCGGTTCTGTGGGTGAAGTATTTGCCGTAGCCTGCCTTCGCTATGTATTCTCTCGCGGCCCGGTCGACTTCCCTGGCCGTTATCCCCTCGCGGACGGTCTGGAAGGCGCTCTCCTGGGCGTTCTTGACGACCTCGTAAATCTCTAGAAGCTTTTCGTCCGGCTTTCCTAACGCGATGGTTCTCGTTATGTCAGAGCAGTAGCCCTTCCATCTGGCCCCGTAGTCGAGGATAACGAGGTCTCCCTTCTTCAGCTTCCTTTCGCTGGGTGCGTGGTGTGGATTAGCCCCATTCTCTCCTGATGCCACTATCGGCTCGAAGGAGATTCCGTCGGAGCGCTCCCTTATCATCAGCTCGATTTTCAAAGCGAGCTCTCTCTCGCTCATACCGATTAAGTCCATGGCGAGGATTTCCTCGAAGACATCATCAACGACTTGGGCCGCCTTCTCCATGAGCCTTATCTCTTCTCTGTCCTTCCTCATCCTCAACTCGCGCATTAGACTGCTGAGCGGATGGAGGTCGTAGTCCCTGAGGAGCTTCTCGATGCCTATCAGCCAGTCGGCCCTCATAGTGTTCTCGACAAGGAGCCTGCCTGAGGCTATGTCAAGCTCCCCCAAAATTCCCCCCAGCTTCTCGTAGGGATTCTCTCCATCACGCCAGAAGGTAACTGGGAAGTCCTCGATAACGTTCTCGTAGAGGCTTGGAGCCAGGAGGTGATATTCTCCATCGGAATTCACTGCCAGAACGGTCAGCCTCTCTCCTGCCTCATGGATGTGCAGGCCGGTCAGGTAGTAGAGGTTTGAGCCGGGGCTCACCAAAGCTCCATTAAAACCCTGCTTATCCATGAGGGAAACGAGCTTGTCGAGGCGCATTGCTATCACCGCCTAAACTACTCCGCAACTTTTAAAAACTCAATCTCCAACTTCGCTCGACTAGGCGGGGGAACCCGCGGGATGTTCCGCTAAGCGGAGAACCACAAACGAGGAAGTGAGGTGGAAAAGATGGGAATGTACAAGTACATTAGGGAAGCCTGGAAGACTCCGAAGAAGACCTACGTCGGTCAGCTTCTCAAGGTTAGGATGATTAAGTGGCGCAGGGAGCCGAGCGTCGTTAGGGTTGAGCGCCCAACCAGGCTCGACAGGGCCAGGAGCCTCGGCTACCAGGCCAAGCAGGGCTACGTCATCGTTCGCGTTCGCGTCAGGCGCGGCGGAAGGAAGAGGCCCAGGTGGAAGGGCGGTAGGAAGCCCTCCAAGATGGGTATGGTCAAGTACAGCCCGAAGAAGAGCCTCCAGTGGATTGCCGAGGAGAAGGCCGCCCGCAAGTTCCCGAACCTTGAGGTCCTCAACTCCTACTGGGTCGGCGAGGACGGAATGTACAAGTGGTTTGAGGTCATCATGGTCGACCCGCACCACCCCGTCATAAAGAGCGACCCGAAGATCGCCTGGATTGCCGGCAAGGCCCACAAGGGCAGGGTCTTCCGCGGACTCACCAGCGCTGGCAGGAAGAGCCGCGGCCTGAGGAACAAGGGCAAGGGCGCCGAGAAGGTCAGGCCCAGTGTGAGGGCCAACAAGGGCAAGACCAAGTGATTCTGCCCTTTTGTTTCTATTCCTTCAGCTTTTTGTCCCCAGCCCAGGCGAACTTTTTAAACCCTTCATCGTTTCTCTTCTCAGGTGAGAAAAATGGCGAAGATAAAGGCACATCACATCAGGCTGACCACCTTCATCCACGCGACTGAGGATGAGGACAAGGTTCTTGAGGCGATAGCAACCTTCATCCCAGAGGAGATAGACGACGATGATGTCCTCTTTGACATCGTTGAGACTCAGGGCTTCTTTGGTAATCCGATTAAGGTTGTGAACGTTGAGATAAAGAGGAGCAAGGCCGTCAGGACCTTCCTCGAATACTTCAAGGAGCTCCTGAGCGATCGGGATAAAACCTACCTCCTTGACCACCTCGACGAGAAGGTCGACGAGGAAGGCACCTTCTACGTCCGCTTCAACAAGCAGAGGGCATACCTCGGCGAGGCAGAGGTAGATGAGGGCGAGGACGTCATCCAGATAAAGATAAAGGCCAAAGCCTTCCCGATGAAAAAGGAAGCCGTCGTCAAAGCCGTTAGGGAGTGGCTGGAGGAATGATTCAGGAAGTTGATGAGGAAATTTCTTTTTCCCGCGAGCACTGGATAGAGATGGACGTAAGGAGTGAAGAGGCCTACGAGCTGGCCGAGGAGTGGTTCGACGAGGTGGTCTTCACCAAGAGGCTTTTCCTCGACGATAGGCCAGACTTCGAGGCACTCAAAGCCGAGATTAGGGAGCTGAGGGAGAGATACGGTAAAGTTGCCCTCCTCCTCGTCACAAAGAAGCCCTCCCTAATCCGTGAAGTCAAGGGCAGAAACCTCAAGGCCCTCATCTACGTTCAGGGCGGAGATATGAAGGTGAACCGCTTTGCCCTTGAGCTCGGCGTCGATGCTCTCATAAGTCCGTGGTTGGGCAGAAAAGATCCGGGCTTTGACCACATACTGGCGAGGCTTGCGGCCAAGAACAACGTGGCAATAGGTTTCTCCCTATCACCTATTCTGAGGGCCAGCCCATACGAGAGAGCTCAGATCCTGCGCTTCATGATGAAAACCTGGCAGCTTGTCGAGAAATACGGTGCCATGAGGTTTTTAACATCTTCAGCCGAGAGCAGATGGGAAGTCCGCTCGCCGAGGGATTTGATGAGCCTCGGAATAGCGCTTGGCATGGAGATCCCTCAAGCTAGGGCAAGCCTGGACTTTTATCCAAGAATGGTTTTGGGGAGGAAAAGCTAAACCTCCCCCTTCAAAGCTGGAAACTCTTCTGGCTCGTAGTCCTCAAGCTTTCCGTCGAGGAAGTCCCCGTAGCCCTTGAGGTCGAGAAGGCCGTGGCCGCTGAGGTTGAACAGGATGACATCCTCCCTGCCCTCTTCCTTCGCCTTGAGGGCCCTGTCTATTGCAGCCCTGACCGCGTGGGCGCTCTCGGGTGCTGGAACTATGCCTTCCGTCCTGGCAAAGAGCCTGGCCGCCTCGAAGACCTCCGTCTGATGATAGGCTACTGGCCTAACTATCCCGTGGTTTATCAGAATACTCAGCGTTGGAGCCAGGCCGTGGTACCTCAGGCCGCCAGCGTGTATCGGCGGGACGTAGTAGGTGTGGCCGAGGGTGCGCATCTTCATCTTCGGCGTTAGCCCTCCAGAGTCCCCGTAGTCGTAGGTGTAAACGCCGCGCGTCATGCTCGGTGCCGCCCTTGGCTCAACCGCTATGAACTCGTAGTCAGCTTTGCCGTCTAGTCTATCCTTGACGAAGGGATAGGCCAGGCCGGCGAAGTTGCTTCCTCCCCCAACGCAGCCAATTATGACGTCTGGCTCCTCGAACTCCTTCATCTGCTCCTTGGCTTCCAAGCCTATGACCGTCTGGTGCATTAAAACGTGGTTGAGCACGCTTCCAAGGGCGTAGCGCGCTTTTTCGTCCCTTAGAACGTCCTCGATAGCTTCGCTTATCGCTATTCCCAAGCCACCTGGGTGGTTTGGGTCTTCGCTCAGGAACTTCCTTCCTATCTCGGTCCTGTCGCTTGGACTGGGGTAGATTTCGGCACCGTAGAGACGCATTATAGTCTTCCTGTAGGGCTTCTGGTAAAAGCTGGCCCTAGCCATGTAAACGCGAACCTTTATCCCCATTAGTGCCCCTGCCAGAGACAGGGCAGTTCCCCACTGGCCCGCACCCGTCTCTGTTACGAGCCTCTCGATGCCCTGCTCCTTCGCGTAGTAGGCCTGAGCCAATGCGGTGTTTATCTTATGACTTCCTGTGACGGTAGCCCCTTCGTATTTGAAGTATATCCTCGCCGGCGTTCCGAGGGCCTTTTCGAGGTTCGTCGCCCTGAAGAGAGGCGTGGGACGGCCTATTTTAGCGTAGAGCTCGCGAACCTTCTTTGGGATCTCGATGTATCGTTCCATGCTCATTTCCTGCTTCACCAGCTCCGCTGCGAAGATGCGGAGCAGCTTCTCTGGCTCCATCGGCTCGTCCGTCTCCGGGTCGAGGGGCGGTGCCAAAGGCTCCGGCAGGTCGGGCAGAATGTTGTACCACCTCTTTGGTATCTCGGAATCCGGCAGAACGGCTTTCATTCAAACCACCTCCTGATTTTTGGAAGAAGTCCCAAAGGCGAGGGAATAAAGAGAGTAAGGACTAACCCAAAGCAGAAAGCTCCAGCTGGGTGGAGGCATAAGCTTAATCCTCTAGAACCTCCAAAAACGAGCCCCCCTATCAGTCAGGCCAAAAACGATCCCGCCCTTGAGCCGTTAGGCTAACCCAAACATTCAGGGGGACCTCAGAGACGCCAAAAACAATCACTCCTGGTCATCATGGTGCATCGAAGTCCAAGGGATTGCAACCCTTAAATGTTTTTCTTCAAGTTGACTGGAGAAATGACGATTATTTTCACGATTATGTCGAGATTTTTGACATTTTTGCAAGCTCTGAGCTGCGAAGGGATGTTCTGGGATACATGCCCGCCAAAACTTTTCACGCGGGTTTGGATGGGATTGCTCCGTTCGGCATTAGGGCCGAAGACCTCTTGAAAGACCGTTCCATGGACGGGATGCATTTCCGCGTGAGGGGCCAACCGCACTGATTGCGGCAGGGGCAATCGTAGCGGAAACGGTTATTAACCTCCCCTTACAATATCATACGATGCCTAATGCTCCGGCTTGAGGTCTACTGTGATGAAACCGAGGGAGAGCAAGTTTCTGCGGTTCTCGGTAAGTGGAACGTCCAGTTCTACATGGAAGAGGTAAGGGGCAACGATCACCGCGTCCTCAAGTTCGTGGCCCTTGTCCCTGATTTCATCATAAACGACCTTGCAGACGAGCTCATGAAGGCTATAGACCTCAGAAAAGGGCACTCGGCGATAACGTGGTCGCAGGTGAGCGGCAAGTCCGTCAAGTACGCCAACTCCCTCAAGTCACTCAGGAAGTTCAAGCGCCGCTGGAGTCTCGCAGCTATAGAAAAGCTCATAGAAGACGCCAACAACCAGGCAACGGTTGATCCGATTCAGCTCACCCTCGGCGCGGTCGCTTCCATAATAGCCCTTTTCGGACTGATAAACGACAGCATCGTGATGATAATCTCTGCCATGCTCCTCTCTCCTATCCTCGGCCCCCTCTACGGATTCTCCCTCAACGTCGTCATGGGCAAGGGGAGAGACGCCCTTAACGCCGTCTATTCCATCCTTAAGCTCTTGGTAGTTATCTTTCTCTCCGCCGCCATCGTGACGCTCATCCTCAAGCTGGCTGGAGTTATGCCTTCTCAGCCAACCCACGAGATAGCGATCCGCGGAAATTCCGGCCTCGTTTACATCCTGCTGGCCGTTATACTCGGCTACGCGGGTGTCGTGGCTATAGTCAGCAAGGTACCCGAGATACTGGCTGGCGTTTCCATTGCTGCCGCCCTCGTCCCCCCAACGACGGTCATTGGAATATCCCTCGTCATGGGCTGGTTGGATGTTTTCGGCGGCTCGCTGATCCTAACTCTCGAGAATGTTCTTGGCCTGCTGACCGGCTCGCTGCTTGGGCTGTACATCCTCAATGTCTCGCCGAGGAGCTACTACGAGAGGAGAGCGGCAAGACTCTACACGAAGAGAACCATGCTCGTCCTAGCGTCGATGATAGCGCTGATAGTTCTCCTTGAACTCATGTTTCCGGGCTAAGCAACCTCGGTCTGTTCATAGATTAGCTCACCCTTCCTGTGCCTCACGAGCAGGCCGTAGAAGAACTCCTTCATCTCGGGGCTCATGTCGTCGTCAAGCAAAATGTCCGCCTTTCCCAGATAGCTCTTCTCCGCCTTCGTCACCAGAAGCGCTATCTGGGGAGTGAGATGCTCGAGGAGAATTCTCACCACCTCGGGATAGGCCTCCTCGTTTAGCTCTTCGTCGGCCTCTATGCCGAGGTAAACTGTGAACCCCTTCATCTGGACTGCCAGGACGAACTCATTCTCACTCAGCTCGAAGAACGAGAAGTTGTAGCTTTTCGATTTTACCCTTGCGATCAGAACACCCTTTATTGAGAGGGTAACGGGTTCTCCCTCTATCTCGAACACCAGGTCCTTTGCGAGCTCCATCTGGGCTGTGGTGTAAAGCTCTTCCATCTGCATGGCCACTTCTTGTTTTCCGAAGGATAAAAGCATTTCGCGTCATCTTTTTAACGATGAGGCCCAAAGATATCACGGTGGTGTTATGAAGATAACGCGCTTTGGTGTATCCGTTCCCGATGAGCTGCTTGAGAAGTTCGACCGCATCATTGAGGAGAAGGGCTACGTCAACAGGAGTGAGGCAATCAGGGATTTGATGAGGGACTTTATCGTCAGACACGAGTGGGAGGAGGGAGACAAAGAGGTGGCCGGGACGATAACCATTGTCTACAACCACGACGAGGCGGATGTCGTTAAGGAACTCCTCGATTTACAGCATGACTATGTCGATGAGATCGTCTCAAGCCTTCACGTTCATATGGATGAGCACAACTGCCTCGAAGTCGTCGTCGTTAAGGGCAAGGCGAGCAGGATAAAGGAGATAGCGGAGAGGCTGATAAGCCTGAAGGGCGTCAAGCACGGAAAGCTCGTGATGACGACAACGGGGAAAGAGCTTGTATGAGGCCTGTGAGGGAGAAGTTATGAGATTGCTCGGTTTTCTGTCTTCCATTGTTGTGGCCCTGTCCTTCATTCTCCCCTGGTTCAGGATACCAGTCAACGGTGGCGTGGAGGAAATCACCTTCCTTGCCATACTCGAGGAAACCCTGGGCAGCTCAAACGGTCCTGAGGGGGCCTTTTGGTGGCTCAACCCAGAAAGCGTCGGCACGATATTCCTCTTCATCGTCTTCTTCACGGGGATATTCATGATACTCGTCGGGATTCTCTTTGGTCTCCTCGGCGGCCGCACTGGGCCTGGGATCGGGGTCATCGGAGTGTTCATCCTTACTCTCGTGGCATGGCATGTGTATGGTGAGGGATTCTTTGCGGTACTCGGGGAAGGCTACATAATAGCACTGCTAAGCTTCGTCGTCGGCTTTATTTGGGGAGGGGGAAAGGCGCTCTAAGCGCCGACCACCTCTACTACGTCACCGTTCCCCGGCGGCAGGACTGCCATGATGTCTTCTTCTCTCACCTTATAGCCCCACTTCTCGAGGATGCGTTTGATTCTCTTCACCAGCTCGCTCTTCTTCAACGAACCGGGCCTTATGACGATGTACCTGTCGGTGTGGGTCTTTATTGCCTCAACCGGCGCGCAGACCACGAAGTCCTCGCCTTCATAGTTTATTACCCCAACGGCAAGCTTGAGCGGAAGCCCGTGGAACCAGTTCCTCTTTCCGTAGACCATGAAGGCTCCCTTGCCCATGTACTCACCGCTCGGCGCCTGCTTTGTCACCTGGTTTGGATACGCCCAGTATGCATCGGCGCTGTAGAGTCCCTGGCTCCAGGCCTTTGACATGCTCACTGCAAACTGGCAGGCCTCGAAGAGCGTCTTCTCCCCAGCCTTCTGGCCATCCTTGATGACGACGTGAGGAGCTCCGTAAACGTCCGCGTGGCAGTAGAGGTCGTTTTCATTCATGTGCTTCTTTATGAGGTTCTCGTTCGTGCTGGCGTCTTTTCCAGCCAGGACCAAAAAGCCCTCACTCGACACGAACCAGCGGAACTTCTCGAACCACTTCTTCTTTCTGCGCTCTATTCTCTTTACCGCGAGCTCCTTCTTCGTCTCTTCCTCTATGAGCTTCTCGATCTCATCCAGCTTCCTCTTCGTGTCCTCGTAGGCCTTAAGCGCTCCCTCGAGCTTGTGCTTGGCCTTCTTGGCCTTCTCGTAGTAGAGCTCCGCGTTTTCACCTATGCTCTTGTTGAGGTAGAGACGAATCTTCTTCCCATCGAGCTCTATCGTTACCGCCTTCTCCTTCGGGTCGGTGGACTTGACCATTAGGGCCACTTTATTGCCTGCCTTCTTCCCCTCCTCTATTCGTCGTTTGAACTCCTCCCAGCCGAGCTTTTCAACGGCCTTCCTGAACTCTGCTAGGAGATTCTCAATGAGCGTGAAGTTGGCGTATATCAGATCCCCGAGTTCTTGGTTTGCCCTCGCCTGTTCTTCAAAGCCCTTCAGCATTTCCTCCTGCTTTTTGAGGGTCATTAAGAGCTGCCTTTTCTTCCCCTCAAGCTTTTTTGTCTGCTCGAGCCTGGCTTTCTCGACGGTTATCTTCCCGAAGTATTCGTCAAGTGCCTCGCTGAAGGTGCTGAAGTATTCCCTTTCATACCCCTCGTACCACTTCAGCTCTATTGGCAGGACATCTATCATGGCACCGTCCTTGAAGACGATGTTCGGCTTTGGCTCCTCTTTGAAAAGAGCCTTCATAGTGTCGAAGATTAGCTTAAGCTCCTCCTCGCTCAGCTCGCTCGCTTTTTTCTTCTTGTCCATCCCCGCCCGAAGAAGAATTTCCTCCGCGTATAGGCCGCCCATGTTGAGCTTTCTAGCCAGCGCCCGGACTACCTCGACATCTTCCTCCAGGATTAACTCCTTAAAACGCTCCCATTCAACATCGAGCGGGTTTTCCCTTGCTGGCGGGAACTTGTATTCTGCCTTCGGCTTTATCGCCCTGTCTTTGAACTCCTCGTAGCGGAGTGCAGCGATGATTCTGTTCTCAGAGTCAACCAGTATTATGTTTCCTCTCCTGAAGAGCTCGCCGATGAGAGTGTAGTCGCCCACCTTAATTTTGACTATTCTGTCGAAGTCGTGTTGCTCTATAGCGTCTATGAAACCGCCGCTGAGGTACTTCCTCAAAAGCATGGTGAAGCTTGATGGCATCTTTGGTGCTTCTTTGATGTAGGTCGTGACGTGGAAGCGCTTGCCCGCCTCCAAAATCAGATCCTGCCTCCCCTCCTTCGTGCGGAGCTTTATCCTTATCTCGTTTCCATCGTGATATATCTTGTCAACGCGAGAGCCCACCAAGCTCTGCAGTTCCCTCACGATGTAGCGTATGTCAACGCTGCTCATCTCCTCCTTCATTCTCTCACCCGAAGAGATTTCGCGGTTGAGTTTAAAGGGTTGCTGGCTGATTTCGTCTCCCCAACGAAAAATCAAAGGTTAAGGTTAAATAGTCGAACGTACATAACACTCTAGGTGATATATAGTGAAAGGATACCTAACCTTTGTTCTCCACACCCACCTCCCCTATGTGAGGAAGCATGGAAAATGGCCGTTCGGTGAGGAGTGGCTCTACGAGGCTATGAGCGAGACCTATCTGCCCCTGCTTATGGAGCTTGAGAGGCTGAAGGCTAAAGGCATGAAGTTCAGGCTGGTCATAAACGTCACGCCGGTTCTCGCCGAGCAGCTGGCCGACGACTATATCAAGCGTGGCTTTGAGGAGTACCTGGCACGCAAGCTGAAAGCAACAGAGGAAGATCTGAGGAGTGGAAAGTACGACGAGAAAGCTGTAAGCTTCATGCTCGACCACTTCAGAAAAGTCCACGACTACTGGAAAGCTATCAACGGCGACATCATAGGAAAGCTCCGCGAGCTTCAGGAGGAGGGCTACATCGAGGTGATAACTTCAGCGGCGACCCACGGTTACCTGCCCCTGCTTGGCAGGGACGAGGCCATACGCTCTCAGCTCGCCAACGGCATTTTAACCTATGAGAAGCACTTCGGCAGGAAGCCTAGGGGGATATGGTTGCCCGAATGCGCCTATAGGTCCGGGGGAGAATGGCCACTGCCCGGCGGAAAGAAGGTGCAGAGACAGGGAATCGAGAAGTTTCTCGAGGAGTTTGGTCTTGAATACTTCTTCGTGGAGAGCAACCTAATTGATGAGGGACCCGTAACGAAGGAGTACGGTGAGGTAACGCTGGCCGAGACTGAGAAGAGCACACTCAGGCCTTACTGGATTAAGGGAAGCAACATTGCGATCTTCGCCAGAAACCGCGAGGCTGGCCATCAGGTCTGGAGTGCCCACTTCGGCTACCCCGGTGACTTCTGGTACAGGGAGTTCCACAAGAAGGCCGAGGAGAGTGGCGGCCAATACTGGCGGGTAACGGGCAAGGACGTCGACCTCGGTGATAAGGAGTTCTACGACCCTGACAAAGCTATGGAGCGCGTTGAAGAACATGCGAGAGACTTCGTCTCGCTGATTGAGCGCCTCCTGACGGAGCATGAGAAGAAGTTCGGCGAAAAAGGCATAATTGTCTCGCCCTACGACACAGAGCTCTTCGGCCACTGGTGGTTTGAGGGGGTTAAGTGGCTTGGAAGGGTTCTTGAGCTCATGGCAGAGTGTGAGATAAGGACGACGACGCTTTCAGAATTTCTCGATAGCTACTCTGGCGAGAGGCACAAGATAGAACTTCCCGAGGGTTCCTGGGGCAAGAATGCGGACCACTCGACATGGTGGAACGAGGAGACGGAATGGACCTGGGAGTACGTGTATTCAGCGGAGGACAGGATGGTGGCGCTGGCGACTAAATACTACGGTAAGGACCGGCTCGCTGACAGAATTCTGGAGCAGCTCGCAAGAGAACTCCTCATCTTGGAGGCGAGCGACTGGCAGTTCCTCATCACGACGGGTCAGGCGAAGGAGTACGGTAAGAGGAGGGTTCTCCTCCACGCGAGTGACTTCCACAGGCTGGCCAACGAGCTTGAGATGTACATGAAGACCGGGCAGTTTGACTTCAAGCTCCTTGAGGAGCTCGAAGAGCGTGACAATCCGTTCCGGCCCATCATCATTGCTCACTACGTGAGCGGGAATCCCCCTGAGGTTCCGGAATACGTTGAGCCGCCTGAGGTTCCGCCTGAGAAGAAGGAGGAAAAACCCGAAGAACTCGTCAAGATGGAAGAGTAGAGGACCTATGCGAGGGAGGTTGCCAAAGCCCTTGCCCAGAAGCCCAAGAGAGGGACGGGGAGCCGCAGTGTTATCAAGGAAAGAGGCGTTGACTCTTCCCTGATGGTGAGAGAGGCGAAAGCTGCCCTCAAAAGGCGAAGCGGATCGGCGAGAGAATGAGAAAACTCCCAGAAAGCCCGAAAGTAACCTGCTTAAGATAAAGGACATCGGGCCAAAGACGCTTGCCAAGCTGAAAATGGCGGGTATTTTGTGAGACAGATTAGGTGATACTTGTTTTTGACCTTTTTCTTTGAATTTTCGAAAGCTTTTTCGGGAGTTTTTCCAAAATATCATTGTGATACCCATGAAGAAAGTTGAGGCAATTATCAGAAACGAGGACCTTGATAGGGTTAAGAGCGCCCTCAAGCAGCTTGGTATAATTCCTCTGACGGTCTATCCCGTCCAGGGGCGCGGCGTTCAGGGTGGAGTTCCTCCCTACGACTTGCTACCGAAGGTGAAGATTGAGATTGTCGCCAAGGACGAAGACCTTGAGAAGATTATAGACACCATCGTTAGAAACGCGAGGCGCGGAATTCCGGGAGATGGAAAGATATTCGTTCTGCCCGTTCACGATGCCATCAGAGTAAGAACTGGAGAGAGGGGCAACGAGGCCCTCTATTAAAGGAACGCGTGCCTGTGCTTGTAGAGCATGTAGCTCGCATAGCCGAGCAGGATTAGGCTTGCCGCTCCTAGGAGGGTTATCAGTACAGCTATTCCCTGTGCGACAGCCAAGCTCTGCCCGAGAGCCTCCGCTATCCTCGTAAGCTCCCCCTCGTTGGTTAGGGCGTATATGCCATAGCGTATTGAGAATGCCCCCATGACCATCGGAATCGGCATGACGGCGAAGGAGAGCATCAGACCGAGGCTTCCCCTTTTCCTCAGGCTGAACATAGCTAACAGGGTTGGGATTATCAGGATAAGGGCCGTTACCGCGTATACTGGGCCAAAGATGCCTGAAACGACGTAGAACGGTATCATTCCGAACAGGAATGCCCTGTATGCCCTTTGGAGATCTTTCACTTTTCCGGCAAAGTCGTAGGGGGCAGCCTTTGAGTACCTGTTTATCATGCTCACAGACTTCATGTACTCCTTCTCGCCCATCTTTTCGATGAACCTGTCATTGGTGTTGTTCTTCAGCTTGACAGCCCTCTTGAGGAAGAAGTTGGCCAGCTCCTGGTTGTCGATGGCAACGTTCTCCGACAGTTCCATGAAGTTCCTCCTCGCCTCCTCGAGGAGCTTTAGGGCCTTCTGTTTATTTTTATCTGAGAGCTTGGTGAGGGAGTTAACTTTTTTCTCAGTATCTTCAATTGTCTGCGCTACATCTCGCAGAATCTCTTGACTCTTCATAAAAGCACCTCCAAAAGGTAAAAGAAAAGGGAGCTTTAAGCCTTTTGCTCCTTTTCGGCTTTGAGGAGCTTGCTAATGCTCCACCACATTAAGATAAATATCGAACCCCATGCAAAGGCCAGGAAGGCCAACGCACCCGTGTCCATCTCGACCACCTCAGATCTTTATGATGACCTCGTTCTTTGCCAGCTCCTCGCCGTACTTCTTCTTGATGGCCAGGTATGCCTCGATGGCGCCGATGACGAGGATTATGAGGATCACTATCCTGGCCCTGGTGATGAGGCTGATGACTTCTGGGGTGTAGTCGTATCCAAGTATCTGAGTGACATAGTACTCCGATACTGAGAAGGCTCCGTTCCTTATGTAGTCCCAGGTGTTGCCACCCAGGAGGAACAGCATGAACAGCGGCGCTATTATGGTCATTATCGGCTTGTACCACTCCGGAACGTTAATGTAAGCACCCTTGTGGAGCTCCTTCCAGAAGTTATCGGGCTTGAAGAGCCACACTGCAACTATGATGTCGAAGAGACCGAGCAGCACGAGGAAGTAGGAACCAACCCACATGTCGAGCTCGCTGAGGTACGCTAGGGTGCTGTCAAGGGCAACTGGCAGTCCAAGCAGGAACAGGAACACGAAGACGACCCAGGTGCCGACCTTCCTCTCGATGTGAATGTCCTCCTCGAGCATGGCGACGAGGTAGTTGTAGGTGGCTATAGCTGAAGTGAATCCTGCGAACCAGAGCAGGAGGAACCACATGGCACCGAATATCTGACCTGCCGTCATGTTGGCGAAGACGTTCGGAAGGGCCATGTATGCGAGACCGACACCGCCCTTGACTGCCTTCTCCGGACCGAGATAGGCGAAGGCTATCGGTATGGCGAGCGAACCACCGAGGATGACCTCTGCGAACTCGTTGAGCGAAACCGTGGCTAGACCTGAGAGGGCAACGTCGTCCTCAGGGCCGAGGTAGGAAGCGTAGTTGTGGATGATACCCATACCGAGGGACAGGGTGAAGAATATCTGTCCCGCCGCTGCCAGGCTTATCTTGAAGAAGTTCTCCCTGAGTACTGTGAAGTCTGGCTTCCAGATGTACTCAAGACCTGCTATGGCGCTCCACTCTGGCTTAACCGGTGAACCGAGGGTAAGGGCCCTGATGACCAGGAGTATAGCGAATACATATAGGACGGGCATCATGACCTTGACCCAGCGCTCGATACCTTTACTGACGCCCTGTCCAACGGCTATTCCAAGGAAGAGCATCGTCAGTCCCCAGAAGAACAGCACTGCCTTGGTGTTGGCGACGTAGTCGAGGAAGAACTGGACGGTGTCCTTTCCGAAGTAAGCACCGGTGAGGCTGTAGTAGGTGTACGCTGCTGACCAGCCTATGACCTGGTAGTAGTATGAGCTAAGCAGGGAAGCGACAGAGAAGGCCAGCATTCCACCGATTATACCGAAGATTAAAGCCGTTCTTGGCTTGAGGCTCTCCCTGGCCATGAGGTAAAACATTGGCCCGATTGTACCGTGTCCGTACTTACCACCGTAGCGACCAGTGGTCCATTCAATCCACATCACTGGAATTCCAAGGAATACCAGTGCTATGAAGTACGGTATCATGAAAGCGCCGCCACCGTTGCTAGCTAGCTGGTATGGGAACCTCCAGAAGTTTCCGAGACCGATGGCATTTCCAGCCATGGCTAAAATCAAACCAATCTTTGTTGCCCATTGATCCCTCTGCTCCAAGCCTTTCACCTCCGTTCTTAAATGGATGGACAACAAACCCCCGTGCACTGTTACGGGGTATTATGTATAGCATATAACATTCTATAAAAAGCTTTCTGCTGCCTTTTTTCGACAAAAGACGATTTGCTTAACCGTGAAATGGTTGAAATTTAATTCTTATATATCTTTCAGTACGTTAGTGTCTCGTAATTAGAAAATGGTCATTGTGACAATGTTCTACCGGATAGTTAAAAAGGGCGACAACATCCGGCTGACCTCCCAATGGGCATTTGCGAAGGGTTAATATATGTATAGAATATGACAAACGAATGCCCGATGACTGGAACAGAGAGTGAGCTGACGGGATGATGACCGACTTCTCGCTGAGGGCATCCCGTTTCAATTTTGTTTCATTCGTTCTTATTCAACCGTGTCCCTTAATGTTCGTCAATGTATAAAAAATCTTGGATGTACAGCCTTGTTTTTGCCCTAAAATTTCGGCAGGTTTTTTCTTTTGGCCGAAAATTTCCGTATATAACTTTTTGTTTGAAATTGGCCGTTCTCCTGCCTCCTTTAGCGAAAGATTTATATATGTGACCGTCGTAACCCGTATCGCAAATTACCGAAACCTGAGGTGGTAAAAGATGGTCGAGATAGACCCGTTTGAGATTGCGGTTCAGCAGCTCGAGAGGGCTGCCCAGTATATGGACATAAGCGAAGAGGCTCTCGAGTTCCTTAAGAGGCCTCAGAGGATTCTCGAAGTCAGCATCCCTGTTGAGATGGATGACGGTTCTGTTAAGGTCTTCACCGGTTTTAGGGTTCAGTACAACTGGGCTCGCGGTCCGACCAAGGGTGGTATCAGGTGGCACCCTGAGGAGACCCTTGGTACCGTCAAGGCTCTCGCCGCTTGGATGACTTGGAAGACCGCCGTTATGGACCTCCCGTACGGTGGAGGTAAGGGTGGTATCATCTGCAACCCGAAGGAGCTCTCCGACAGGGAGAAGGAGAGGCTCGCTCGCGGTTACATAAGGGCTATCTACGACATCATCAGCCCGTACACCGATGTTCCCGCTCCTGACGTTTACACCAACCCGCAGATCATGGCCTGGATGATGGACGAGTACGAGGCCATCAGCAGGAGGAAGACCCCGGCCTTCGGTATCATCACCGGCAAGCCGCCGAGCGTCGGTGGTATTGTCGCCAGGATGGATGCCACCGCCAGGGGCGCTGCCTTCACCGTCAGAGAGGCCGCCAAGGCCCTCGGATGGGACACCCTCAAGGGCAAGACCATCGCCATCCAGGGTTATGGTAACGCCGGCTACTACATGGCCAAGATCATGAGCGAGGAGTACGGCATGAAGGTCGTCGCCGTCAGCGACAGCAAGGGCGGCATCTACAACCCGGACGGCCTCAACGCCGACGAGGTCCTCGAGTGGAAGAGGAAGAACGGCAGCGTTAAGGACTTCCCAGGCGCCCAGAACATCACCAACGAGGAGCTCCTCGAGCTCGAGGTCGACGTCCTCGCTCCGTCGGCCATCGAGGAGGTCATCACCAAGAAGAACGCCGACAACATCAAGGCCAAGATCGTTGCCGAGCTCGCCAACGGTCCGACCACCCCGGAGGCCGACGAGATCCTCTACGAGAAGGGCATCCTCATCATACCGGACTTCCTCTGTAACGCCGGTGGTGTTACCGTCAGCTACTTCGAGTGGGTCCAGAACATAACCGGTGACTACTGGACCGTCGAGGAGACCAGGGCCAAGCTCGACAAGAAGATGACCAAGGCCTTCTGGGACGTCTACAACACCCACAAGGAGAAGAACATCAACATGCGTGACGCCGCCTACGTCGTCGCGGTCAGCAGGGTCTACCAGGCTATGAAGGACCGCGGATGGGTCAAGAAGTGATTTCTTGCCTCCTTTCTTCTTAATTCTCTTCTTGCCGTTTGGCTGTCCTCTGCTTTGAGATCCTGATGTGGCCTCTACGGGACAATTTCTTTGGCGAAAAATTAGGATAGAAGAGAGATCTAAGCTTTCGCCCAGTAGTCCTTTTCCTCCACCATCGCCCTTATCATCTCGTCCTCGTCCTTGAACATGGTTCTGCGTGACGGGTTCTGCATGCCGTAGAACTCCATGAACGGACTCGGACGCCTCTCGAAGGGATAGTAGAGGTATATGGCAGCGAGCGTTCTGTAGGCTTCGGCCATTTCGCTGATAACCCCTGCAGAGACTCCTTCCGCGTAGTGATACACCGCTATTGCCTTGCTGACATCGACCAAGTTGAAGTCCCTCTCCACGAGCTGTCTTCTTAGAATGTCGGTAGCCTGCTCTATGTCCTCCCTGTCGAGTTCCTCAACTTCCTCGCCGTCGAGCAGGTGCTTGATTTTAATCCTCCTTATGGATGGGTCTTTAGCTACTTGGTTGTCGTACTCGGCGACCACCCACCAGTCGTCGAGGGCGCCAGGGTCGAGAACCGTGAAGTGCTTGCTCAGCTTGTCGTAGAAGTCCCTGACGCGGTGGTAGTACTCATTCTCGTGGCCCGTCATCGGGTAGCTGAGATAGATGAGGGGCTTCTCATTCTCCCTGAAAATCAGGTTGAGGAAGACCTCGTGTGGGTGCCTTATGCCGAACTGGAGGACGTAGCGGACTTCAAGGCCTTCTTTCTTCAGCTCGTGGACGAGGGTCTTCACGTGGTTTATGGCATCCTCACGCCACATGACGAGGGTTGTCAGCTTTATGTTCTCGGGGTCTTTGCCGAAGCGCTCGAACCACTCGGGGTCGTTTATTATCCTCCGCCTGACGGAGAGCACGTCGTCCAGGACAATTATCACCCTGTTCGGTCTGAGGAGCTTAAGATTGCTCGTGGTGAACCCTAGGACGCTCCCACTTCCCCAGCGGAAGAGGCTGGGAGTTGAGACAAGGTGATACTTCTTGTCGCTTTCATCTATTTCCTTTCTTATTCTATTGAATGCTTCGTCCCTTATCTCGTTCATCAAATCCTGATGGCTTATTGCGAAATCTAGAACGTTCTTGCGCGTGATTTTAACGCCGAGCTCCTTGCCGACTTCCCTTATGTAGTCAAAAACGTGATAGTATACGTAGCTCTCCCCTTCGGCGAGCTTGAGGGCCTCGGTTATATATTCGTCCCTGCCGTTGAGCGGCGGGCCAGTTAAGAGTATAACTTCCTTCATTCTACCACCCCACTGCCCCCTCTTTTGGGACGAAACCTTTAAATACTATTCCCCTAAACCGCACTTGTAGAGGTTCTTCTATTCTAAAAGCAGACCAACAGGGGTGTTGTAATTGGCTGAAAAGCTAAAAGGAACGACTACAGTCGGCATTGTATGTAAGGACGGCGCGGTGCTGGCAGCGGACAAGAGAGCGTCCCTCGGCAACATGATACTGTCCAAGGACGTCACCAAGGTATTCCAGATAGACGACCATCTTGCCCTGGCGGGTGCAGGGAACGTTGGGGATATTCTGGCTCTGGTTAGGCTTCTCCAGGCTGAGACCAGGCTTTACAGGGCCAAGGTTGGAAGGGAGATGAGCGTTAAGGCACTCGCTACCCTCACTGCGAACATCCTCCACGGGAACAGACTCGTGCCGTACTTTGGATGGTTCTTAATAGCCGGCTACAATGAGAATCCCGCGCTGTATTCTGTCGATATGGCGGGCGGCGTTACCGAGGACAAGTTCACCGCGGCTGGCTCCGGAATGGAGCTCGCCTTTGCGGTTCTCGAGAATGAGTACAAGGATGATATGACTGTTGAAGAGGGCGTTAAGCTCGCCCTCAAGGCGATAAATATCGCCACCAGGCGCGACGTTTTCACGGGTGATGGGATAACCCTCATAACCATAACAAAGGAGGGCTACAGAGAGCTGAGCAAAGAGGAGATAAAGGCTCTTCTAAAGTGAGGTGGTGGCTTTGATAAGGAGAGAGACCTTCGTTGATGACATTCTACGCGATATAAAAGCAGTAATTTCCCAGATGGTTCCTAAGGAGGCAAGGATTACGGACGTTGAGTTCGAGGGGCCGGAGCTGGTTATTTACGTCAAGAATCCCGAGGCCATAATGCAGGACGGTGAGCTGATAAAGAACCTCGCCAAGGTGCTCAAGAAGAGGATAAGTGTAAGGCCTGATCCAGACGTTCTCCTCCCACCTGAGCGCGCGGAGGAGATGATAAAAGCTCTCGTCCCGCCTGAGGCCGAGATAACCAACATAAGCTTTGATCCATCTGTCGGTGAGGTTCTAATAGAGGCCAAAAAGCCGGGTCTCGTCATTGGAAAGAACGGCGAGACGCTTCGTTTAATCACTCAGAAGGTTCACTGGGCGCCGCGCGTTATAAGGACACCGCCCATACAGTCCCAGACGATTTACTCAATCCGGCAGATCCTTCAGACTGAGAGCAAGGACAGGAGGAAGTTCCTCAGGCAGGTGGGCAGGAACATCTACCGCAAGCCCGAGCTCAAGAGTGAGTGGATTAGAATCACGGGCCTTGGAGGCTTCCGTGAGGTTGGCAGGAGTGCGCTGCTCGTCCAGACCAACGAGAGCTATGTGCTGGTCGACTTTGGTATCAATATAGCTGCCCTCCGCGACCCAAAGAAGGCCTTCCCGCACTTCGACGCGCCCGAGTTCCGCTACGTCCTGGATGCAGGCCTTCTTGATGCCATAATCATAACCCACGCCCATCTCGACCACAGCGGTTTGCTGCCCTACCTCTTCAGGTTCAACCTCTTCGACGGGCCGATATACACGACCCCGCCGACGAGGGACCTGATGGTGCTCCTCCAGAAGGACTTCATCGAAATCCAGCAGATGAGCGGTATGGAGCCTCTCTACAGGCCGAAGGATATCAAGGAGGTCATCAAGCACACCATAACCCTTGACTACGGTGAGGTCCGTGACATTGCCCCGGACATGAGGCTTACGCTCCACAACGCCGGCCACATCCTTGGTTCGTCCATAGTCCACCTCCACATAGGCAACGGACTGCACAACATAGCCATAACAGGCGACTTCAAGTTCATCCCCACGAGGCTCTTCGAGCCAGCCGTGAGCAGGTTCCCCCGCCTGGAGACCCTCGTGATGGAATCGACTTACGGTGGAAGCAACGACTACCAGATGCCGCGTGAGGAAGCCGAGAAGCGCTTGATAGAGATCATACACCAGACCATCAGGAGGAAGGGCAAGGTCTTGATTCCGTCGATGGCCGTCGGTAGAGCCCAGGAGA
The DNA here is from genome assembly GCF_012027555.1 of Thermococcus sp. CX2. Classification (NCBI taxonomy): domain Archaea; kingdom Methanobacteriati; phylum Methanobacteriota; class Thermococci; order Thermococcales; family Thermococcaceae; genus Thermococcus; species Thermococcus sp. CX2. Next base: position 637,986 of record NZ_SNUQ01000001.1, on the reverse strand, counting down.
TAATGATGGTGCTCGAGGAGTACGCGCGCGTCGGCGGCATAGACGTGCCCATTTACCTCGACGGAATGATATGGGAAGCAACCGCCATACACACGGCCTATCCGGAGTACCTCAGCAAGCACCTCCGCGAGCAGATATTCCACGAGGGCTACAACCCGTTCCTCAACCCGATATTCAAGAGCGTCGCCAACAGCAGGGAGAGGCAGGACATCATAGACAGCGACGAGCCGGCGATAATCATAGCGACATCGGGCATGCTCGTTGGTGGGCCGAGCGTTGAGTACTTCAAGCAGCTCGCTCCCGATCCGAGGAACAGCATGATATTCGTCAGCTACCAGGCAGAGGGAACGCTCGGAAGGCAGGTGCAGCGCGGCCTGCGTGAGATCCCACTGGTCGGTGAGGATGGCAGGACAGAGGTCGTTCAGGTCAACATGGAGGTTTACACCATCGATGGCTTCTCCGGTCACGCAGACAGACGGGAGCTCATGAGCTACATTGCCCGCCTCAGGCCAAGGCCAGAGAGGGTCATCACCGTCCACGGAGAGGCGCACAAGTGTCTCGACCTCTCAACGAGCATCCACAAGAAGTTCGGTCTCAGCACAAGGGCTCCGAACAACCTCGACGCGATCAGGTTGAAGTGATGGAAATGCGGGTGAAGTGCCCCTCCTGTGGGAGGGTCTATTCCTCCCTTATTCCCCCTAAGTGCTCCTGTGGGGCGTCCTTGACGATAACCTACGACTACGAGTCCATAGACGTTTCCAAGTGGAGGAACCGTGTTAAGGGTGTCTGGCGCTATAGGGAGCTTCTTCCGGACGTCAAGGAAGTTGTGAGCCTGAGTGAGGGTGGGACTCCCCTTTTGAAGGCTAAATTGGGGGAGGAGCTGGGCCTAAACGTCTTCATCAAGGACGAGACGAGGAACCCGACCGGTTCCTTCAGGGACAGGCTCGTTAGTGTGGCTGTTTCACACGGTTTGCCCTACGCTGAGAATGGTTTTGTCGTTGCCAGCAACGGAAACGCTGCGGCATCGCTTGCCGCATACGCTGCACGTGCCGGCAAGGAGGCCTATACAGTTGTCCCAAAGCTTATAGAGAAGTGCAAGCTCACTCAGATAGCGGCCTTCGGGGCGAGGATAATACGATACGGCGAGAGCGTTGACGAGGGCATAAGTTACGCCGATGGACTGGCCGAGGGCAAGGGGCTCTACAACGTCACGCCCGAGAGGAACGTAGTGGGCCTTGAGGGGCAGAAGACAATAGCCTTTGAGCTGTGGGAGGAGCTTAGCCCTACGCATGTGATAGTTCCTACTGGGAGCGGCAGCAACCTCTACAGCATCTACAAGGGCTTTAAAGAGCTCCTCACCATCGGGGCCATCGATGAGATGCCCAGGATGATAGCGGTTCAGGCTGAGAGGTGCTCACCCATAGCGAGTGAGGTGCTTGGCATCGAGCCTAAGGCAGAGCCGACCAAGGCACTTGGGCTGTACGTAAAGAACCCGCTCACGAAGGAGCTGGCGTTGGAGGCCATACGTGAGAGCGATGGGACAGCTGTTCTCGTGGGGGAGGATGAGCTCGATCTCGGTGAGAGGTTGCTCGCGAAGGAGGGCATCTTTGCGGAGTATGCATCCGCTGTTATAGTCCCGGCTCTTCTCAAGCTTGCCGAGGAGGGCTACTTTGATAGGGACGATAGAATAGCCCTTATAGTGACGAGTTCTGGCCTTAAGGGCCATTATTCCGAGAGCAGGGAGAAGTTTGCGATTGGTGGCACAAAACTGGAAATCCTTAAGCTCCTTAGTGGGAGGAGTATGTACGGCTATGAGATTTGGGAGGCCTTGGAGAAGCCCCTCAAGTATCAAGCGGTCTATCAGCATCTCCGCGAGCTGGAAAGCCTCGGTCTGATAGAGGAATCCTATCGGAAGGGGAGGCGGGTCTACTACGGCATAACCGAGAAGGGCAGGAAGTTCCTCGAGACACTCTCCGCTTAACGGAAAGGTTTTAAACCATCTTTTAAAAGCTAACCGTAGGTGAAGAACGTGGGGCTGACAGTTGAACATAAGTTTTCACTATCAGTATATCTGTGGGGACTGATCACTGGGTTAATCAGTGGAATAGCAGCGGCAAAGGTCCAATACGGCTGGCTGCTCGGCGTTGCTCTGTACTTCGTCATCGACAAGTTCGTTCTGGCACTCATAAAGGAGCTGCCGTCCGAAATTGAGGACGAAAGAATGGTGCTTAAGAGAGCCTTCTGGGGCTGGTTCCTGTTCTGGCTCTACTTCACGATGCTCAGCTACACTATCATGATAAACTTCCAGCCGGTGTTCTACTCGAACCAGAGCCTGCTCTATCAAATCACCCATAACGGAACGGTGACGGGGTGAGCAGATGGAGGAGCTGAAGAGAGCGGTTGCTAAAGAGGCTTTGAAGTTCATCGAGGACGATATGATAGTGGGCCTTGGAACAGGCTCCACTACGGCCTACTTCATCGAGTATCTCGGCAAGCTCATAATGGAAGAGGAACTCGAAGACGTCTACGGCGTCCCGACGTCCTATCAGGCAAGACTATTGGCACTCGAGTACGGCGTTCCAGTTGTTGGCCTGGATGAAGTTGATGCTATAGACATAGCCGTTGACGGCGCCGACGAGGTTGACCCCAACCTGAACCTGATAAAGGGCCGCGGGGCAGCGCTGACAATGGAGAAAATCATCGAGTACCGTGCGGGAACGTTTCTCGTGCTGGTGGACGAGAGCAAGCTCGTAGAGAGGCTCGGTCAGAAGATGCCAGTGCCCATAGAGGTCATCCCAGCCGCGTGGAGGGCCATAAAGGAGGAACTCGAGGTCTTCAACGCCACAGCCGAGCTCAGGATGGCCAGCAAGAAGGACGGGCCGGTGGTCACGGAGAACGGAAACTTCATCCTCGACGCGAGGTTCCACCGCATCGACGACCCGCTAGACCTCGAGATAGAGCTCAACAACATTCCGGGCGTAGTTGAGAACGGCATATTCGCTGACATAGCCGACATAGTCCTCGTTGGCACGAGGGAAGGCGTCAAGAGGCTCGAGCGCTGAGCTTTTTCTGTTTTCTGTCTCTCAGCTTTTACCGAGTTTTGTCGGGACGTTAAATTTATAAGTTCGCCTTTAGTTATTCCTTCTGACCGCGCTTTTGGGCGCGGGGGTTGCCGAGCCTGGTCAAAGGCGGTGGACTCAAGATCCACTCCCGCAGGGGTTCCGGGGTTCAAATCCCCGCCCCCGCACCATCACAGCCCTTGCCAACACAAAGTTTTTGACTGATTAAGGTTGGCATGTCATTCTAAAACTGCCAGTTCTTCAAGGGGTCTATTCTTCATTTGGCGGTTTTACAGTGTTTTACTTAAACAATCTAAAAGAGAAGAAGGGCTTCAAAGCTTAATCGGCGCTCCAAATGCTCTGTCTCCGGCATCGCCAAGGCCTGGCAGGATGTAGCCCTTTTCGTTGAGCTCCCTGTCTATCGCCGCGACGAACATCTCCACGTCGGGGTGAGCTTCCTTTATCCTGCTTATTCCCTCTGGAGCGGCCAGGACGCCGACGATGACGTAGCGCTTGGCCTTTCCGTACTTCTTGACCTCGTCGAGAACCTTAATCAGCGTTGAGCCCGTCGCTATCATCGGGTCGGCTATGATGACTGTGTCCTTCTCTGTTATCTGGGGTACCTTGACGTACTTCATCTCTATTTCGAACTTCGGAGCCTTGCCGCGGGAGGCCGAGACGATGCCCACGCGGGCGTGGTCGAGAACCTTGATCAGACCTTCCATCAGCGGAATCGCGGCCCTGAGAACTGTTATTATGACAACGTTGCGCCTGTCAGTGATGAGGACTCCGTCAGTCTCCTCGAGGGGCGTCTTTATTCTGATTCTCTCTGTCTCCATAGTCTTGGTTATCTCGTAGGCCATGTAGCGCCCAAGCTTGACGAGTCCCTTTCTGAAGGCTATAGGCCCAGTCCTCTCGTCCCTGAGCTCGGTTAGGATCTCCATAATAAAGGGCGAGTCCTCAAAATGGTAAACTCCAGTCCAGCGTTCGTCCCTGATCATGCCATCACCAGGAAGGGGTTGGGGGAGGGGTTTATTAGTCTGACTCCTGATTTGATCTGCTGATTGTATCCTCTGATTCTAGACTCGGATTTCGCTTAAAATTTCCAAGAGAGTTTAAAAATTCTTGGTCTTTACTCAGAACAACAGAAAATGTTTCGGAAACGTTTTGATTTATTCCACTCTTCCAATGACCCTCCGCATCCAGGTGCCCTTCATGAACCAGACTAAAGCCACTCCAGCCGTTATAAAGTTGCTCATGCCCATGCCAAAGAACACTCCCTTGCTCGTGAAGTTGAAGAGCTCGGCCAGCGGAATGTGGACGCTGATTGTGTGCCCAAGCAGGACGAAGCTGAAGGCCAGCGCTGGTATATAACCAAAGGCGTAGCTCATCGGTATCCTCAGGCCCCAAAGGCGGAGTATGCTTAAGGTCATGCTCTTTTTCGTGTGACCTGCACTCCTGAAGACGTTGGTAACTACTACGAAGATGCCGTTGAAGAATGGGACAGAAATTAGGAAGTACTTGAGAACGATTTCACTCTCGGCTATAACTGCTGGGTCATTGAGAAAGACCCGGAAAACCTCCTCTCTGAATATGCCGATCAGGAGAACCGAGAAAGAGGCTATGGCAAAGTTTACCATCATTGTCCTCTCGGCTATCCTCTTGGCCCTCTCGTACTGCTCCGCACCGACGTTCTGGGCGACCATCGTGCCCATTCCCATGCTTATTCCCCTTGATATGCTCGTGAGCACGTTCACGAGGCGGGTGGTGATTATGTAGGCAGCGTAGGCGACGTCGCCGAAGCCGAAGATTATTCTCGTCAGGATGACGAACCCGAAGTTGTTGGCAGACTGGCCGATGCTCGAGGGCAGTCCGATGCGGAATATTTTACTGTAGAATCCCAAATCCGGTTTGAGGTTCTCCGGAGTGAGGTGCACGCCAACCTTACCAGTGAAGAGCAAGTAGGCACCTATGAGTGAGCCAATGCTGTTAGCTGTTATCGTGGCTAGGGCGGCTCCAGTGACCCCCATTTCAGGAAAGCCGAACCATCCGAATATTAGGATGGGGTCGAGGACTATGTTTACGGCCACCGTCAGGAGGTTGAGCTTCATCGGTGTTTTGGTGTCACCGACGGCCCTTAGGAGAAAGCTGAAGGCAAAGCTGGTGAAGGCAAAGGGTATGCCGAGGAATATTATCCTCGTGTAGCTCAAAGCATATGGGTAGACACTCACTGAAACGTGCATGAAGCGGAGTGCATAGGGTGTCGCGAAGTAGCCGAATATCCCGACAAAGGTGGCAAAGATTAGCACGAGGGAGTAGAGTGAACCCGCAGCTCTGTTCGCTTCTTTGTATCTCCCGGCCCCTACGTACTGCCCGACGAGTGCAAAGCCTGCCGTGGCAAAGCCCATGCCGAGGGCCATAAGGGTTCCTATCATAGGCCAGGCAGTTCCTGGAGCTGAGAGTTCTGCCCTTCCAAGCTTGCCGAGCCAGAATGTGTCGGTGATGTTGTACAGAACCTGCACTAAGTTGTTGATTATGAGCGGAAGCGAGAGAGACAGAAGCGTCTTCTCAATGGGCCCGTGGAGAATTTCCTCGCGCGTCCTCTGAACTTTGGAGTCCCTCATATTCAATCAGACGGCAATCGAAACGCTGATATAAAAGGGTTATGGTGCTTTTTCTATTATCTTTCTCATCCAGCTCCCCCGGAGGAACCAGGCGAGGGCAAACAGTGCGCTGAGGATGTTGCTCAGCCCCATACCGAGCCAGACGCCGATGGTGTCATTCAGGAACTGTCCGAGACCGTAAGCGAGGGGAATTCTCAGGATCCAGAGCCTTATCATGCCAAGCACCATGGCCTTCTTAGTGTGGCCAGCGCTCTGGAAGACGTTGCTTACCGCGGAGAGTATGCCGAAGAAGGGCAGCGAGACCGCGAAGTACTTCACGAACTTGACGCTCTCCGCTAAAACCTCTGGATCCTTTATGAAGAAGCCGAATATCTGCGGCCTGAAAACGATGACTATGGCCGTTCCAGCGCTCAGGATTATGAAGTTGATGAGCATCGCTTTTTCGGCTATCTTCTTGGCCCTCTCGTACTTCTCTGCCCCAACGTTCTGACCTACCATCGTACCCATGGCCTGGCTTATGCCGTTGGCAAAGGCGAACATGAAGTTGATCAGCCTGTTGGCTATGCTGTACGTTGCGAAGGCCACAGTTCCGTAACCGTATATAATCCTTGTAAGCACAACGAAACCTAGGGCATCCGTGGAGAAGCCAACACTTGACGGAATGCCTACCCTGAAGATACGCTTGTAGAAGTCCCAGTGTGGCTTCAGGCTCTCCAGCGTTAGGTGGATTCCAACCCTGCCCTTGAAGAGCAGGTAGCCGCCTATGAGCGAACCGATGCTGTTTGAGACCATCGTGGCCACAGCCGCTCCGACGACGCCGAGGGCTGGAAAGCCCAGCCAGCCGAAGATCAGAAACGGGTCGAGGACTATGTTGAGGAAGACCGTGAATGCGTTTATCTTCATCGGCGTCTTAGTGTCTCCTATAGCCCTCAGGAGGAAGTTGAAAGCGAAGAGCGTAAAGGAGAATGGTATTCCGATGAAGACTATCCTCGTGTAGCTCAGGGCATAGTCATACACCTCAGGCGTGACATTCATGAAATCCATCGCCAGAGGCGCTATCAGAACACCGACGACCGCCACAATGGCGGAGAATATCATCATGAGGGAGTAGAGGGAACCAGCCGCCCTGTTTGCTTCGTCGTACCTCTTGGCTCCCACGTACTGGCTCACGAAGGCAAAGCCCGCTATGGCGAAGCCCATTCCTATACTCATGAAGAACCACACGAGGGGCCATGCGGTTCCTGGTGCAGAGAGCTCTTCCCTGCCGAGCTTACCGAGCCAGAAGGTGTCCGTGAGGTTGTAAAGAACCTGCACTAGGTTGTTGATGATGAGCGGAGAAGCTAACTTGATGAGAGTCTTCTCCACGTGCCCCTCGACGATTTGCTGCCTCATCGCGTCTATTTTGTCCCTTCTGTCACCGTCCATGTCAATCAAACGGGTGTCGAAACGCTAATATAAAAGCCTTGCCATGGATAAAGAATCCATCCCCTGTTTCAAGAAACCGGAGAATGCGTCAAGTCAAATGAGATAGAAAAGAAGGAAGCGCAGAGCGCTGCTCGAAGAGGTTCACTCAAAGAGCCTCTTCCTGGCGGCCTCGAGCATGAGCTTCTGCTCTTCCCTGGCAACGGTCTTCCTGACGAGCTCGACGGCATCCGGGTTGGCGCTGACGCTGTCGATACCCATCCTGACGAGGAGCTTGACCATCTTCGGGTCGCTGCCGGCCTGGCCGCAGATGCTGGTCTCGACGCCGTACTTCTTGCAGACCTTGATGACGTTCTCGATGAGCTTGAGAACGGCCGGGTGCTTCTCGTCGTAGAGCTTGAAGACGCGCTCGTTGTCCCTGTCGATGGCGAGGGTGTACTGGGTGAGGTCGTTGGTACCGAAGCTGACGAAGTCAAGGCCCTCCTTGATGAGGTCCTCGATGATGAGGGCGCTGGCCGGGGTCTCGATCATGACGCCCCACTCGACGTCCTTGTGCGGAATGAGGCCGACCTCCATGGCTATCTCCTTGGCCTTCCTGATCTGCTCTGGGTGGCTGACGAGCGGGAGCATGACACCGATGTTGTCGTAGCCCTCGTCAACGAGCCTCTTGATGGCCTTGAACTCGGCCTTGAGGAGCTCCGGCTGGTCGAGACCGCGCCTGATGCCTCTCCAGCCAAGCATCGGGTTCCTCTCTTCTGGCTCGTCCTCGCCACCTGGGAGCTCGCGGAACTCGTTGGTCGGGGCGTCAAGGGTCCTGTACCAGACCCTCCTCGGGTAGAAGGCCTCGACGACCTTCCTGATACCCTCGACGAGCTTCTCGACGAGCTCCTCCTCCCTGCCCTCCTTGATGAACTTGATCGGGTGGGCACCGATTCCGAGGATCATGTGCTCGGCCCTGAGGAGACCAACTCCGTCCGCGCCGGTGGCGGCGGCCCTCTCGGCGACCTCAGGCATCGAGACGTTGACCTTGACCTCGGTGGCGGTGATGAGCGGAGCACCGGCGACAACTACCTGACCGCCAGCGGCCTTCTCCTCTTCGCCCTTAACGAGGCTCTTGACTATGCCCTCGTAGACGACACCCCTGGTACCGTCGACGGTAACGAGCATGCCGTCCTTGAGGACCTTGGTAGCATCCTTGGTACCGACAACGGCCGGAATACCGAGCTCCCTGCTGACGATGGCAGCGTGGCAGGTCCTACCGCCCTCGTCGGTGACGATAGCGCTGGCCCTCTTCATGGCCGGAACCATGTCCGGGTTGGTCATGGTGGTGACGAGGACATCGCCCTCTTTGACCTTGTCTATGTCACTCGCGTCGAAGATGACGACAACCTTACCGGCACCAATGCCCGGTGAGGCTCCAAGACCCTTGAGGAGAACCTTCATCTCCTCAGTCATCTCGGCCTCTTCCGTCTTAACCTCTTCCTTAAGGGTCGTAATCGGCCTGGACTGGACGATGTAGAGCTTGCCGTCGTCCTTGTCGTAGGCCCACTCGATGTCCTGTGGCCAGCCGTAGTGCTCCTCGATCCTGGCACCGATCTTGGCGACCTCGAGTATCTGCTCGTCGGTGAGGACCTGCTTCTCGACGTACTCTGGGCCGAGGTACTCGGCGGTCTTAACGGTGACGGTTCCCTTACCGGTCTCGGGGTTCCTGACGATCATTATCTCCTTCTTGGCGATGTACTTCTCCTTGATCTTCCAGGTGCCCTTCTCGACGATGTACTCGTCCGGAGAAACGGCACCGCTGACGACGGCCTCACCGAGGCCCCAGGCGGCGTTGATCATTATCTCACTCCTGTCGTTGGTGACCGGGTTGGCGGTGAACATGACACCGCTGGTCTCGCTGTTGACCATCTTCTGGACGACTGCTGAGAGGTAAACCTTGCTGTGGTCAAAGCCCTGCTTGGCCCTGTAGAAGGTGGCCCTTGCAGTCCAGAGGCTGGCCCAGCAGCGCTTGACCTTCTCGAGAACGTCGTCCTCGCCGTAGACGTCGAGGTAGGTCTCCTGCTGGCCGGCGAAGGAAGCCTCCGGAAGGTCCTCAGCGGTGGCAGAAGAGCGGACGGCAACGTAAACGGCGTCCTTGTTGAAGCGCTGGCTGAGCTTCTTGTAGGCGTCGACAATCTCCTTGGCTATATCCTCTGGCATCTCCATGGAGATGATCTTCTCTCTTATCTTGGCGGTGTTCTCCTGGAGCTGCTTGCTGTCATCAACGTTAGTCTGGGCGATTATGTCTATAATCCACTCCTGAAGGGTTCTACCATCCTCAACGCGGACGTTCTCAACGAAGTACTTGTAGGCCTCAGCAGTAACACAGAATCCAGGTGGAACTGGAATACCAGCGTTGGTAAGTTCACCAAGGTTTGCACCCTTTCCACCAACAAGGGCAACATCCTTCTTTCCGAGCTCTTCAAACCACTTTATAAACTTGTATTCACTCATCCAAATCCCCTCCAAAGTGGTTTACCGCAGTTGCTTACTGCGGGTGATATATCGAGAGTTTATATTTAAAATTAACTATCCAAGGATGTTCGCTGGAGTACAGAAATGATAAAAACGCCAAATGTGCTCATTGGTGGAATAAGGCTAGCCTAATTCTTCTTTATGCTGTTCACCAATGTTCATCATTTTATGGGACTCCATTGGTGTCACGGTACCAAAATTGGAATAAAAAGGTTACTCAAACTTCACCATTGGGTGAAGCCTGAGCAGATTGTTTAGCATCTCAATTGCTTTGTCGGGTCCGTATGCATAGCCGAAGTAGCGGTATATGGTTATGACTGTGTCCAGCGGGTGGACTTCCCTGTTGGGGTTGAAGGTGTCAAAGATGAATTTAAGTGTGATCTCCTCTTCCTCTGTTAGTCCAGCGACGTGGTATATATAAACCATCTGGGCATAGGTGGCGCGGGAATATGCGTAGTCGAACTTCTCCGCTTTGAGCTTTCCGGTCTCATCCTGCTGGTCTTTCAGCCATTCGGCGGCTTTCTTGACGGCTTCTAAAACTGTCTCGTTTCCAGTCAGCTGGTAGTAGCGGGCGAGGCTCGATGCTATCGCTATCGTTGTTCCTAAATTACCGTTCCAGTTACCGTCCCCCCTCTGCTCGTTCAGGATTTCTCTGAGGATGTTCTTTTCGGTGGTCTCGTTGAGTATTCCAAGCTCTTTGTAAACTGGTAACATCATGGCGTTAGTTACAAGGCCCCCTTTCTCGTCTGTTGGCGTTGTCATGAAGTAGTCTTCTTTTTCCCTGCTCTTGAGCAGGTCTAAGGACTTCTCCTTGCCCTCAAAGGTGAAGTTCTTCAGCGGTTCAAGGGTGTACGAAGTGTAAAGCGTGAAGTCGTTTGGTGGAACCCCCCACGGGAAGGCTCCGTTGTCCATCTGTTTGTACGAAAGCCATTTGAGGAGCCAGTCGGTGCGTTCCTTGAATGCCTCATCTCCCGTCTTCTCATAGAGCCTGCTGTAAAGCTCCACCATCCAGCCGTTGAGGTTGAAGTAGGCCTTGTAGCGGTCATCGAAGTCGGCGTAGTTGTAGCCGGTCCAGAACTTCTCCAGGAAGCTTACGAGAGGCTCATAGGTTCCAGTGTAGTTTAGCGGGAACATGTCTACTGGCTGAAGCGTTGGTTCCGGAATGAAGAGGTATATCTGGGCGTTGCCGTTGCAGAACTCGAGCTTGAAGTGGGTATCGTAGGGTGCGTACTCCATGAGACCGTATTTTATGAGGCCGTAGCTCAGTCTCGTCTTATCCACGAATATGTAGCTCACGTTGTATTTCTTCATGAGGAAATAGACGCGCTCCCTCTGGTTGGAACTGAACATCACCACGTGGTCGTTGTATGCCTGGCTCGCCTCCATCGCGGTTGGTGCCTCTCCGAAGAAGCCCTGATACACCTTCTTCCAGATGACGACGTCCTTCCTGTGGGTGTTTCCGATGATGAGGTATCCCATGTCCCACCAGACGAGTATCGTGGCGTCCTCGGGAGTGTTGTCGATTATCCACTGGTAGGCCTCCTTGTCGCTAACGGTCGGCGGGTTGATGTATCTGAAAGCGCTGTACGCTCCCTGGGCGAGGGGCACAAAGAGCATCAGTGCAATAACCGCGGTTGCGAGGCCCTTCTTGGTGGAAACGTTCTTTACCCACTTTGAGCCAATGCCTCTGATATCGCTGAGTGCGTTTCTTAACAGCGGGCCAACCCTTGGGAAGACCTCGTCGATTAGGAACTCCGCCGACATCGCCGCGAGTGGAATGGTGGCGTAGGGATCCCTGAACCTGAAGGATATTCCCCCCGCGAACATGAAGGCCCAGGCCCAGAGGGCGAAGCCCCTTCTTATCGGGTCTCTCTCAAGGTAGTACTTTGTCCCGAGGGCGCCGAAGACTAGCTGTATGACCCCTATCCACTTGAAGTAGCCTAAGAAGCTGACTTCCGTCTTCTGGAGCCTAAGGAAGAAGTCTGCCACGAGGGAGTTGATAAAATCAATCTTGAGGTACGCTATGTACGCCAGGATGAGCAGCGCGATGAAGTAGTGCAGGTTCTTCTTTATTATCGGCCAGATGTATGAGAGAATGATTACTGACGCGGCCATAAGGAAGAAGACCCATCCCCTGTGAGTGAGCATGTACACCCCAAGCAGAACGCCGAGGACTATCAGATACTTGAGACGCCTGGTCTTCAGGAACTTTATCAGTAACAGCAGGCTGAAGGAGAACATTGCCAGTCCGAGGTTCTCGGGGATGTAGAGGCCAGTTCTGTATATGAAGTTCGGGGCGAAGGCGAGCAATGAAGTAGCCAGGAGGGCACGCTTTTCGTCCTCCATGAGCTCCTTAAAGGCGAGGTAAAAGCCAAACACCGCTATGGTGCCGTAAATCGGGGGCAGCATGAAAAACACATAGTCCGAAGGGAAGAGTCTGTAAAGGGCAGCTCCGATTATGTGGAACAGCGGGGGATAGCTGTATGCCCTCAGACCTAAGAGGGAGGGTATATCCTTTGAGATGGCACTCAAACCTTGGCTGGCAAGTCTTATCGTTATATCTCTGTGGAGATACTCGTCGTATGTGGCCAACAGAAGGGTTCTGTGGGGTATCAATCTCACGATGAAGGACGCGATGAGAATCATGGAAAGATAAAGCTTCTCAGTTCGGATTTTCATCCCACCTGCACCCCTTAAATCTTTTAAACTCCCGCTTTAACATTAGTTGGTGGTAAAGTGAGGGGGTTAAAAATTTTTAGCCTCGCGTTTTTCAGCTACCTGTTCCTTTCATTGTATTCTAACTACTTTGACAGCGAGCTGAGGGGGCTGATTTATGCTAGGGGCCTTTCTCCCTCGATGCTACTGTTAGGCGTGGTTTATGCTCTGGCGTTCTTTGCAGTATTTGCCCTCGGTTATTCAACCAGATTCAAGGTAAATCCTTGGTTCTACGCTCTGGGAATATTCGTGCTCTCATTCCTTGAATATCCCCTCGGCCCGCTGTTGGCCGCCCTGCTCATTGTGGCTTACTGTCTCCGTATCAATGTGTACAACAGATTTGCAGTTCATGCTTTGGTTATTGCCCTTCTTATCCCGGTTGGTCTTTATCTGGCCGTGGGTGTTCCTCTATTTGAGAAACACCTGAGGTATGAGCTGGTTGGACCGCTTGTCTTTTCTGCGCTTTTGGGGGCCCTCAGCATTGTGTACACAGACACCAGCACCAAAGTGAAGACTCTACTATTCCTGATCTTTACCTTCATCTTCTTCCTCGGAACGTTCCGCTCCCTTATAGTGCTGATGTACCTCGCCTACGTCTTTGACCTGTACTCTCGTGGGATTTTCAGAGTTGATACCAAAACCCTAGGGGGTGGTCTCCTCTTAGGCCTTTTGGTGATATGGCTCAGCGGTAGCATCGAAGCAATTCTGATTAGGATTGGTTTTACTTTCTTAGTGTTTCATAACTTGGTTCGTCTTTCCCTTCCGACTGGCATCTTCCATGGGAATCTGCTATTCAGCAACAATCCGAGGCATATGATTGCCGGGCTCTTTGGGGCGAGCGGCAACTACACGTACTTCTTTTTCGGACAGGCAATTGCCGATTTTGGATTTTTTGGACTTCTGGAGGCTTTTTTGTTAGGTTTCCTTCTGAGGGAGAGTGAGAAAAACACAAAAAGTTTTGCATTTGTGCTTGCCATTATGGTATATGCCCTCGATCCTGGAATCGACGCTTTCCTGCTGATATTCCTTCTGGGGGCACTGCTGTTTCTGGAGGAGTGATTGTTGTTCTTATCTGAGTTAAGGTGGTTTCTGAGGAACGTATGGGCGTCACATCACTCTGTACTAGATTCACTTTCAGTTTTAATGGAGTGATAAACGAGAGTTTAATGCCCAAAAAGGGTCACTATTGGTGTTTCATGGTTAGTAGAGGCTTTGTGGTTACTCCGTAGAACGAAATCTTTATATCTGTGTGACCTTCACAGTATAGATGAACATTACGATTGGGAGGTGTCATGATGAATAAAAAGGCCTTGAGCCTTTTAGTCGTGGTAGTGATGCTACTATCGGTGGTACCAGCGGCAATATCCGTTCCAGTGGCTACACTAGGCACGGTAACATCAGAAATGCCCGTTGAGCACACTGAGGTAAATGTTGTCCAGGACGGCCCATACGTTCCAAAGTCAGTTATAGAGGCTTTTGTCCAGGCCAAAGCTAAAGGATGGGACGTAGTGCCCTTAGTAGTTCACCTTAAAGATGGCTATACTGCCGAAGATTTGGCTAGAGAGGGTTTTATTATTGGTAAGACTTTTGATTACCTCCGTCTCGTAGCGGTTGCCGTTGATGTCAATGACATGGGCCTTCTCTACAAGAGCAAGGTTATAGATAGGGTTTGGCTTGATCAGATATACAAAATTGAGCCGCCAAAACCTGAAGATGACGACCTTAAACCAAACTTCTTCTTTGGCAATGTTACTCTCACTATAGAAGAGGCACAGGGACTCGCCAACGTTAGCGTTGAGAGCACATACGCTAAGCAGATGTGGCAGCTCGGCTTTGATGGAAGAAACGTTACTGTTGCCGTTATAGACACGGGTGTTGATCCAGGTCACCCGGACCTCCTCTGGACCACCGACGGAAAACCCAAGATTAAGGACTACATCGACGTAACTGACACTTGGCTGCTGAGCTACTACTTCGGGATACCCGACAAGCCTGCCTCGGGATGGTTTGACACTTCCACCGAGGTTGAGGCCACTAACGGAACCGTTGTTTATATGGGCATGACTTTCGAGCTTCCAAACGATGCTTCGTCGAAGAGCGGCGTCTACCACATCGGTCACGTTGAAGAGTGGGGCGTTGAGCTTGACGGTGACTTCTACAACAATCCGTATATGGACCCCTACGATGGTTTCCACTATGATCCCTGGGCTGGAGCTATCCTCGTGGTCGACAACGAGACCGCCGGCGAATACAACCTCGTCTACATCGACACCGACAACGACGGAAGCTTCGCCGACGAGAAGCCCCTCACCCTCTACAGGGTTAACCCAGGTCCTGACAATGTAGGCGCCTGGGTCTGGAACGAGACCCTCGGAATCAAGAAGGACTTCGTTGTTTCAGAGCTTGATCCAAACGGAAACTGGGTGATACTCGGCTATGACATGGGTGACCATGGTACCCACGTCGCAGGAACCATAGCCGCCAACGGCTGGATTAAGGGAATGGCCCCCGGCGCTCAGCTCATGGTAATTAAGGTCGGTACCGACTTCTTGGGAATAATACTCACCAGCTACCTCATTGACGCTTTCGTCACTGCGGCCCTTGGACCCGATGGCATTCCAAACACCGGGGATGAGGCCGACGTCGTCAGCATGAGCATTGGAGGACAGCCTCTGTTCCAAGTCGGTGACCAGCCCGATGACATAGTCCTCAACTGGGTTGCCGACCAGTTCGACATACCGTTCTCGATATCTGCTGGAAACGAGGGTCCGGGAATAAACAGTGTTGGTGACCCGAGTGTTGCCTTTAACGCCATTTCCGTAGGTGCTGCCCTTGAGAAGCTCAGGATGGAGTGGCTCAACGAGAATGTCATTTATACTCCAGAGTACCAGTACATAGCCTCCGAGTGCAATGTCTCTGTTGAGGGCTTCCCAGTTGACCAAATTACTGACTATGCCGTTGTCACCACCTTCAGCTCAAGGGGTCCTAACGAGGTCGGTCAGTTCAAGCCGACAATACTTGCACCTGGTGCCAATGTAATGTCCGCCATGCCATTGGTGGAACTCTACTACATAAACGACGTTCCCTACCAGTACATGAGCGGAACCTCCATGGCAGCACCACATGTAGGTGGTGCCCTCGCGCTCCTCATAAACGCCTACGAGGAGACCTACGGGGCAAAGCCGACCCCTGACATGCTCGAGGATGCCCTCGTCAGGGGAGCCGTGCCGTTGAATCAGAGCGTCATCGATCAGGGAGCTGGCTTCCTCAACGTCACAGGTGCATGGGAGGTTCTTAGTACCTTTGACACCGTTGAGGAGTCACCACTCGTATACTCCGGTTACTACGCCAGGAACAGCGTCGCGAGGGAGGAGTACCAAGATGAAACTACCCCGTATGGCTATCCGTTTATGTGGTTCCCAATCGACTGGTACTACAACGTTTCAGCCCAATACTCCATTACTGATTACACCCTAGCTATGGTTGCTAGGTACGATGAGCCAATAGGCTTCATTACCATCTACAACCCCAGTGACAGCAACATAACCATCGACCTGAGCGTTGAGGGAGAGCTTGCGCCGTATATATCCATGAACGACAACCTCACCCAGCTCTTGGACGGAGTAGCCAAGACTTCTATTGTAGTCCCTGCTAATGACATAACTACATTGTTCTTCACGACGCCGTACTACTTCAATGAGACCCTTGCCCCAGGAGTCCACGAGGCCATGATAATCGGCGACGACCCGACTACAAAGATAATCGACATGAGGGCCCCGATTACCATCGTCGTTCCCTACGAGTTCACCGCTGACAATGGCTACAGAATCAGCGAGGCCCTCACCGTAAGCCCCGGAGAGGAAGGAATCGCCAACGAGAGGAGGCTCCTCTTCAACGTGCCGAGTGATGCCCAGCTGATTGACATTGAGGTCTACCAGAGAACCGGTGTGGATGTGGCCAGCTTTGTTTACGACCCCGATGGAATGTACTACATGTTCATTGGAACCGTTGGTCCAGACATGCCGAGCAGCGACAACTGTACTTACTACTGGGACATGGGAGGCCCAAGGGACAGGAGATATATAGAGTATCCCTCCGGAGGAATCTGGGAGATATACTCCTCCAATGACTACTTCAACTCCTGGGTTTGGGACGTATTCGCGAGCCCGCAGCAGGCTGAGATTGACTTCAACGTCACCCTCTACGGTGTGAAGTCTGGAGACTACGTTCCGTTAGTTCCATACAATGAAGGACTTGTAATATTCAACTACACTATCGAAAACCTCTACGCTGCAATAAACGCCACTGTCCTCACCATCGGTGTTGGTCCATACAACTCCAGCATCAGGAACGTTGGTGATCGGGCATGGTACGTTGAGCAGTACACTGTGCCGAACGGCACCCTGCAGTTCCACGTTGAGATAGGCAACCCAGGAGACCCCGAGGCTGACCTTGACCTTTATGTGATAACCCCAGATGGCGAGGTGTACTCAAGTGAATCTCCAACTTCCAACGAGGCCATTGACATCGAAGACCCGACTCCTGGAGTTTACACAATCAGCGTCTATGGATGGAGTGTTCCAAGCGGCGAAACTAACTTCATGCTCACGAAGTACGCCCTTAGGGACGGCTACCTTGGAAGCTACGACGACAGCATCTACCTTGCCCCAGGAGATATATCGAACATAACCCTCGTGCTTAACGCCAATGAAGAGGTCTATCCAGGTGTCAACATAGGCCTCGTTGGGTTCCTTCTCAACGAGCCGTACATGGAGGACGGTGTAGTTGAGTTCTTCAGCGTCCCAATGTTCGTTAGAATCGGAGGTTCATCATTCGCAGTCGGCCTTGAGAAGACCGACCTCACGCTCGGTATGGAGAGCCCGACTATAATCGTCAAGGACGCCCTGACGGGAGTTGCCGTCCCAGGAGCGGCGGTCTTCATCAATGGAGAATACTACGGCCTCACTGACGAAGAAGGCAGGCTCCAGCTCGATCTTGATCCAGATATGCTGGAGATTGGCAAGCACGACATTGAAGTCACCATCGAGAGAGAAGGATATGTGCCACTATCAAAGACGCTGACATACAATGTTGTGGACATTGCTCCAGGCGAAGTCCTCAGCTCAACTGATCTCGAGCCATTTATCGCGATTGGCAGTGGGACCATAACGGATGTGAGTGTAGAGACTACGACAATGACGATAATCGCAGATGGTCCAAGTGGATACACTGCCTATCTCATCGTCACTCTCCCAATTGATACCCAGTACGTCACAGTCAGCGGTGACCACGTCCTCAGCTATTACACCACTATGGGTAACAACGCAATATACCTAGTAATCGAGGTCCAGTATGCCTCCCCGGTTACAGTTACCATCGAGTACAAGACCGCCCGCTACATAGTCAGCACCTGGAACTACGTCTGGTACATGCTCTACTGGAGGTACGACCAGAAGTTCGACCCACTCTACCAGAAGGCAGTTGAGCTTGGCGTCGACAACGAGACCCTCCAGGAGGCCATGTACTACAAGGAGCTCGCCGACAGCTACTACGAGGAGGGCAAGAAGTACATGAACCCGATGAGGGAGAGCCTCGCCGTCGCAGCACTTCCGTACGTCAGGAATGCCTACCTCAACATCCTCAAGGCCTACAAGATACTCGAGGAGGCTATTAAGGAACTCGAAGGTTCTGAGGGCTGATGCCCTCTTTCTTTCCCTTAGTTTTTCTACCCAATGCTTTTAAACTGCCGCGCTTTTCTCCAACTGGTGACGCTCATGATATACATCAAAGTTTATCGCGTTCAAGGGGAGGTTTTATTGGCCGCCTGCGACAAGGAGCTCCTGGGGAAAACCTTCCGAGAGGGGGAGCTCAAATTAGAGGTAAAGGAGCGCTTTTACAAGGGCGAACTCGTTGAGCTCGACACCTTAGAGGAGCTCCTCGAGGAGGCGACGATAGCCAATCTAGTCGGTGAGAGGTGCGTGGGGAAGGCCATAGAGCTGGGCTACGTCGACGAAAATCGCGTTTTGCGGATTGAAGGAGTACCCCACGCTCAGATGGCGAAGATGAAGTGGTGATGGCCATGAGTGAACGCTTCTGCTACCGCTGCGGGATAAGTGAGGAGGAGGGGGGTCCCCTCATCGAGGGCCTCTGCCAGGTATGCTTCCGGAAGGAGAATCCGGTTCTCCTCATGGAAGGAGAGATAAACACAGAGCTGTGCCAGAACTGCGGAAGCTACAAGAAAAGGGGAGTCTGGGTTGATCCAAGCACCTACGAGCTTGAGGAGCTTATTTTCGAAGTTGCTGACAGTGCTCTCCTTGAGGAGCTTGGGGATTCCCTCGATGAACGCGTGAGGAGCTTTGAAGTAGTTTCAATGGAAGAGCTCGAGGAGGTTGAAGAACTCCCGGTCGGGGGAGCCCTTGTGGCTTTCCAGCCGGTGGACTGGCACATCGAGTATTTCCCTGCTATAATAACCTACGAGGTTCGCGTTAAGGCCAGAATACACGAGCTCCAGCACGAGCTCCACGATGAGACGAAGTACGTTACTGTCTACGTCCGCCAGACCGTCTGCCCTCGATGTCAGAAGTTCCTTGGCGGCTATTTTGAGGCCATCCTCCAGGTCCGCGCCGAAGGTAGGCCCCTGACGGAAGAGGAGCGCAAGGTCATTGGGAAGCTCGTTGAGGAGAAGGTCGATGAGATAATGCGCAAGGACAGGATGGGCTTCATTCAGGACACCATAGAGAAGGAGGAGGGCCTCGATTTCTACATGGGCTCTACCTCAAGTGCCAGAAAGCTCGCCCAGGCCATAAAGGAGCGTTTCGGCGGAACCATAAGCGAGGCCTACGAGCTCGTTGGAGTGGACAGACAGACGAGCAGGGAAGTTTACCGCACGAGCGTCAGTGTGAGAATTCCGAAGTTCCAGAAGGGGGACATAGTCGAGGATAAGCATGGCAACGTTTACGAGGTCGAGAAGGTTGACGGCAGGGGAATGAGTCTCAGGAACCTCTCGACCAACGAAAGCGAGCACAGAGACTGGAAGACCGTGAAGAGGGACGGCATAGACTGGGCAGATCACGAGGAGAGCGAGGCCATGGTAACGAGCATAACTCCGAACGAGGTTCAGCTCATGGACATGGAGACCTACGAGACCTATGAGCTTGAAAAGCCCGGGATAGAGCTTAGAGAGGGCGAGGTCTACAGGATGGTCGAGGTGAAGGGTAGAAAGTACTTCCTGCGGAGAATGGAATGACCCGCTTTTGTCCCGCCAACCTTTTTAACCAGTGGTTTTGAACCTTTTTTGGTGGTGTTCATGGAGAGAAAGACGGTCGTTATCATAGGTGGTGGTGCCGCCGGAATGAGCGCAGCCTCTCGCGTGAAGAGGCTTAAGCCCGAGTGGGACGTTAAGGTCTTTGAGGCGACCGAATGGGTGAGCCATGCACCCTGTGGCGTCCCCTACGTCGTCGAGGGCATCTCACCAAAGGAAAAGCTCATGCACTATCCACCAGAAGTTTTCATCAAGAAGCGCGGTATAGACCTGCACCTCAGGGCTGAGGTCATCGAGGTGGAGCAGGGAACCGTTAGGGTTCGGGAGGAGGATGGAGAGCACACGTACGAGTGGGACTATTTGGTTTTCGCCAACGGAGCCTCGCCACAAGTTCCGCCCATAGAGGGAACCGAGCTTGAGGGGGTTTTCACCGCAGATTTGCCGCCCGATGCCGTCGCCATAAAGGAGTACCTTGAGAAGAACGACGTTAAAAACGTCGTCGTCATCGGAACGGGTTACATAGCCCTCGAGATGGCCGAGGCCTTCGTCGCCCAGGACAAGAACGTAACACTCATCGGGCGGAGCGAGAGGATTCTGAGAAAGACCTTTGACAAGGAGATAACCGACATCGTCGAGGAGAAGCTTAGGAAGCATTTAAACCTCCGCCTCCAGGAGCTGACGATACGCATAGAGGGCGATGGAAAGGTCGAGAAAGTGGTAACTGATACCGCTGAATATCCAGCGGATCTCGTAATAATTGCCACGGGCATAAAGCCAAACACCGAGCTCGCAAGGCAGCTGGGAGTGAAGATAGGTGAGACTGGTGCCATATGGACGAACGAGAAGATGCAGACGAGCGTTGAGAACGTTTACGCTGCCGGAGATGTGGCAGAGACAAGGCACATAATAACCGGCAGGCACGTCTGGATTCCGCTCGCCCCGGCAGGAAACAAGATGGGCTACGTCGCTGGAAGCAACATAGCCGGAAAGGAGATAAGCTTCCCCGGCGTCCTGGGAACGAGCATAACCAAGTTCCTTGATCTTGAGATTGGAAAGACCGGCCTCACCGAGGCTGAGGCAATAAAGGAGGGCTACGATGTCAGGACAGCCGTCATAAAGGCCAGGACGAAGCCCCACTACTACCCCGGCGGAAGGGAGATTCACCTCAAGGGCGTCGTTGACAACGAGACCAACAGGCTGCTCGGCGTTCAGGCGGTGGGTGCAGAGATACTGCCGAGGATTGACGCTGCCGCGGCGATGCTTCAGGCTGGCTTCACAACCAAAGATGTCTTCTTCACGGATCTGGCTTACGCTCCACCGTTCGCCCCGGTCTGGGACCCGCTGATCGTTCTCGCAAGAGTTCTTAAGTTCTGAAGCTCTTTTTTACAGCCCTTTTTACCTTCTCAGCAGCAGCACGCTCCCACCCAAAAGGGCCACTCCGAGGCCAAAGGTCATGCCAAAGCCGAAGGCCGAGACGACATATCCGCCGAGGGCACTCCCGGCTATGTACCCTGCTGAGCTTATCACGTTGTAGGTTCCCATGGCGCGTCCATTTTCCTTTTCACCGGCCTTTTCACTAACTATGGCCGTCGATGAGACGCCTATGAAGGTCCAGGAGTAGCCAGCCAGAGCGTATGAGGCGAACGCCAGAGGGAACAGTGCTGGAGAGACCAGCGCGCCGGCAGTGATTGCCACGAACGCCCCCGTCCTGAGAAGGAGGCCTTTTCTGAGTGTTCCTTCCTTGTTTTCACCCATGCTCATTCCGACGCGGGTGTAGTTGAGGGCTGCTATGGTGGAGTTGACGATCAGGGCAAGGTAGATGAGCTCCCTCGTGTAGCCGCTCTCCGTAAGGAGCACGGGAACCTGTGGGAAATACAGTCCTGCCGCTATCCAGAAGAGCAGGAACGAGATGTAGAACCTTTTCAGACCATTTGGAAGGCTGAAGTTGGTGTGGAGGATGAAGCTCGGGAAGTAGCGAGCCTTCTCGATAACGTAGTTGCAGAAGGCCCGTATCGCCTTCCTGTTGACGTATATCGGGACCTCGCGTATCATCCTTTGGGCCATGAACACCGATGGCAGGCCGAGGAGGGCGAAAGCCACGAACAGCTGGGGAATCGTGAGAAACCTTGACAGGCCGAAGCCGAGAACCAGACCGAGCACCCAGCCCCAGCCGCTTATCTCGTTGAACTTCCCTATGCCGTAGTCCCAGTTGTGCTTTCTGACGCTCCTTAAAACTAGGGCTATCGGTACGGAGAGCGTCGATGCAAGGAAGAATGCGTAGACAGTGTTTACAGCTATGAGCTGAGCCGGTGTTTTGACGAATGCCATGAGCGTTAGGAAAACTGGCACGCTCGCGAAGCCGAGCAGTATAAAGGGCTTCCTTCTCAGGGTCTTATCGCTGAGCTTTCCCCAGAATAAAGCGCCGAGCATTGAGGCTAAACTAGCAAGGGCGAAAGTTAAGCCAACGGTCGAGGCGTTCCCGCCAAGCTCAAGGAGATACAGGCTGACCAGGGCTGAGCTCCCACCAGTGGCTACCTTGAAGGGCACGAAGGAGTAAAACCACCGCGGCATCTTGGGAACGTAGCGGTAGCGGTTCGAGACCATTGTGTTTCTAACCGCAACCGAAACTCTCTGACTCATTTTCTCACCTTGGAGCCTTCGGGAGTCGCTTTTGGTTTAAAAAGATTTGTGACGCGGAGAAGGCTATAATGTTCAGAATTGTTCATTGAATATGTGTGGAAGAAACGACAAAAAAGAAAAAAACTCCATCAAGGCTCAACGACGTACTTCTCGTTCTCGTCGGAGAATCCCCTGAAGCAGCCAAGCTTCAGCTGGAGTATTGCATTTTCGATGTTCACAACCTTCATCGAGGCTATGTGTGTTACCCCTGTGCCCTTAAAGAACTCGGGAAGAACCTGGCCTGTTGGACCGGTCAAGAGGAAGATTCTGGCGTTTTTAGCCCTGTCAAGCAGCATGTCGATGGTTCCGTTCAGGATGCAGGTTGCACTTGCCATTACCGCGTCGACCTCTGGCAAAAGCCAGTACTCCAGCGAGTCGCTCAGTGTTTCGTTTACGGACAATTGTACCAAAAAGCTTAAATTCTCTTTCATATGTAAGTTTTCGATGTATGGAACGGAAACTCATCGCGGCCTTCATCCTGTGCATCCTGTTCACTGCCCTTCCCTTCGCGGTTAGGTGGGAAGAGGGAAGGCTTTCCAGCGCTACTTCCCTTCCTTCTGAAGACTCCTCGGTGCTCTCTTCTAACGGCGTTCTCTATGTTGGCTCCGCCGTTTCCCATGAGGGTTCTGACCTCCTCTGCGTTGTCCCTGAGAAGGCCTACGTTCCTGAGCCTGGGACGGAGGTTATCCTCAATGTTACCGTGAAGTTCAAACACGCCCAGCCCTGTCCCTACTCGGACTGGGAAATAATAACCGAGAATCCCAACAACGTTGAAATCGTGAACGAAACTGAGACTAAGCTTCTTGACCCCTACACGGCGTTTAAGCAGTACACCGTCAAAGTTCTTGGCAACGGCACCCTCGATGTCGTTTTCAAATACGGCACTGGATGTCCCTACGGGACTGAGGAGAGGGTAACCATTGAGTTCTACATTGGACAGCCCCCAGAGAACATCAATGCCACTTCAACGAATCCCGAGGAACTGTTCAACATCACGACTATGAACATCACAGGCATCGTCGAGGAGATCAACTTGGTCGATCGCTACTTCGTCGTGGATGGGAAGGCGATATGGGTGAGGGGCAGGTGGACGGGACCAAACGGGGTTGAATACACTTGGAAGGACATGCTTCTCCTTCTCCACGTTGGGGAGAGGGTCGAAGTCCTCGCGAGCTATGAAAATGGCGAGCTGAAGGCCGACGTCATAATCATAAACGGCCAGAGGTTTGTAAGGGGGTAGTGCCATGAGCTATAAACTGAGGATGTGGGTCTCGCTGACGCTCTTCGTCCTGTGGCTGATTACGGGGATAACTGGAATTATTCTGCTCATTGGTCCTCTCGCGGCCCAGCTTGGGTTCAACCTGCCCGTTGATCTGGCGGATACGCTCCATACTTACCTTGGCTTCGCCTTCTTCGGGCTGTCATTCGTCCACATAGCCCTCAACTGGTCGGCGATGAAGGCTTACTTCAGGAAGCTCCGCTCGTGAGCAAAGTTTATACGCTTTTAGGTTAACCTAATTCGGGTGGTGACATGATAGCCTTCGGTCCGGTCCCTTCGAGACGGTTAGGAAAGAGCCTCGGAGTGAACAATATTCCAGATAAAGTCTGCTCTTATGCCTGCATCTACTGTCAGATTGGGAGAACCGTTAGGATGGAGGTCGAGAGGAGGCCCTTCTACGAGCCCTCCTTCATATTCGGGGAGGTCCGCAAGAAGGTTGAGGCCGCCGAAGAGAGGGGCGAGAGAATCGACTATATAACCTTCGTGCCCGACGGCGAGCCGACCCTCGACTCTAACCTCGGGAAGGAAATAGAGCTTTTGAAAGACCTTGGAATTCCGCTCGCGGTAATCACGAACTCATCGCTAATATGGCGTGAGGACGTAAGGGAGGAACTGTCCCAGCTCAATTTCGTTTCGTTAAAGCTCGACGCCGTGAGTGAACCCCTCTGGAGGCGCATAGACAGGCCCCACAAGAGCCTGAGCCTTGAGAAAATACTCAATGGAATGCTTGAGTTTAGGGACGGCTTCGACGGAACCCTCGTTACTGAGACCATGCTCATCAACCTCGACTATGGAAACGAGTTTGGGAAGCTTGCCGAATTTTTGAAGGAACTTAGGCCGGATAAAGCTTACATAGCCATCCCCACGAGGCCACCGGCCGAGTCATGGGTAAGACCCGCTGATGAAGAGACAATAAACCGCGCATTCCAGGCATTCGCTGAAGTTCTCGGAGATGAACACGTTGAGTATCTTATCGGCTATGAAGGGAACGCTTTTGCATTCTCTGGGAACATTGAAGAGGATCTGCTGAGCATCACTGCCGTCCACCCAATGCGCGAAGAGGCAGTTAGGGAACTCCTTAGGAGGGCCAACGCCGACTGGGACACTGTTGAGAAGCTTTTGAGTGCGGGGCTGCTCATAGAACTGGACTACAACGGAAGGAAATTCTACATGCGTTCACTGAGGAGCAGGAGAAAACCTTAATTACTTCCCACAGCGAGTTTATCCGGGAGGATTATGTGCGAGTACACATATGAGAACGGTAGGAAGTGTAGACTAAAGGCTCTAGAAGGCTCCCAGTACTGTGCCCTCCACATACCGTACGAGGAAGGTGAGCGTTTATTTGGGGATGAAATAAGGCACATTAAGGAGGAGACGTTTCTGAAGAGGTTAAAGTCGGGCCAGACGTATTTTGAGGGTGTCTACCTCTACGAGGTCAAGATAAGCGATTTCAGGGCCAAGAAGCCGATAGTCTTCAAGAACTCTCACGTCAAGACGTTGCTCTTCGATGACGTGAGCATTCCTGGGCTGACCTTCTACAACTCTTCGGCTGGAAGGATTGTGGTCTTTGGGAGTGAAGTCGGAACGCTCCTCGTTCACGGCTCACGGATTTTCGGCCTCAACATTCTCCGCGTGAAATTTTCGAACTCGATATACATTAAGGACTCCAGCGTCCGCTACTTCATGCTGAATTCGACGGAGTACATCGGAAAGGCGGAGAAAGGTGAAGAGGAATACGGTGAGAGAAAAACAGCAACAGGAAGAATAGAACTAGCCAACCTGAGGGATGTACGGAGGATAGGCATAAACGTCCGGTATCCCCTCATGAAGCGTCTCCTCGAAGAGCACGGGATAAAGATCTCGAGTTCCGCGGAGAGAACCGTCAAAGCAACGGCCCTCGTCCTCAGGGACGTCCAGTTTGACCAGTCCGCGCGCTTTAAGAGGCAGGTCAGGCTGAGCGTGAGGCACTTCCACGGCCAGATTGTTCTCGAGAATCTCCACGTGTTCGGGCACGCGGAGGTGCTCGGTGGCAGAATAAAGATTCCTGAGTTCGTCCACGTCACCGTGATGGGGAACTTCATATTCCGGCGGGTTAGTTTCTACGGCGATGCAACCTGGAACGTAACCGTTCTCCCCCATCTGCCCCTTGAGCTCAACGTTGAGGGTTTTGTGGTCGTCGAGGAGTGCCGCTTCAACAACCCGAGGATGTCTGAGATATTCTACCGCATCGCCAGGACGAGCTGGGAGAGAAACGGGGACCTTGAACGTGCGGATGAATACTACTACCTTGAGATGGTCGCCAAGAGGCATGCGCGGCTAACTGCGAGGGTTAGGGGTCTTAAAAAGGCCCTCCTAAAGCTGGAGGGAATATTCGAGTGGCTCTTCGCTGACCTGACGTGCAAATATGGAACGGACTGGAAGCGGCCCATACTTCTGTGGCTTGCCGCAGTGAACATTTTCTTTCCCCTTCTGTTCTTCCTGACTAAGAGCGTCCAGGGCCTCAGTGGGACGATGGGGTTCTTTGACTATGAGTACTTCAGCGTTGTCACTGCAACGACCCTCGGCTATGGTGACTACCACCCGGTGGGAGTTGGTAGGGCTATTGCATCCGTCGAGGCACTATTCGGAATGTTCATGTGGGCTGTGTTCCTAACGGTCTTCGCGAGGAAGTACATGAGGTGAGCCCATGAGGATCGGTTTAATCATAAACCCCATAGCCGGAATGGGGGGCAGGGTGGCCCTGAAGGGAACTGATGGGGTTGTCGAAGAGGCTGTGAGGAGGGGGGCCAAGCCGATAGCTAAAGATATCGTGAGGCTTTTTCTTGGGGAGCTGTCTCATTACGAAGAGTCCCGTTCAATTGAGTTCCTCACAGGCCCGGATGGCCTCGGCGAAGAAGTGCTGGAGGAGTTCAATTTTTCCTTTGGTGTTATCAGGCATAGGGACGTTTCCTACCGTGAAATTAGCGGGCTCAAGCTCCCGGATACGACCGCAGAAGACACCCAAAAGCTCGCCAGGGAGATGCTCGGGAAAGTTGAACTTATCGTCTTTGCCGGTGGCGACGGAACGGCGAGGGACGTTTACTCCGCCGTTGGAAAGGAAGTCCCAATCCTCGGCATCCCGACAGGGGTGAAGATGTATTCTGGAGTATTCGCAACCTCACCAGAGAACGCAGCAAAGATTATCGTGGGGCTCATCAGAGGAAATGCTCGAATCGTCGAGAGAGAAGTTATGGACCTCGACGAAGAGGCCTACAGGCATGATGAAGTAAAGCCGAGACACTACGGCAAAGCCCTCGTTCCGTGTGTCGAGACCCTTGTGCAGGGGAGCAAGGAGGCCACCCCTCTGGATGAAGGAGAGGAGCTTGAAGCAATAGCCGAGGCATTGGCCGAGGAAATCCTCGAAAGCGATGGGATCTACTTCCTCGGTGCCGGCTCGACGATAAAACGCATCAAAGATAATCTTGGCATTGATGGAACCCTCCTAGGCGTGGACGTCATTGAAGTTAAGGACGGAAAGGCCCGGCTTCTTGTGAAGGATGCGGCTGAAAAAGACCTCCTTAAGTTCGTCGATAAGAACCCCAAGATAGTTGTTACCGTCATCGGCGGCCTCGGCTTCCTGTTCGGCAGGGGCAATCAGCAGTTCTCGGCGGAGGTGCTGAGGAGAATCCCCAAGGAGAATATAATCGTTGTGGCATTGCCCTCAAAGATACGGGACGGGATTATCAGGGTTTACACTGGTGACAGAGACGTGGACGAAAAGCTGACTGGCTACATAAAGGTGCGCGTGAGTCCGTGGATGGAGAAGATGGTGCGGGTCATAAAGAGCTGAACCAAAGACCTTTTAAATTGTGTTACTTTTTTTGCGTTTGGTGATACGAATGAAGATTCTCGTCAGCGGTAAAGGTGGCTGTGGGAAGAGCACCATAACGGCCATGCTCGGTAAATACTTGGAGGATAAGGGCTACAGGGTCCTGATAATCGACGCCGATGAATCTAACCCGGGTCTCTACAGGATGCTTGGATTGCCGAAGGTTAAGACTCTGGCTGAGCATCTGGGTGGCAGACGGGGAGCAAAGATTCTCATGGCGGCGGAGGGTAAGGGAGAGCTCGACGAGGAGCTCTTCAACTGGACCCTTGATGACATTCCGGGGGAAATACTCGCAAGGAAGGGCAACCTCGCCGTTCTGACCATAGGTAAGATAGAGGAAGCAGAAGAGGGCTGTGCCTGTCCCTACGGCTTCCTTGCCAGAAAGCTCCTTGAGGGTATAAATCTGGATGACAACGAGGTACTCATCGTTGATACTGAGGCTGGAATAGAGCACTTTGGAAGGGGTATTGACAGGTACGTTGACGTCATCGTAGACGTTGCCGAGCCTTCGGCCGAGTCTCTCGAACTGTCAAAGAAGATTGAGGGTCTGGCCGGGAGCCTCGGTCTCAAGCACGTCCTGGTTCTCAACAAGGCCCTGCCTGGCATAGAGGACAAGCTCCCCGTTAAACCCGATGTCGTTATACCCTATGACCAGCGCTTTATCATAGAAAGCCTTGAAGGCAGGGAGATCAGACCTGTTTCGCAGGTGGAGGAGCTGTGGATGAAAATAAGCGGATGAAGTTATTTTTCTCTTTTTCAAGCCGCCTTGGCATGCGTTTGCGGAGAAATAGAAAAAGGGTCGGGTCACTCCCTGAGATTCCTCACGAGCTCTTCCATAACGCTCAGGAAGGTCTCGACCTCTTCAATGCTGTTGTAGACGTGGAACGATGCCCTCACCGTCCCGTTTATTCCCAGTTTCTTCATCACGGGCAGCGCACAGTGGTGGCCCGAGCGAACCATGATGTCGTGGTCGTCGAGTATGGCCGCGACGTCGTGTGGATGAAGCGGTGGCACGTTGAAGCTGACAACACCTGCGTGCTTTTTCAAATTGCGCGGCCCGTACCATGGAATCTCGAGCTCATCGAGGCCTTCGGTGGTCCTCTTAACGAGCTTGTACTCCTGCTTCTCGATTCTGTCCAGTCCAATCCTCTCGATGTAGCGGATTCCGGCGGCCAAACCGATCGCACCGCCGATGTTTGGCGTTCCGGCCTCGAAGCGCTCCGGTGGCTCGGTGAGCTTGTAGCCGTCGAGCGATACGTCCTCTATCGTTCCGCCTCCAATGAAAGGCGGCTCGAAGGTCTCAAAGAACTCCTCCCTGATGTAGAGCACGCCTATTCCAGTTGGCCCCATCGGGCCTTTGTGACCGGAGAAGGCCAGGAAATCGGCGTGGAGCTTCTTGACGTCTACCTCCATGTGGCCGGCGCTCTGGGCGGCGTCGACTACGAATATCGCGCCTTCATCCTTGGCCATCTTCCCGAGCTCCTCGACCTCGTGGATAACACCGAGAGCGTTGGAGACGTGCTGAACAGCGACAAGCTTCGCTCCCTTTATCTTCTTTTCTGCATCACTTAAATCGAGGTTGCCCTCGTCGTCGCCCTCTATGAACTCCAGTTTGAGGCCCAGTTTTTTGGCCAGACGCTGCCAGGGCAGTAAATCGGAGTGGTGCTCGTAGGGTGTGGTCACGATTCTGTCTCCCTTCTTGAAGAGATGCTCAAGGCCAAGCGCAACCAGGTTCAGGCTCTCGCTCGTGTTCTTTGTAAAGACTATCTCTTCGAACTTTGCCCCGATGAAATCTGCCACGATCTTTCTGGACTCCTCGTACTTGTGGGTCGCCATCTGGGAGAGCCTGTGAACTCCCCTGTGGACGTTTGCTCTGTACCTGAGGTAGTACTCATCCATCGCCTCTATTACGGGCTTCGGCGTGAGTGAAGTCGCCGTGTTGTCGAAGTAGATAACCTCGCTCGTCAGGGGTATGTCCTTTCTAACATCGTCGGGAATCCTCACGATACCACCTCCAGAACTCCAGCACAGTCGTATATGATTCTAGCAATCTCCTCGCCTTTCTTTGAGTCCTCGAGGAGCTTGACGATTATTTTGCCGCTGGGATAAACGCTGACCTCATAGCCGTCCATCTCCAAGATCAGCATCATCCCGGGGAAGAGCCTCTTGATAGTATAGCCTCTTTCCTTTAGACATTGGGCGGTCTTGGTAATGTCCACTTCAATCTTTTTATCCCAGGAATACCCGCTTATTACAGTCCCCTTCATAGTAACACAGGGTTTCGCTATTATCATGCTCTCACCAATTGAAATCTCGAAGAAGGACGATTTATAGCTTTCCTAAACTCAAGGTTAAGGACAAAAATGGGAAAAATCAGCAGACCCTCGGAACCGGGTCTCCAGCTGGTGGTTCCAAAAACCTCTTTCCGCCTATGCCCGTCTCAACTAAGACCTTTCCGCGGTAGTCTTCAATAACCTCGCCGATTATGGCAGCGTTCCTTCCTTTCTCCGTCTTCCTCATCGCTTCAAGAGCATCCTCAGCGTGCTCTTTTGGAACTATCATCACGACCTTGCCCTCATTGGCCACATCGAAGGGGCTTATTCCGAGCATCTCACTGGCTGCCCTTACCTCCGGCCTTATAGGCACGTCCGCCTCGCGGATGAGTATGCCCACGTTGGCCTTTCTGGCCATCTCGTTGAGGGCGTTGCTTAAACCACCCCTCGTCGGGTCCTTCATGGCGTGGATGTTCTCCCAGCCTATTGCGTCTGCCACAGATTTAACCACTTCCCAAACAGGCGCCACGTCACTCTTCAGCTCGGTCTCAAAGGCAATTCCCTCGCGGTGGCTCATCAGGGCTATTCCGTGGTCTCCTATCGTCCCGCTAACTAAAACAACGTCCCCCACTTTGGCCCCAGCGTCGCTTATCGGCCTCTCAGCTATTCCTATGCCTGCGGTGATGACGAAGATGCCTATGTCGTCCTCCACAACTTTGGTGTCGCCAGTAACTATTGGAACGGGCACTTCCTTTGCCGTCTCGTCCATCGAACGGAGGATTTTAATGAAGTCCTCACCGTCGAAGCCTTCCTCGATTATCATTGAGTTTGCCAAGGCTATGGGCTGGGCCCCCATAACGGCTAAATCGTTGACCGTTCCGCTGATTGCCAGGCGTCCTATATCGCCGCCAGGGAAGAATATGGGCCTAACCGTGTGGCCGTCGATAGTGAAGACGACGTGCTTATCCCCGAAGGGTATCGTTGCACCGTCGTCTAAAGCGTCCAGCCCTATTCCTCCCGCACTATTGAGGCTCAGGTTCTTCAGTATCACATCCCTCAGGAGCTCTTCCATTATTTCTCCACCGGCACCGTGCTCGAGCTTGATTTTCATTTTTATCCCTCCAACAGGCTTTTAGTTCAAGACTAACGAGGCTATGGGGAGTTCTCTCCTAACAGCGGCGAGGATTTTATTCTCCTCTGCGATTTCACGGCTCGGTTCCTCTTCATCCTCCCACCTTTGCAGCCTATCGCCCTTTCGGCATTTAACCTTTTCACAGCATGAGGTCCTCTCCACTCAGGTATCCCTCAAGGTACAATCCCCCGAGGAAGGCCTGGCCAACGTTTATTCCGTTGTCTCCCCTTGGAACTTCGTAGGTTGAGTAGAACTTCAGACCGTTGGCCTCAACGATCTTCCTTACTGTCTTTACGATGAGTTCGTTGAATGCAACGCCACCGCTGATTCCAACGTTCTTGACCCCGAACTCTTTAGCTTTTTCCACAGCTATCTCACCGAAAGACCTCGCGAGGGCGAGGTGAACCGAATAGGCGACATCAGCGGGTGCGGCGTTCACTTCTAGGGCCTGCCTGAACAGCTCCTCGACCTTTATCAGTTCACCCTCCACCGGAACAGTAAAGCCGAGGTCGTTCTTGCCGCGCATGGCGAAGCTCTCAAGCTTCATAGCCGGTTCACCCTCGTAGTGCCTCCTGTAGGCCACGTTAAGCAGGACGGAGAAGGCATCGAGCACCCTTCCAGTTGAGGAGGCGTAGGTAGTGTTCACTTCCTTTGCCAGCTGGGTGAGGATGACGTTGAACTCGACCCTTCCATAGGGGAGGCTCTCTACCGCCTTCGGGCAGCACTTCTCGATAATTTCCTCAAGCTCATCTATGCCGTAAACCTTGCTGAGGATTCCCATTAACGCCCTGAGTGGGTAGTAACTGGCTAGATCCCCGCCTGGAAGTGGATAGTAGTCAATGTGGGCCAAGCGCTCGACATCCTCGTAGCTGAGATATATCACCTCGCCACCCCAGGTGTGGCCGTCGGTTCCGTAGCCGACGCCGTCGACCGCTATGCCCACTATCTCGTCGAGGTTGTGCTCGGCCATCACTGAGGCTATATGCGCGTAGTGGTGCTGAACCTGCAGGAACTCGACGCCAAGCTCGTTGGCCATCTCCATCGCGAGCTTAGTGGTGTTGTATGAGGGGTGAAGGTCGGCCACGATTAAATCCAGCTTTTTGATGCGGAGTATCTTCTTGAAGTGCTCTATGGCTTGCCGCATGAACTCCAAGACTTCAACCTTTGAGGTGTTGCCTATGTACTGGCTTGGGTAGATTTTTCCGTTCTTGGAAAAGCCGAAGGCGTTCATGAGCTCTGCTCCCATGGCTAACCCGCTGTACCCGAAGGGTATCTCTATCGAGAGTGGAACAAAGCCGCGGGAGCGCCTGATAATGGCCCTCTTGCCGTCCACAAAGCGGACTACGCTGTCGTCGGCTCTGTTAAGTATCTTCCTGTTGTGGAGCAGGAGGTAATCAGCCATCTCTTTCAGTTCCTCGAAGGCCTTCTCATTGTCCTTGACCATCGGCATTCCGGGGTAGTTGGCGGAGGTCATGACGTAAACGGGGGTTTTTGAGTAGTGGAAGAGTATATAATGCGTCCCCGCGTAGGGGAGCATGACTCCGATGGTGTGGAGCCCAGGTGCGAGTATCTCCGGGAGTGGGAAGGGTTCCTTCTTGCGGAGCGTCACGATGGGCTTGCGGTAGCTCGTGAGTTCCTCCAGCTCTTCTGGACCGATAAAGGCGAACTCCTTTATTGTCTCGATATCCTTTGCCATTATCGCGAAGGGCTTTTGGGGGCGGAGGGTCCTT
Source organism: Thermococcus sp. CX2 (assembly GCF_012027555.1). NCBI lineage: Archaea > Methanobacteriati > Methanobacteriota > Thermococci > Thermococcales > Thermococcaceae > Thermococcus > Thermococcus sp. CX2. The sequence continues at coordinate 605,427 of NZ_SNUQ01000001.1, read as the reverse complement.
TTCCTGAGCTCCTCGACGACGTCTTCTCTAGTGGCGTCACAGGCGAGGTGAATTCCGCCGATTCCCTTGATAGCCACGATGTAACCCTTGTCTATCAGCTCGGCGGCTTTCTTCAGGGGGTCGCCGATTATCTCCTCGCCGTCGTTTGTATAGAGCCTGTAACTTGGCCCGCAGACGGGGCAGCATACCGGTTCGGCGTGATAGCGCCGGTTGAGGGGGTCTTTGTACTCACTCTCGCAGAAGTCACACATCGGGAATTCCTTCATGGTTGTGTTCTCACGGTCGTAGGGCAGATCCTCAATTATCGTGAACCTTGGCCCGCAGTTAGTGCAGACGATGAAGGGATACATGTAGCGCTTGTTGGTGGGGTCAAAGAGCTCTCTGACGCAGTCGTCGCAGATGCTCACATCGGGTGGAATTATTGAGTCTCCTCCAGAGCCGCCAGGGGAACTCTTTTCAATATAGAATCGGTCGAAACCTTGAACTGGAATCTCCCTTTTCTTGATCCTTTCAATTCTAGCGAGAGGGGGGAGCTTCTCCCTTAAATCGCGCAGAAAAGCGTTGATGTTCTTTTCGTGGCCTTCAACTACTATCTCCACTCCTGCATCTCCGAGGTTCTTGACGTAGCCCTTCAAATCATGCTCGTGAGCGATCCTGTAGACGAATGGCCTGAAACCAACGGCCTGAACGATACCCTGAACGTGAATCCGGTAAGCTTTCATTCCTCTCACCGGTTTCTCTTTAATGTTTACAGCCTTTATACGTTTCTAAAACCAAAAGTTAAAAACTAGGAGCGAGTTCTAAACCTTTGGTGTCAGAATAACGCCCCGTACTTGTAGAAGATGCTGCAGGTTCCCTCGTAGGACACCATGCATGGGCCAACCGGATGTCTCGGAGTGCACGTCTTCCCAAAGTGCGGGCACTGCGGTGGAAGTGCCAAGCCGCGCAGTATTGCCCCGCAGAGACAGCCCTTCTCCAGGTCTGGTAGCTTGGGAACCTCTGGGTTATAGTAGGTTCTTATCTCCAGCTCCTTCCACTCGTCCTTCAGCTCAAGTCCGCTCTTGGGAATAACCCCTAGGGCGCGCCATTTCGCGTCCGTTACCTCAAAGAATTTCTCGATGAGAGCCTGAGCGGTGATGTTGCCCTCGTACTTGACGGCCCTCGTGTACTCGTTGATTATCTCAACTCTGCCTTCCTTGACCATCCTTATCAGGAGCAGGATCGCGAGGAGCATGTCAACCGGCTCGAAGCCGGCAACAACCTGGGGAACACCGTACTCGGTGGTTATGTATTCCCAGCCTTTCACTCCTATTATTGTGGAGACGTGGCCGGGGTCTATTAATCCGTGGAACCTCGTGCCCTGCTTCACCAGAGCCTCAACTGCTGGGGGCGTTAAGCGGTGAACGGAGTAGATTTTGAAGTTTTCAAGTCCTTCTTCAACGACCGCGTTGAGCATTCCAGCGGCTGGTGCAGTGGTGGTTTCAAAGCCAGGGCTGAAGTGAACCACTGTTCTGTCGGGATTTTCCTTGGCGAGCTTGTAGGCGTCAAAGATGGAATATACCACCCTGACGTCGTAGCCTTCGCTCTTCAGGTCGGCGAAGCTTCCTCTTGGCGTTGGTATCTTGTACATGTCGCCGAAGGTAGTGAGGATTATCTTGTCCCCTTCCTCATAGGCCTGGCGCATTATCTCCTGCATCTTGACTATGTCCTCGACCGGCGTTATGCAGACGGGACAGCCGGGGCCGCTGACGATTTTGACATTCTCTGGAAGCAGTGATCGAATTCCGCTCCTCGTTACCGTGTCCTCGTGGGTTCCGCAGACGTGCATGAAACGAACCTCTTCGAGGCCCTTTGCCTCTTCGTGGATTTCCCTGACTATCTTCTGGGCGAGTTCCTTGTCCCTGAACTTTTCGAGCATTTCAATCCCTCCGCGGGAGTCCTCCGCCCCGGGTTATTCTAAAGACTTCGTCCCATGCTTCGAGTATCTCCTTAGCGCGCTCCTCGTCCAGCTTCTCTATTGCGAAGCCCGTGTGCACAATCACGTAATCGCCAACCTCGACATCAGGAAGCAGGTCAAGGCGCGCTTCCCTCTTTACGCCTCCGAAATCAACAATCGCAACGTTTCCGTTGATTTCGAGAACCTTAGCTGGAACCGCCAGACACATTTCTCTCACCTGTTTCTAGGTTTGCCGGGGGCTTTTTAAATGTTGCATAAAAAAGAATTTCATGTAACTTCAACTAAAAGGATAATCTCTCCAACTGGAGATTACAGTTCCACCTCAAGACCTGATTAAACTCGCAAACCAAAAATTCTCAAAGACTAAGGGGCTTGTCCTCCTTTAGGAGCTCTTCTTACCTCCATGATGAACACAGGTCTTCCCCGCGAATTATTTGAATTGCCGTAACTTTTTTATATAACGCCAATGACCTCGCAGTCAGTATAACGCGGGGAGTGCTGGGAATGGACACCAGAGAGCGGATACTGAAAGCTGCAGAGGAACTCTTTGCCGAGAAGGGCTATGATAAGACTACCGTTGATGAAATCGTTGAGAAGGCAGGGGTTGCTAAGGGCACTTTCTACAACTACTTTAAGAGTAAAGAGGAGCTGATAAAAATCGTTGCTCTCCAGTCCCTGCCGTACTCCGCAATAAGGGAGGAGCTTGAAAGAGAGCACGAGAGCCTTACGGAGTTTCTGCACAGTATTGCAAAGGCGTACATTGTATATTACTGCGATCCGGTCTTGCGATCCCTATTCTTCTACACGCTGGCGGTGAGAAGCAAAATAAAAGAGGTTGAGGAAATCCACAGGACATTCTGCACAGAGGCGATTTCCAAGGGTGCCAAGAAGATATCTCAGCTCGCAAACGTGGATGAAAAAACTGCCATGGTGGTTTTTAAGGCGTTTTATGGTGCCCTCTTTTCGAGATTGGTTTTTGTTGAATATTCGTGCACCCCGGATGTGGATTACGTTTCAGAACTTATCAAGTTAATAGAGAAAAGTTTGAAAAACTAGGCGGTGCTGTGAATAATTTTTTGCATAATCCCTTTTTCTTGAGCATCTTTGTGCATTTGGGCGTTGTTGTCCGGAGGTGGTAAACGTAATCACTAAATGGGCCCTTTCTCATTTGGAAAATCTGTTTAACTTAAGGATGCTTTTTTGTGTTCATCTCGTTATTGTAGTTCAAAGTGCAGCTCCATATACGCGAATTGTTACCCATTTTAGCATTCTCATTCCGATCTGAATAATATGATTTTGGTGGACAACAAAATCCATACTTTTTGTTATCAATTGGCCAAAGAACACGAACTTGCACTAAAAAACCAACTGTGTGTACAACACAACGTTAAGGAAAACTATTTAAATGATTCATTACTCACTGCGTTCGAGTAAACTGACCAGTCAGTCATAGCCGACTTGGGTGATGCATATGGCAGAGAAGTTGGTGCCAGTGGTCTGCCCGTGGTGTTCCGTTGGTTGTAGGTTCTACATAGTAAATGTGAATGGATACCCCAAGAAAATTGAGTTTGACTACGAACATGACACCAGGAACCACGGCAAGCTCTGTCCGAAAGGTGTCGCTGCCTTCCAGTACCTCAGGCACCCAGACAGGCTTAAGAGGCCTCTCAAGAGAGTCGGCGAGAGAGGCGAGGGCAAATTCGTGGAGATAAGCTGGGAGGAAGCTATTAAGGAAATCGCCCAGAAGCTCAAGGAAATCAAGGAGAAGTACGGCCCGGAGGCTCTTGCTTTTCTCGGAAGTGAAAGGTGCTCCATAGAGGAGAACTACGTTCTCCAGAAGCTGGCAAGGGCTTTGGGAACCAACAACATCGAGTATGTATGTAGGATGTGTCAGTCAACCGCCGTTGCAGGTAAAGGAATGGTTCTTGGACACCCCGGCCTGACGAACCCCTTCGAGGACATTCTCAAGGCCAAGGTCATTGTCCTCTGGGGATACAATCCGGCTGCGACCAACCCGGTCTTCTTCGGCCAGTACATTGAGAAAGCAATCCTCGACAACGGTGCCAAGCTAATCGTCGTTGACCCGAGGAAGACAAAGACCGCGAAGTACGCGGACATACACATACAGCCCTATCCTGGAACTGACCTTGCTGTTGCCTTGGCTATGCTCAACGTCATAATCACCGAGGAGCTCTATGATAAGGACTTCGTGGCGGAGCGCACGGAAGGCTTTGAGGAGCTCGCCAAGACCGTCGAAAAGTACACCCCGGAGTGGGCTGAAAAGGTCAGCGGTGTTCCGGCTGAACTCATAAGGAAGGCTGCAATCACCTTTGCAACGGCCGGAACCGCCGCCCTGCTGACGAACGAGGGTGTGAACCAGCACGCCAACGGAACGAGGACTGTTATGGCTATCACTGAGATGATGGTTCTCTGCGGCTACTTTGGAAAGGAGGGCGTTATGTCTGGAGCTATACCCGGTGCCCACAACGGTATGGGCGCTGGCCTCATGGGTATTGGACCACACGAACTGCCAGGAAGATTCCCGCTCCACGCCGAGGAGCACAAGAGGAGAATTGAGGAGGCATGGGGCTTCAAGATCCCAGAGAAGCCTGGAATCACTTACGTTGAAATGATTGACGCAATCCTTGAGGGCAAGCTCAAGGCCCTCTACGTCATGGGAACCAACCCTGCCAAGGCCCTTCCGAACCTCAAGAAGGCTGAGGAGGCCTTTAAGAACATCGAGTTCCTCGTCGTCCAGGATATCTTCCTTACTGAGACCGCGAAATACGCCGACATAGTACTTCCAGCGGCTGCATGGTTTGAGAAGGACGGAACCGCCATAAGCTTCGAGAGAAGGGTCCAGAGGAGCTTTAAGGCTGCTGACGCACCGGGAGAGGCCAAGCCTGACTGGGAAATCCTTGTTATGCTCGCTAAGGAGCTCGGCTTTGGAGAGTACTTCAACTACTCTGATGCAGACGACATCCTGAGAGAAATAAACAGAATCATTCCGCCCCTTGCTGGCGCGACACCCGAGAGGCTCAAGAAGAACCTCAAAGGCTGTATGATACCCTGCCCAGACGAGAACACTGAGGTTCCGAGACTCTTTGTCCAGGGCTTCCTCACGCCAAACGGAAAGGCCCAGCTCATACCTGTGGAGTATAAAGAGCCTGGAGAAGTCCCCGATGAGGAGTACCCGTTCTGGCTCACCAACTACAGGCTCGTTGGCCACTTCCACACCGGAACCATGAGCCACAGGAGCAAGAGCCTGAGCAAGAGGTGGCCGGAGGAGTACATTGAGATCAACGAGAACGACGCGAAGAGGCTCGGCATAAAGGACGGCGACCTCGTGAGGGTCGAGACCAGGAGGGCAGCGCTCGTCTTCAAGGCTAAGGTCACACCGCACATCAGGGAGGGCGTCGTTGCCGCGCCGTGGCACTGGGACTTCAACTATCTGACCAAGGACGTCCTTGACGAATACGCCAAGATGCCCGAGCTGAAGACGGCCGCATGTAGAATCTCCAAGGTTGAGGGGTGATTTAAATGAGCAAGAAGATATTTATTGATTTTAAGCGCTGCATCGCCTGTAAGGCCTGTGAAGTCGCCTGTGAAATGGAGCACGGGGAAGCGAGGATTAGGGTTTTTGAGTTCCCCGATCTGACCAGCGTCGCCTTCAACTGCCGCCACTGTGAAAAGGCTCCATGTATGGAAGTGTGTCCAGTTAACGCGCTCTCCAAGGACGATGATGGCGCAGTCGTTCTCGACCCCCTCAAGTGTATCGGCTGTCTCATGTGCGGCCTCGCCTGTCCATTCGGCATTCCGAAGATAGACGAGTACAACAAGATAATGGACAAGTGCGACCTCTGTGCCCACAGGAGAGCCGAAGGAAAGCTTCCGGCTTGTGTCTCAGCGTGCCCAACTGAGGCCCTCAAGTACGGCGACATAAACGATGTCCTCTGGGCCAGAGAAGGAAAGATAGTCGCCGAGCTTAAGGACATTGGTGACAGGACCAACGTCCTCGAGGCCTACCTCATCAGATGAAAGGAGGTGCCGGGATGAACGCCTCTCCCTTCATCATATCTTTTTTGATCCCCCTGCTCCTCGGTCCGCTCCTGTTCAAATTAGACGGTAGAAAGGCCGATGTATTCATGCTCATCGCCGTTGTGTCTTCCTTCCTGGCTAATCTGGTTGGAGTCCTTGAATACCTAAAGGTCGGTGGCGCTTATCACATCGTTTACCTCGAAACTTCTTCCCTCGGTGAAGTCTACGGCGTTATAATCGACCCGATGAGCGTTTTGGTCGGTTTTGTCGTGAGCTTGGCTGGCGTGCTGTTCCTTCTCTACGCGGTGGACTACATGAGCGAGAGGAACAAGCAGCACCCTGTCTACTCTGATAAGGGCAGGTTCTACGCCTGGATGGTCATCTTCGTTGGGGCTACGCTGGCGTTCATATACTCCTCCACGACGCTTCAGCTGCTCATATTCTTCGAGATAATGGGACTCGCCTGCTGGGGTGTCGTTGGGTATTATAAGAGCCCGAAAGCCGAGAGGGCTGCATACAAGGCCCTGCTCGTGCCGAACTTCGGTGCCATGGTGGGCCTCTACACCACCGTTGGCATTGGCATCCTCAAGCTCCATGATTTGAGCATCTATGCGCTCCAGAACCTGAATGATGAGCTCAAGCTTCTCGTGTTCCTCGGCGTAATGGTTGCGGCCTTTACTAAGAGCGCCCAGTTCCCGCTCTATTCATGGCTTCCGGACGCGATGGCCGCTCCTACCCCAGCGAGTGCCTTCCTCCACGGTGCAGCGATGGTTGAGATGGGCGTCTATCTGCTCGCCAGGGTTACTCAGTTCATGCAGCCGATTCCAGAGACAGCTTTCTACGTTATGCTCGTCTTCGTCTCGCTGACCCTGCTCGTAGCAATTCTCTACTACCCGCTCCAGAAGGACGCCAAGAGACTCCTTGCTTACTCCACCATAGCAGAGGCCGGAGTGATGTACGTCGGCGTGCTCTATGCCGTGCTCGGCTCTGCATACGGCCTCCAAGCGGCCATGTTCCAGCTGGCCAACCATGCCTTCGTCAAGGGGCTCGCCTTCCTCACCGCGGGAACCTTCAGCTACGCCTTTGGAACGCTCGACATGGAGAGGATTAAGGGCCTCGGAAAGCTCGTTCCGGTCGTTGGCGCGAGCTGGTTCTTGGCCCTTCTCGGCCTGGCTGGAGTTCCTCCGCTCGGCCTGTTCTTCAGCAAGGCGTACCTCTTCATGAACGCCTCAGCGATAGCCAATTGGGTCGGCTGGATTCCGCTCTTCCTAGTGCTGGCCGATGCCACGGTTTTCCTTGCGGTATCGCTCGGGTGGATTAAGAGGATGGTGTTCAGCGAGCCCCTCCAGGAGAGTGCAGAAGTTTCTCCTCTGATGCGCTTTGTCCTCGTAGTCCTAATAGTCCTGTCCATCGTTGCGCCGTTCCTGAGCGTGAAGCTCGTGACTCAGATAGGGTTCATGGGGTGATGCGGGATGATGGAAATTCCGATCTCGCTCTACTCACTCTCAGCGATTTCCGGCCTGGTTGGGGACTTTAAGCGGAGCATTAAGATTTCGAGCGTCCTCTCAGCCATGGCATCCTTATCCCTCCTGGGCATAGCTGCTGATGCCCTATCTAGAGGACTCCCCGTTCAGGAGAGCTTTTTGGGCATTCCCCTAATCATAGACAGCCTCTCCCTCCCGTTCCTGTTCATCATCGCCCTGCTCAGCCTCGTGGTTTCGGTGTACTCCATCTCTTATATGGAAGTCCACAGAGATACCGGAAGACCACTGGCGTACACCCTCCTCTACGGCACGTTCGTGCTGTCGATTGTATTCGTGGCTCTGACGTCAAACCTGCTCTGGTTCGTCTTTTTCTGGGAGCTGATGACTCTAACTTCCTTCGTCTTCGTGAGCTGGAGGGAGCAGGACGCTGGAATTAAATACCTCCTTACCATGCAGCTCGCCAACACCGTGCCCCTCTTCGTGGCCCTCGGCATAATCTACTCCGCCACTGGAAGCTTCAGCGTTGATTACGCCACGCTTAAGGAGGTTTCATCGTCCCTTTCTCCGATCCAGCTCAAGCTGCTCTACGCAATGTTCCTCGTAACTTTCCTTGCGAAATCTGGAAGCGTGCCCTTCCAGTTCTGGGTACCTGATGCCTACGAGGCAGCTCCCAGCAATATAGCCTCGCTGATGGCCGGCGTCATGGAGAAGATGGCGGTTTACGGTCTGATAAGGCTCCTCTGCAACGCCCTGCCATGCAGTGAGAGCGTTGGCTACGTTCTCGTCATCGTCGGCATACTCACCTTGACCTTCGGAACCCTCTATGCCCTCAGAGAAACCCACGCAAAGAGACTCCTCGCGTACTCAAGCGTTGGACAAATGGGCTACATCTGGTTCGCGGTGGGCATGGGTATGGTCTTCCTGACGAGGGGCATGGAGAGCCTGGCCTACCTGGCCTTCCTCGCTGGAGTCTTCCACTCCTTCAACCACACCCTCTTCAAGGGGCTGCTCTTCCTCATTTCGGGCAACTTCGAGTACTCCGCCGGAACGGCTGACCTCAACGAGCTTGGTGGCTTGAGGAGGGCAATGCCGTACTCGTCGCTCTTCACCGTCATAGGTGCGCTCTCCCTCGCTGGAGTGCCCCTCTTCAGCGGCTTCCTCTCCAAGTGGATGATTTACCAGGCCGGCTACTACTCTGGAATCGGCCTCTTCGTCTTTGGCTCCGTAATGGCGGTGTTCATGAGCGCCGTAACCCTGGCGTACTCGCTCAAGCTCTATACTTCCGCCTTTGGAGGTGAACCGAACGAGAAGACTGAGAACGCCAGGGAAGTCCCGTCGGGCATGCTCCTCGGTGAGGGAATCCTTGCCTTAACCTCGCTTGCCGTTGGAATACTTCCAGCTATCGCTTACCCGATATTAACGATTTCATTGAATGGCGGCGACGTCACCGTTACAATGGGCTCGATATCCACTGACTTTGAGTACTTCTCACCAATAGCCCTGCTCCTTGCGGTTTCATTCATTGCGGTTGCTTCATACTTCGTCTTCAGACCAAAGACCGCCGATGTCAAACCTTGGAACACTGGAGCGCTCTTCCTGCCGGAGGAGAGGTATGGAGCGAAGGCCAGGGACTATTACAGGCAGTACTTTACCGAGATGGGGGGCCTCTATAAGCTTGGAAGCGCCGCTGGCAAGGTCGGAAGGGTCCTTCTCTCTGCTCTGATGTCCGTCTACCTCGTTCTCGCCAGGGGCCTCGTCTACACCGGCAGGGAGAAGAAGCGCTCCTTCACCCTTGACGAGCTTCGCCACCGCACCGTCAGGTACCTGGACGAGGCATTCTTCGCGCCGATAATGGATCTAGTCAAAAACATCGCCGTGCTGGCAGCGGGCATCTCGGTGTCCATGGACGAGCTCTTCCTGGCTTCAATGCTGACCACGGTGATAATACTCGCACTCCTCGTGTTGTGAGGTGATGGTGATGGACTACGTAAGCATTATCGCCGCTCCAATCGTCCTCTTCCTCCTTCCACCGTTCCTTGACGGAATAGGGAGAAGAATAAAAGCAAGGATTCAGTACCGGAGAGGACCGCCTATAATGCAGACGTTCTACGACCTCGAAAAGCTTCTCAAGCTGTCGTCAGTGCTCCCCACTGACAGCCCAATCTTCAGGCTGGCCCCGTACATAGCCCTGGCATCTGCCATTGCCGGCGGCCTAATGCTTCCCTTCGGAAGCGAGCCGGTGTTGGCTTTTGGAAAGAGCCTCATAGTGTTCTTCTACGTCATGGCGATGGTCAGTATAGTGATGATACTTGCTGCTTTCTCCGTCCAGAACGCGTTCTCGCACATAGGCGGACACAGGGAGGTCATGCTGATACTCTCGATTGAGCCAGTGCTGGCCGTCGTCTTCGGTGTCCTGGCATTCAAGCTTGGAACGCTCAACGTCGCTGAGATGCCCTTCAGCGCTGGCCTTTCGCTTTCCGTTGCCCTCGCTTACATCCTGCTGGCTTACGCGGTCTACGTTGAGGGCGGCTTCGTTCCATTTGACATAGCTGAGGCGGAAACCGAAGTAATCGGGGGCCCGCTCACCGAGTACAGCGGAAGGCTCCTCGGAGTCTTCAAGTACGCCCTGCTCGTCAAGAGGGTTGTCCTGCTCTGGTTGCTGGCGTCTATGATTGTGATTCCCGCCATGAGGTCTCTCGGTATAACGGGTCCAGTGGCACTGCTCGTCGCCCAGCTGGTCGTTACGTTTCTGCTTTATTCGCTTGCCGTGGCCGTTGAGGCTGCAAACGCCCGCCTGAGGATCGACCAGGCGGTTTCCCTTAACAAGAAGGTCTTCCTGATGTCCCTTGCTGTCCTGATAATAGCGCTGGTGGGGTGGTGAATTATGGAGTGCAGCGTATGTGCAGGTGGATGCAGATCAGCTGAAGTTGAGGACGTCCTTGAGGATGGTCATCTAAAGGAATTCGTGGAGAAGTTTAGGAAGGCAATCTTCGAGTGCAAGAAGCTGACGAGGAACCAGTACCTGTTCGTCGTTGATAGGGAGGCACTTCCGGAGATGGTCCTCCACTGGCACAACCATCCCGAACTGAAAGAAACCCACTTCTCGATGGGAATAGGAACCGATGAGAGGAGCATCGCCGGAAAGTTCGCCTACGCTCCGGTGATAAACGTTGCCGTTGAGCCTGGAAACGGGGAGAGGAACTACTGGGTTATTCTGAAGGCCTACCTCGACGAGGACAACCCGGAGTTCCCCTCCATAGCTGCGGAGCTTCCAGCAGCCCTCTGGGCGGAGAGGGAAGTCTACGACCTGCTTGGCTTCAACCCCAAAGGCCACCCCGACCTGAGGAGGCTCGTCCTGCCGGAGGACTGGCCGGAAGGTGTCTACCCGCTCAGGAAGGACCATGACTACAAGGCCTCGCCGATGGACACGCCAAAGTGCTACTACAAGCCTGGGCCGCCCGACACGATGACGGTTCCGATTGGTCCGTACCACCTGGCGCTCGACGAGCCGGCACACTTCAGGATATTCGTCAAGGGGGAAACGGTAGTTGACGTTGACTACCGCGGCTTCTACTCCCACAGGGGAATCGAGAAGATAGGAGAGGGGAGGCTGACCTACAACCAGGTGCTCTTCATAGCCGAGAGGATCTGCGGAATCTGTGGCTTCCAGCACTCGACGAGCTACGCTCAGGCGGTTGAAAACATAGCCGGCGTTGAAATCCCCGAGAGGGCCATGTACATAAGGACGATAATGCTTGAGATAGAGAGGATTCACTCCCACATGCTCTGGGCTGGTGTTGCGGCTCACCTGACTGGCTTTGACACTGGCTTCATGCACGCCTGGCGCATCAGGGAGCCCGTCATGTGGCTCGCAGAGAGGCTCACAGGAAACAGGAAGACCTACGGAATCAACATCGTCGGAGGAGTTAGGAGGGACTTCCTCGACTACCGCAAGGAGATGATAATGGAGAAGATCAGGGAGCTCAGGAAGCAGGTCGAGGAGTTCATCGAGATAGCGACCGGTACGGCAACCTTCGTCAAGAGGGCCGAGGGGGTTGGAATTCTGCCGTACAAAGTTGCCAAGGCATATTCTGTTCTCGGCCCGAACGGCAGGGCCAGCGGAAGGAACATTGACGTTAGGAGAGACCAGCCCTTCGCGGCCTACAAGGATCTGGACTTCAAGGTGCCGGTTTACAAGGAGGGCGACGTCTTGGCGAGGTTCCTCATCAGGATGGACGAGGTGTTCGAGAGCATATGGATAATTGAGCAGGCCATCGACCAAATGCCCGGAGGAGACGTCTTCGTGCCGATAGGGGAACTTCCGGAGTATGAAGAGGCCCTTGGCTACAGTGAAGCTCCAAGGGGTGAGGTCGTCCATTACGTCATGACTGACAGAAAGAACAAGGTCTACCGCTGGAAGGTCAGGGCGCCGACTTACAACAACCTGCCCGCCGTTCCAGAGATGCTCAAGGGCTACAGCGTCGCCGATGCTCCGCTCATCATAGCGAGCATAGATCCGTGCTACTCCTGTACGGAGAGGGTCCAGATAGTGGACGTTGAGACCGGAAAGGCCCAGACCCTGAACGAGCAGCAGTTCAACATGCTCTCAATAAAGAAGGGCAAGGAGGTGGCCTGATGGCCCAGGCGATTTCGTTCACCGACAGGCTCAAGTTCTGGAAGCGGCCCGAGGAGGACGTTAAGAAGGCTCCCGTCACGACTCCTTATCCTTTTGTTGATATCGAAAAGCCGCCGGAGTACAGGGGCATACCCCACATAGACCCCAACCTCTGCATTGGCTGTGGCGCCTGTGTTAGGGCCTGTCCACCAGACGCGCTCACGATAGAGTGGGACTTCGAGAACGGGAGGAAGAGGATAGTCTTCAACGCCGCGCGCTGCATAAGGTGCCACCGCTGCGTCGAGGTTTGTCCAACCGGTGCGATGCAGGGCACAACGAGGTTCGAGATAGCGACGCCGAACAAGGAGGACCTCATCGAGGTTGTTGACCACAAGCTCTACAGATGCCCGCGCTGTGGGCGGTACGAGGAGTTCACCGAGAGGCAGATAGGGAAGATGTTCCAGATTCTGCCGAAGGAAGTCATTGACCAGCACGGCATAGCCGAGAGGGCTTTTCTCTGCAGGGAGTGCAGGATGGAGGAGAGCGCCAAGACCTTGGCGGTTCAAGGGCCCTATGCGGATAGCCTTCTCCTTTCCCTCTATCCGAGAGGCTCAAAGGTGACGGGTGAGAGGAGATGAGCGGGTTGAAGTCCGTTTGGGTCTTCCACGTTGACAGTGGGAGCTGCAACGGCTGCGACATAGAGATACTCGACGTGCTCACGCCCTACTACGACGCCGAGAGGCTCGGAATAAAGCTCGTGCCGAGTCCAAGACATGCCGATGCCCTCCTCGTTTCAGGCCCACTCACGAGGCAGACTTACTACGCTGTCAAAGCCGCCTACGAGGCGATGCCGCCGAAGCCGAGGATAGTTGTGGCCATAGGCACCTGCGCGTCCAGCGGGGGTATATTCTACAACGGTTACCCAATCTACAACCCGAACCCGGAGAGGGGAAGCGACAGGCTCAGGACGGGCGGAATAGAGGTTCTTTTGGCGGAGTACGGGAAAAAGCCCGACATGTACATACCAGGATGCCCACCGAGTCCGGAGGAGATACTCTATGGACTGGCCCAGCTCCTCGGCCTGAAGGAGAAGAAGATGAAGGGCGAGTACTACTATGCAGACGAGATTGAGTTCGTCCTGCCCGACAGGCCGATTGAGGAGAGGATTTACCTGACGCTCAGAGAATCCCTGAGGCGCGTCGTGGGATACTTTGACAGGGAGAAGGTTCTCGAGGACTTCATGGCCCTTGTGGAGAAGGCCCAGGAGAGCGAGAACCCGAGGGAGAGGCTCCACGAGCTGGTCATCGGCTACTTCCTGAGGGAGAAGGACTCCCGTGTGAAGTTCGCGATAAGGTTCCTCGAAAACGAGTACTGGAGGTTGAAGGATGCCTACGAAAAGAGGCACCTGGCACTTGTTAAAGCTAGTGTACGTTAATCCACCTTACGTCTCGAAGGCGATGGCGCATTTCGCCGGCGACATGGCCGTGTTAGAGGAAATAGGCACGCTGAAGGAGAAAACCATCGAGATAATCAAGGAGAGCCTCGGGGCAAAGGGAAACGAGATAGACCTGTCTATACGCGACCTGATACTGATACCAGTGGAAAGGCTGCCCGAAGACGATAGGAAGCTCCTCTTAAAGGTCGCCCAGGAGCTTGGGGCGGACGCCAAGCTCAAGATAGTGAGGAGGTGAGGGTATGAGCCTTGAGTCCCAGTTCTTCCTGCTGATGAAGTTTGTGATACCGGTTTATCTGCTGGCTTTCATCATCTATGCCGTCAGAGCCTTCAAGGGCCCAACGATAGCGGATATAATCCTCGCCGTTGACTGTCTCTCCTTCGATGTGGCAGCGTTCATGGCCATCCTTGCGGTTTACTTCAAGAGCGTTTACTTAGTGAGCGGGGCGATGATTCTGGCACTGTGGGGCTATCTGCTGGATATCTACATCGCCAAGCACCTGGTGAGCAAGGAGGTGGGAGCATGAGCGTTCTGTTCTACATAGGGGCGCTCCTGATAGTCATAGGCGCCCTCTGCGATTTCTTCGGAGCGTTGGGATTACTCCGCTTCCCGAACTTCTACGTTAGGCTGCACGCCGCGACCGTGGGCATCATCGGCGGTGCAGCGGTTCCGCTCTTCGGCGTTGCCCTGCTTGCTCTCGGTGCTGACTTTCTGCCCAACAGGTACGCCATAGCGGGAGCAAGCTTCATCACCGGGGTGATAGTGCTCCTTGCCTCACCCGCTGGAAGCCACGCTTTGGCCTACGCCGCCCACAGGGCCAAACTCGTGGAGTGGGAGCCCAAAGTGGACCATCTCGGGGAGGTGAGGGGGAGTGATTGAAGTTCACCTGCTCATCCTCAGCCTCGCCCTCATCCTGGGATTCATAGCCAGCTATCTAGCGGTGATGGAGAGGGATCTGCTTAAGGCAGTGGGCTTTTCCTCCGTCCAGGCCATAGCCTACGCCATAGCCTTCTACATCCTAATGGCGCCGGACATAGTTCTCGCCTACATAGCGATAGCCGTGGGAATATACTCTGCCCTGCTGATATTCGCCATCAGCAAGACCGAGAGGTACGAGGTGGTGTGAATGAGGGGCAAGGGCCTCATCACGGCGGTTATAATCCTGACCTTCGCCGCGCTCATGACTTACGCTGTTGTCTCCCTCCAGGTCTTCGGTGAGGGTACTGGAGTTAGACCCCTTGGCGAGTTTTACCTTAAAAACAGCTATTTCGGGGATTACTCTGCCAGGAGCCCTGAAGTTGTTACCTCAATCCTCTGGGACTATCGTGGCATTGACACGCTCTTCGAGACTGCAGTGTTCTTCCTCGCGATAATAGGCAGCCTTACGGTCTTCAGGCTCACCAGGGAGCAGGAGAAAGAGGTCAAGAAGGTTGAAAGCGCTCCAACCGAGCTGACGCCAATAGTGAAGGACGTTACTAAAGTCATCGTCGTCATGATTCTTGCCGTCTCGGCCTCGATTGCTCTGCACGGTCACTTAACGCCCGGAGGAGGCTTCCAGGGCGGTTCGGCATTGGCTGTGGCACCGCTTCTCATAATAGCGGCATACTCAAAATACACTCTGGAAGGCCACGGCATGGACAAAACCAGGGCTTTAATCCTTCGTTCCATCGGACTGCTTGGCATAGCTCTGGTTGCTCTGGTTCCGCTCCTCAGCGACGGCTTCATCATGCAGAACCAGCCAATATTCCCGGCTGAGATTGGAGGCCAGCTTATCGGTGGTTCCCTAATCTACTACAACTTCTTCGAGTTCCTGGCTGTTGGCGCTGGATTCACGGCGGTATTCCTCCTCCTGAGCATACCGGAGGAGAAGTTCAAGAAAATCCTGGGGGTGAAGAAATGAGCACTTCAGAGTTCCTGTGGGCTTACCTCTGGGTCGTCTTACTGCTCACGCTGGCGGTATCGCTGTACGGCATAATCGCTAGGCCGAACATGCTGAAGAAAATCATATCCCTCACGATACTCGGCGATGCCGTCAACGTCATGGTCGTTCTCATAGGCTACCGCCTCACCTATCCAATCGCCCCACCGATACTGCCATCGCTCTCAAAGGAAGCATTGGAAGGGTTCGTGAGCTCTGCCGTTGATCCACTTCCGCAGGCACTAGTGATTACCGCCGTCGTCATAGGAATGGCGGTGAACATGCTCCTCGCGGTGCTGGCGATACAGCTCTACCGCCTCTACGGCACGCTCGACGTGAGGGAGATAGCGAAGAGGGGTGGTGAGGAATGAGGGGGGTCATTCCAACGGCCCTGCTCGCGTTCATCACGTACATAATCTTCACTGGTTCAAGCAGTCCCTACGACCTGTTCACTGGAGCTGTTGTGGCAATAGGTGTGGGGCTGCTGATGGGGAAATACGTTGTTCAGAATGATGCCAAGGCCATAAATCCAGTGAGGTGGCTGTGGGGACTCGTGTACTTCCTCTGGTATATGCTCGTGGCAGAGACGAAGTCCCACATAGACGTCATAATCAGGATTATCACCGGCAACTACAATCCCGGAATAGTGAAGGTGCCTATTGGTGTCGAGACGAGCTACGCCAAGACCCTCGTGGCGAACTCGATAACCAACACCCCCGGAACGGTCGTGGTAGACATGGACGAGAACTACCTCTACGTGAACTGGATTGACGTGACGACTCTGGACCCTGAGAAGGCTAAGGGAGAAATCTCGGCGGACTTTGAGAGGTTCGCGAAGAGAATATTCGAGTGAGGTGAGAGGCATGGATGTGGTCGGACTGACACCAATCATTCCAGTACTGTTTGCCTTTGGCCTTCCCCTCACGTCGATTATTATCAAGGGCAACAGGAAGATAATCCAGGCGTATGCCCTCCTGGGAACGGGTTTAACTTTAATCAGTGCCTTTAAGCTCTTCCAGCTGGTCTACTCTTCGGATAAGCCCCTGATTTACACCTTTGGTAAGTGGGTGGCTCCAATAGGCATAATCTATGAGGTTGACAGGACCGGCGCTCTCATAGCCCTGGTTACTGCGGCGCTGATGTTCCTCATTGCGATTTACAGCTACCGCTACCTGGAGCACGAGGAGGGCTTAGAGTGGTACTACACGCTCTACCTCGGCCTTGAGGCTGGACTCCTGGGAGTTCTCCTCACTGGCGACGCCTTCAACCTCTTCGTCATGATAGAGGTCACCAGCATCGCAGCGTATGCCCTCGTGGCGTTCTACAGGGGAAGGAGGGATGCCGTGCACGCTGCCCTTAAGTACGCATTCATAGGTGCCATAGGAACCACCATGTACTTCCTCGCGCTTGGAATACTCTACGGCGCCTTCGGCACGGTTAATCTTGCCGATTTGACGGCAAAGGTTCACGGAATGGACTTCCCTCTAACTGGTGCTCCAGTTGGGGATATCGTGGTTGCCTCGGGTGTTGCCTTGGCCTTGGCAACCTGGGCGTTCTTGATTAAGTCCGCCATAGTCCCGAACCACTTCTGGCTTCCAGAAGCGCACCCAGCAGCGCCGAGTCCAATCTCGGCCGTACTCTCCGGACTGGTCGTCAACGTCGGTGTCTACTCACTCATCAGGTTCATCTACACCGTCTACGGCGGCGAACTCGCGCCGGGCTTGGCGAAAGTAGTTGGTACCCTTGGAACGGTGCTCATTGCCCTCGGTGCAATCTCGGCACTCTTCGGTGCCCTTATGATGAACGCCCAGAGAGACGTCAAGAAGCTCATCGCCTACTCCACGATAATGCACATGGGCTACCTGTTCATGGCCGTTGGCCTCGGCACCCAGCTTGGACTCCAGGCGGCACTTTTCCATATCATTAACCATGCCATCGCCAAGGCCCTCCTCTTCCTCGCCGCTGGGATGTTCATCCACGCCGCTGGCTCCAGGGACATCGGCGATTTGGCCGGCCTTGGCAGGCAGATGCCCGTCGCCACCTTCAGCCTGGCAATAGCAACGCTGAGCCTCGTGGGGATCCCACCGCTCAACGTCTTCTTCAGCAAGTTACTGCTCTTCGATGCACTGATGGAGAAGAGCCTTACCCTGGCAATGGTCATAGTTGTCAGCTCAGTTATTGCGCTCGTTGCTTACATGCGCGTCCTCTACAGGGTATGGCTCGGCAAGCCGTCCAGAGAAGTGGCAGTGGGAGAATCTAGGAGCATGGCATTCGTGGTGCTCCTGCTGGCGGCTGCGGTTGTTGTGATAGGCCTTGCCGCGCCGGTGATACTCCAGCACTACATCGAACCTGCCGCGGCCCAGACGATGGACTACAGGCTTTACATCCAGACTGCCCTAGAGTATGCGTCAAGATTAAAACTCCTCTAACCTCTCAATTTTTGGAGGTGTTGGAATGAGCATTGAGGCGGCAAAGCAGAGTCTTCTTCAGCGGATAAGGGAATTCTACGGCGATAACCTGCTCTCCGTGGTCTTCTACGGGGCACATCTGAAGGGAGGGCTTGATGAGATTGATGTGCTGGTTATAATCGATGAACCCTACGACCCGGTCAAGATCAACCGGGTGGCGGACTTTATAGAAAACATCAAGGAGCCCGTTGAGGAGGAGTACGGCCACTTCATAGCCTTTGAGCTCTACACGAGGGAAGAGGCGGAGAACTTCCACTCGTCCTTCCTCGACGTTGCCAAGGCCTATGAGATAGCTTACGACAGGGACAACTACTTCCAGAACCTGCTCAGAGAGATGCTAAATCCGAAGAAGACTATAGAGTACGTGAAGTACATAAGCACCATCGAGTACATCCCGGTGGAAAAGGAGCAAAGGGAGGAGAAATGATAGGAGCCGTTCTGGCGGGGGGACGGGGAAGGCGTTTCGGGGGTGATAAGCTGCTCTTCAGGATAGACGGAAAGCCCCTCATAGCTTATGCCATCGAGAGCCTAGAGGCCGCTAGGGAGATAGACGAAGTCGTGATAGTTGCCTCTCCAAAGAATGCGGGAAACATGGAAAAACTCGGCTACGAGGTCATCGTTGACGGGCTGATGGTCGGTCCCATAGGGGGCATCTACACTGCATTGAGCCTCGGTGATGCCTTCGTGGTAGCTGGGGACATGCCCCTAATAGTCACAGAATTCGTTGATTACATAATTAGTGAATTCAGGAAAAGTGGAAAAGCGGTCTGCGTTCCGCGCTGGAGCAACGGCTACCTAGAGCCACTGCATGCGACCTACTCGGCGGAGTTCAGAAAAATCCTCGAGGAGCAGATTACCAGCGGGGACTATATGATAAGGAAAGCCATAGAGAGGATCAACACCTGCTACCTGCCGATAGAGGAGCTCCCGGAGAGGTGGCGCGAGAGCTTTTTCAACGTGAACAGGAAGGAGGATTTGAGAAAGTTTCCTAAGCCCTCTTTCTAATCCACTATTTCTTGGCCTCTGGCAAATATGCTACGGTCGAGGCCAGAAGGGGGGAACGAGCCGAGAAGAATTCTGTCGAGGTGGCAAGTCGGGAACACAAAGTTAAGAGACCGTCTTTCAGCTTCTCCCCGTTGCTGGTCTCTTCCATGAAGTCGAGCAGGAAGAAAACGAAGGAAGCAACGGATGCGGGGATGAAAATAATCCTCAGGTCATTCCTTCATCCCTGTGAGTTGAGAATTTCGGCAATGGCCTCAGCGAGCAGCTCGGCTTTTTCCTTTATCACCTCGGTCGGCTCCTCGAAGAGGCCCATCAAGCGGGGCTGGCAGCCGATAAGGACGAACTCAGCATTTACCATCGTCTTCATGAACCGCGTTATGAACTTGAGGGGAAGCCCGTGGGTAGACACTGCCTCGCCCAAGGTTCCCTCAGGGTCGGCTACGACGAGCTCTCCATGCTTTCCGCCGAAGTCCACGGCATCAATGAAGACCACTAAGTCGGGCTTGAACTCCGCTATCCTGCCCGTGTAGTTCTCTGGCACTTCCCCGCAGTTGAGTACGAGGACGTTTTCTTTCTTGACGAGTTCCTTCAGCCTCTCTGCCACGAGAACGCCAAAGGCGTCGTCTCCCCTTATGTCGTTTCCTATGCCACAGATCACGATTCGTTTTGCGTTTTGGAAGAGCTTTTCAAGTTCCATCGTTTCACCCCAGAAGAAAATAGGAAATCAGAGCTTCTCTGCCACTTCCCTTATCTTTTCCGCGAACTTCGTCTTCAGGAGCTCCTCTGGTTTCCCTATCTTCTCCTCCAGGTCAGTGTAGAACGGAATCCCTGCTAAGTACGGGACGTCAAGCTTCTCCGCCAGCTCCTTCACGTCATTCTCATCGTTTAGTTTCATGTTCTCGATAACACCAACGACCTTGTGCTTCTCCTCCTTGAGGAGCTCTATCAGCTTCCTCACTACGTTGAGGGCCAGCTTTGACGGCGTTGCAACGACGATGAATTCTCCTCCCTTAAGGAACCTCAGCACGTCGAGGAACTGATCTCCCAGACCTGGAGGCATATCAATGATGAGGTAGTCCAGCTCATCCCAGCGCGTTATGGTGAGGAGCTCTATGAGAGCGTCGCTTACCTCCATTCCCCTCATGGGGGTTGGCTTATCCTCTGAGTAGTACACAATGCTCATGAACTTTATTCCGTGAACCGTCGGAGGAACGACGCCCCTGTCCTCCTCCGGGAACTCCTTCGGCTCGAAGCCGAGGACTACGTGGTCGCTCGCCCCGTGGAAGTCGAGGTCGAGGAGGCCAACTTTGTAGCCCTTCTCGGCAAGAACGAGGGCGAGAGTTGTCGCGGTTAGGGACTTTCCAACGCCACCCTTGCCGCTGACAACTGGGATTATCCGCTCCACCCTTTCGAGCCTCGCCTCTATGCCCTTGACGCGGGGGTCTATGGCTATCATGCCTCTCCCTCCTTCTCGATTTTTATCCCGCTTATGTAAACTCCCCTGCCCTGGATGACTTCGAAATCGTGGCTACCGCACTTCGGACACGCTAAAAAGGCGTGAACAACCTCTGGAATGAAGTGTATGTCCTCTTTTATGCGTTCGTCAAATCTGTCCCTGACTTCCTTGAGCTTCCACTCGTGGCCGCAGCTCCTGCACCTGAAGACTGCCTCTTCCTCGATGAACTCTATCTCGGCTCCTTCTCCTATGGTGCCCTTGAGGAGTTCCCTCATGGCAAACTCGACTATCTCGGCGTTGACATCCTGGAGCTCTCCGAGGACTACCTGGATTGCCAGAAGCTTTTTTGCGCCCTCCCTTTGGGCGTAGTCGAGGGCGGTCCTAACTATTCCATCAGCCAGAGCCCACTCGTGCATGGTATCACCGCTAACTTTCTGGGTAGTTCCCTTAAAAAGTGTTGAGTTTCCAACGTTATGTTTACGTTATCTTTCACTTGGAACTTCCCAATTTTGGCCTCAAAATGCTTTTAAGCCTCTCCCCCGACTGCTTCTGGGGAGGGGAATGGTACACGACCACTCCCACGAGGGCATGAAATCCAGGATTGTCTTCTCCATAGTTCTGAACTTCGTAATAACGCTCGCCGAGGTCATAGGAGGAATCCTCTCCGGGAGTTTAGCTCTCCTGAGCGACTCGCTCCACAACTTCAGCGACGCGATGAGTCTTTTAGCGAGCTACATAGCAATAAGAATCGGCGAACGCGAGAGGAACGAGAAGTACACCTTTGGCTACAAGAGGGCCGAGATACTCGTCGCCTTTGTCAACTCTGCCGTCCTCGTCGGCGTTGCCCTCTTCCTGCTCGTGGAGGCCTACAAGCGATTCAGGGATCCCAATCCTATAGACACCGGCCTCATGCTTGTGGTGGCGGTTATTGGACTTCTGGCGAACCTTCTCTCCGTTCTCCTCCTCCACGAGCACGCCCACGAGAGCATCAACGTCCGCTCCGCTTACCTTCATCTCGTGAGCGACACGCTGTCTTCGGTGGCAGTAGTGGCCGGCGGTCTGGCCATAAGATACTACGACCTCATCTGGATCGATCCCCTCGTTACCGTACTCATTTCCCTCTACATCCTCCGTGAGGGCTACGAGATACTGAAGGAAAGCGTCGAGGTTCTCATGGAGGCATCGCCTGAGCTCGACTTCCATGCCATCAAGGCGGAGATTGAGTCTATTCCCGGCGTGAAGAACGCCCACCACTTCCACGCGTGGCGCATAGGAGAGAGGGAGATACACTTTGAGTGCCACGTTGAGGTCAACGATATGCCCGTGAGCGAGGCCCAGAGGATAATCGACGAGATTGAGGAGCGCCTTAAAAGACACGGCATAACCCACGTAACGGTTCAACTCGAGGTGAACCGCTGCGGGGACGATGGGGTTATATGCAGGGGCTAACAGAGAAGTCCCTATTTATGCTCCTTCCTACACTTCTTGTTCTGGCTGTGCTTGGCTCTCTTTTTGAAGAGGTATGCAAAGCTTGCTATCCCGAGAACGGACTCGACTCAACTGTACCGTAAACAGCCCTGAGGAGCACGAACCTCAGATATTCTTCCTCACCCACGAAATCCCACCGCCGTGGTATGCCCAGAGGGAAAGGAATGTCAGAGGGTTAATCGATCGAGGGGAGGCGTGGAGCCGCTGAGCACTTCGGCGAAAAAGGGAGACAATAGGGAAAGCGTGAGTGCAACTTTGGTGTTCTCGTCCATGTATTTAAGGAGGGGCTGAAACACTTATACTTTATCCCTGTCACTCGGAGAGCACGTGCCCAAGGGTTCTGACCCCCGTTACAGTCCACATGGCCAGGAGGAGCCAGTAGATGGCGAAGCCGAAGTCCGTGATGGCGCCTATTCCAAAG
Organism: Thermococcus sp. CX2; assembly: GCF_012027555.1. Classification (NCBI taxonomy): domain Archaea; kingdom Methanobacteriati; phylum Methanobacteriota; class Thermococci; order Thermococcales; family Thermococcaceae; genus Thermococcus; species Thermococcus sp. CX2. The sequence goes on along the minus strand of NZ_SNUQ01000001.1, from coordinate 583,126 downwards.
GTCGTCCCCACGTTGTATGTGGCGCTCACGTAGGCACCAAGGGGGAATATGAAGGCCCACCAGGCTAAACTATAGGGCAGATTGAGCTTTCTGATGTAGTGGATGGTCAGCAAGACGGCCATGATGAACCACCAGACGCCGAAGCCCCAGAAGAGCAGTCCAAAGGTCAGAAAGGCTTCCTTGGCCGTTACGAAGTCCGAGGCTTTGATGAGGGCGTAGAGCGTTGAGGTTCCGGCGCCAATTGGACCGAGGTTTATCCATATCGACGGCGCTATGCCGCAGGGCATGGGCTCGTGGGTTATAAGTCTGTACATGACTATCGCAAACAGGGCTAGATACAGGAAGAAGCCCGAGCCCCAAGCAAAGTAGTTGATAAAGGTCATTAGCTCTCTAGCAGCCCCGCTGGTCAGAGTCATAAGCTTTGCCCCGCTTATCGGGATTACTATCAGCCCCACCGGCGGAATGAACCAGGCCGGTGTTATGGCCTCTGTATCAACTCCGTCGCCCGTGAAGACCATGTAGGGAATCAGCAGGGCAAAGAACACCGTTAGTGGAGTCCCAGCAAGCCAAAAGAGCCACGCTACCTTCGTGTTCCCGAAGACAGTCAGGTAATCGGCCGAGAGCACGAGCATCGCTATTGCTATCGTCCCGTAGAAGTTGCAGAGGATGGGATGGTGTAAATCCGCAAGCGCGTTCTCGCGGTATTTAACCCAGCGGAGAACCCATGGGACGAGCAGGACGAGGAAGAGCCCGGTGTTCAGATAAACGAGTAACTCTGCGAAGCTCCCCAGGGCTGAAAGCTTTGAGGAGTACGCTTTGCTCACCAAAGCTAACGCTCCGGTGCCCATAACACTGGCGAACCAGCTTGGAGCAAAATCCTTCACGTTCAGCTTCACACATATCACCAAAACAAATGAAAAAAATTTCATATAAAAACCTTGCCAAAACAGAAGGTTCAGAACTCGTGTCTTCCAAAGTCTCCTTTGCTTCTCCAGTCGGGGTCGGCCTTCAGCGTGCCCTTGGCGAGCCCTTCGAGAACATCTCTAACTTTTCCGCTCACACCAGTGATTACCTGAACCCCCATGGCGTTGAAGTATGCGATGGCCCGTCTACCCATGCCGTAAGCGAGAACCATCTCTCCCCCGTGTTGTTTGATGAACTCTGGCAGGTCTCCAGGGCTGTGCTCCTCGAAGGGCACCTGAACGACCTCAGAGCCCTTGATCTCTCCATCCTCAAGATCAACGAAGACGAAGTATCTGGCCTTTCCGAAATGCTCGCAGACCTCGCTTTCGAGGCCGCTATCGTCCTTGATGGGTACAGCTATCCTCATACTATCACCGTTCATGTATGAATAGTTCTTCATTAAAAACCTGCCGCAACCAAAGGTTGATAACACCAAGATTCAAAAAGGATTAAAAATGTGTTACTGTATTGGAGCTCGGTGATACCATGCTCGCGCTCAACCGCCTCGTGGAGGAGCGCAACGCGGAGGGAATCCTCGAAATCGCAAGGGAATTTCACGGTCACGTCTGCCCCTATTTGGCCCTTGGAATAAGGGCATCGTTGATAGCCATGGAAGAGCTCGGCGTTGGCAGGCTTGACTACTCCAGCAGTGTCGATGAGTCCGTCTTGGCCATAGTCGAGGTCAACAGCTGCTTCACAGATGGCGTTCAGGTTACAACGGGCTGCACCCTCGGGAACAACTCCCTGGTATACCTCGACCTCGGCAAAACGGCCCTAACACTGGTCAAGCGCTCCACATGGGAGGGAGTCAGGGTTTACGCAGACGCCGAAAGGCTGAGGAAGTACTACCCCCCAGAGGCGACCGAGCTCTTTAACAAGGTTGTCAAGGAGCGGAGGGGGACTGAGGAGGAAAGGGAGCGCCTTTGGGAGCTGTGGGAGGAGATGGCAAAAACCATGCTCCACCTCCCGAGGGAGGAGTTCAAAATCGAGCGCGTTAAGGTTCCGCCTGTTGAGCAGGCCCCCATCTTCGAGAGCGTTCGCTGCTCCCGCTGCGGGGAACTGGTTATGGCGACGAGGGTGGTCTACATTAACGACGAGCCCTTCTGCCTCCGCTGTGCTGGTGAGAGATACCACGCGCTCATAGGTAGGGGTATAGTGGAAGCCAACGACTATATGAGGGGGTGCTGAGATGAGGAGGGTTCTTGCTTTTCTCTTGATACTGCTCCTCGTTCCAATAAGCGGGTGTATAGGCAACACAAGCCAAAGCCCGACTCAGAGCTCAACTCAAACTCCGGCGTATGTAACGGTCACTGACATGCTCGGAAGGGAAGTCAAAGTTCCAGAAAAAGTTGAAAGCATCGTCGCCGCTGGGCCGGGTGCACTCAGGCTCATCGTCTATCTCAACGCGAGCGACATGGTGGTGGGCGTGGAGGACTTCGAGAAGCGCTATAACTACGGCAGGCCCTACATAATCGCCCATCCCGAGCTCAAGGAGCTGCCCACCATAGGGCCGGGTGGCCCAGGAAAGCTTCCCGATTTGGAAGCACTGGTTAAGCTCAAGCCTGACGTGATATTCATCACCTACGTCGATGCCAAGACCGCCGACGATATTCAGGAGAAGACCGGCATTCCAGTCGTTGTCCTCAGCTATGGCCAATTAGCTACCTTCGAGGACGAGGAGCTCTTCAGGTCTCTCGAGCTTGCTGGAAAGATACTCGGAAAGGAGGAGCGCGCCAAGGAGGTCATCAACTTCATCAAGGGCATTCAGGACGACCTCACGAAGCGCACTGAGAACGTTGAAAGCCCGGCTGTTTACGTTGGGGGAATAGGCTACAAGGGAGCCCACGGCATAGAGAGCACCGAGGCTGATTATCCGCCCTTCGTGGTTCTCCACGCAAAGAACGTTGCCGATGAGCTCGGCGAGGGTCACAAGTTCATCGACAAGGAGAAGCTCCTGGAGTGGAACCCCGACTACATCTTCATCGACGAAGGTGGCTTAAAGCTCGTTCTTGACGACTACAGCAAGGACCCAGACTTCTACAACTCGCTCAAGGCCGTTAAGGAGGGCAACGTTTACGGAATCCTTCCGTACAACTTCTACACTACCAACATCGGAACCGCTTTAGCGGATGCCTACTTCATCGGCACGGTTCTCTATCCGGACCGCTTTGAAGACATAGACCCCGCCGAGAAGGCCGACGAGATATACACCTTCCTCGTCGGAAAGCCCGTCTATAAGGAGATGGCCGAGCAGTTCGGCGGCTTTGGAAAGATCGACCTCGCCAACGGAACCGTTAAGTACTCACTGCCTACTTCACCGTGATGGCCATGGACTACGAGGGCTACGTTGCCAGGAGGTGGCTCATAGGCTTCTCCCTTCTTTTCCTTCTCATCCTGGTTAGTCTCTACTCTCTGGCAAACGGAGCCTACAGCCTCTCAGTCCGGGAGGTCATCGATGCCCTTCTCGGTAACGGGAGCGAGAGCTCTAAGCTCGTCATCTGGAACATCCGCCTGCCGAGGATTGTCGCGGCACTTCTCGTGGGGGCTTCCCTTGCCATAGCCGGAGCGGTCATGCAGGGCTTCCTCAGGAACCCTCTAGCCACTCCGTTCACGATGGGCGTTTCTCACGGGGCGATGTTCGGCGCCTCTCTGGCGATACTCCTCGGTGCTGGCTATGCGGAAAGCTCGGGCAGGATTTCACTCAACAACCCTTACGCGGTGGTTATCTTCGCCTTTCTCGGGGCGATAAGTGCTACCGCGGTTATCCTTGCCCTAGCCAAACTCAAAGGCCTCAGTCCTGAGGCCATAATTCTCGCCGGAGTGGCCATGAGCTCCCTCTTTGTGGCCCTAACGACACTCGTCCAGTACTTCGCCGACGAGCTGCAGCTGGCTGCAATGGTCTACTGGAGCTTCGGCGACCTTGGCAGGGCGACGTGGAGGGAAGATGGAATAATGTTTGCCATCTTCCTTCCCGTTTTTGCCTACTTCGTGCTCAAGAGGTGGGACCTGAGTGCTTCGGCCATGGGAGACGATGTCGCCAAATCGGTCGGGGTTGAGGTCGAGAGGGTCAGGCTCATCTCGACGTTTTTGGCTGCGCTGATAACGGCAGTCAGTGTGGCCTTCGTTGGAGTAATAGGCTTCGTCGGCTTAATAGCTCCCCATGCCATCAGGCTCATCGTTGGGGGTGATTATCGCTTTCTCATCCCGCTGTCTGCTTTAACCGGCGCTCTGCTCCTCCTCGCGGCGGATACAGTCGCGAGGCTGGCTTTCTCACCGATGATCCTGCCCGTTGGCGTTGTAACCTCCTTCCTCGGTGCGCCGACATTCATATACCTCCTCATAAGGATGGAGGGGCGGCGATGAAGGCAGTAAAAGTCAGAAACCTGCGCTTCACCTACAATGGCTCCGAGGTGCTGAGGGGAATAGACCTTGAGGTCGAGGAGGGCGAGTTCATAGCAATCCTCGGGCCGAACGGCGCCGGAAAGAGCACGCTCCTGAGATGCATCGCGGGAATCCTTCACTGTGAGGGAATTGAGGTTCTGGAAAGGCCTCTTAGCAGCTACTCGAGGAACGAGCTGGCCAAGGTTCTGGCCTACGTCCCCCAGAGGAGTGAGCCCGGCTTCATGACGGTCTTCGACACGGTTCTCCTCGGCAGGAGGCCCTACATGGGGTTGAGGCCTTCGAAAAGGGACATTGAGATTGTAATGAAAACCCTCAAAAAGCTCGGTATATCTCACCTCGCCCTCAAGCCTACCAACAGGCTCAGCGGCGGTGAGCTCCAGAAGGTTAGTATAGCGAGAGCGTTAGCTCAGGAGCCGAGAATCCTCATGATGGACGAGCCCACCAACAACCTCGACCTGAAGAGCCAGCTTGAGGTCATGGAGATAGCCAGGGATTTCGCGCTCTCGGGAGGAACTTCGATAGTGGTCATGCACGACGTCAACTTGGCCCTGCGCTTCGCCGAGAGGTTTGTTTTCATGAAGGATGGAGAAATAGTCGCTGATGGCGGGAGGAAAATCCTCAAGCCAGAGCTCTTCGAAGAGGTCTACGGCGTAAAAGTTGAGGTGGAAGAAATAAGGGGAATCCCAGTGGTCGTTCCCCTCTCACATCTCGGCCTCTCCGAGGAATTCAAGTAAGTCAAGCAGCTTTCTGTCTTTGACTTTCTCGATGACTTTTCTGGCCTCTTCCATGTCAACCCTGCCATCCTTGTAGAGGGCTATGGCCTTAACACCTTCGAAGAACTCCTTGAGCTCTGGCAGAGCGTTGGCGAACATGTCCATGTGGAGATAAACCGTTTCGAAGTCGTCCTCGAGCATCAGCTGCCAGATGACGTCGATGAGCGCGTCGAATGCCACGTCGTAGTACTCCGTACCCTTTGCCCTCATCAGGGCGTAGAGGCACTCCTGCAGGGCGGCATCGTAGTTCTCGTCGTCCTCGAATATCTCCTCGTAGGAGAGGTGTATCTCAGCCAGGAGTTTATCGTTGCCCATAGCTTTGGGGATGACTCCAGCGAGCATGGCCTTGGCCTTGTAAGGCTCACCCATCTCGAAGGTTACGTATGCCTTGTAGACCGCTATGTGCAGCACCTCTTCCTCCTTTCCGAGCTCTCTGTAAATCTCCTCGGCCTTCTCCATGAGTTCGAGGGCCTTTTCGTACTCCTGGATCTCCTCGTGGATGAGCGCCATGTTGTAGTAAATCTTCGCTATGTTCTCCTTGTTGCCCTTCTCGGTCTCTTCCTCCAGGAGAGCCCTGTAGAGGTCGAGGCTCTTCTCAAACTCGCCGAGGAGGTAGTAGAGATCAGCAAGCTGGAATTTGGCTTCGAAGGTGTCCTCCTCCTCGGCCATCTTCTCGAACTCGCTTATCTTATCCACACCGAGCAGCTCGTGGAAGTAGTAAACGATGAGCTTGTAGAGTTCGGGGTCCTTACACTCAAGGGCGAGCTTTTCAGCTTTTTCAAGAATCTCCATGAGCTCCTCATCGCTCAGCCCGTCCACCTTGTAGTAGAGGAGGCTCGCCACTTTTTTGCAGTCCTTCTCCTCAATTGCCTTCAGAATTTCCTCCATCTAGATACACCTCAAAAATTAGTTCGCCTAGACATATTTAACGGTTTGGCCACTGCTAACTTTTTAACCCCTCCCACCGAGATGAAACCATGCTTGAAGTGATCTTCCTGGGTACCGGCGGGATAATGCCCACCCTCGAGAGGAACGTTCCAACCATAGCGCTCCGCTATAAGGGTGAGATAATACTCTTCGATGTTGGAGAAGGCACGATGAGACAGATGAACACCGCAAAGCTCAGCCCGATGAAGGTTGAAAAGATATTCATCACCCACTTTCACGGTGACCACTACCTCGGCCTGGCCGCACTGATACAGACCATGAACCTCTGGGGCAGGGAAAAGCCCCTCCATATCTACGGGCCAAAGTACACCTTCCAGTTTGTCCAGAACTTCCTGAACAGCGGCTTCTTCAGGCCCGGCTTTGATATACACGTCCACGAGCTCGGCGAGACCAGACTGAAGTTCGGGGACTACGAAATCTGGAGCTTTAAGGTTGAGCATGGCGTTCCTGCCCTCGGCTACGTTTTCAAGGAGAAAGACCGGAGGGGCAAATTTCTGCCGGAGAAGCTCGCAGAATACGGCCTGAGCGAGGGGCCGATTCTGGGAAAGCTTGAGCGGGAGGGTAAAATCGAGTGGAACGGAAGGATAATCCACCTCGAAGACGTTACTGGGCCGCGGAGGAAGGGGGTTAAAGTCGTTTACACAGGTGACACGGAGCCATGCGAGAGGGTGCGGCTCTTCTCTGAAAACGCCGACCTGCTCATCCATGAGGCGACTTACCTAACTTCGGACGACAGGGGCGAGAGCTACCACTCGACCGTCGAAGAAGCCTGTCAGACGGCCAAAAAGGCCAAGGTTAAGCTTTTGGCGTTGTTCCACAGGGCCTTCCGCTATACTTATGACGAATACGTGGCAAAGGCGAGGGAATTGTGCGATGTCCCCTTTGTGGTCCCTAGGGACTTCGACGTTCTGACCTTCAAATCTGGGCGCTGGGAGATGAGAAACCTTCGGGAGGATTGACAATGAGCTACCTGCGCTACGTCAAGCTTATCGGAACCATGCACGTCTCCCCAAAGAGTAGAGAGGAGGTAATAAGGACCATTCTCTCTGAGAAACCTCATGCAGTTGCGATAGAACTCGACAGGACGCGCTTTTTGGCCATGAGCCAGAACCGTAAAGTTAGCCTCGAGGATGCCCTCCGCTACGGAAAGAGGGGGCTTATAAACTACGTTCTGGCTAAGGTCGAGGAGAAACTCGGAGAAGAGTTCGGGATGAAGCCCGGAGAGGAAATGAAGGCCGCGATAAGCGCCGCCCAAACCCTCGGCGTCCCGTTATACCTCATCGATGAGGACATCAACGTCACACTCGCCAAGATAGCCGCCGCACCATCGCGCGAGAAGCTCCTGATGGCGCTTGAGAGCCTCAGCATATTTCTGCCCTTAAATCTCGGAGAAAGCTCTGATCCAATGGCAGACTACAGGGTGATGATGCTCCAATTCAAGCGTCGCTACCCCTACCTCTATCACGTCCTCGTGGAGGAGCGCAACGAGATAATGGCTCGCAATCTAATCTCGATCGTGGATTCCCTGAGAACCCGGGGCGTTAAGAAGCCGAAGGTTATTGCGGTTGTGGGCCTTGGCCATAAACCGGGCATCGAGCACATACTAGACAGGGAGAGGGGAAAGTTTTTACCCACAACTGGGTAATAGGCAATTGGTGATCCACGTGGAACACAGGCAGCTTAAGTGCCCCCTCTGTGGGGGGACCGACTTCCGAGTTGAGGAGGGAAAGCTCGACAGCAAGTGGGGTTTAACTGCCCACAAGGTTAAGATAGTAATCTGCAGGAACTGTGGCTACGTGATGATGTTCTACAAGGGCAGGACCATTTGGGACTTTGACTGATTTCGTTACTTTTATATTGGGAAGTGAGGAGGATTTCTGGGGATTCACCATGAAGGACAGACTCGAGAAAATGCTCAACGTTAGGGTCTTGGAGATAGAGGAGCTCGACGACAAGATAATCGTCTACGTCCCGGAGGACCAGGTAAGGATAGCCGTTGGCAGCGGCGGGGCAGCTGTGAAGGCCGCCGAGCTCGTCATCGGCAAGAGGATTGAGGTGAAAGGTAGATGAATCTCCCCACAGGGGAGCATCTCCCCGGAAGGGCGTACCTCCACGGGAGGGAGCTGGAAGACTTAGCGGTGTCCTTCCTCGTCCTTGTCTTGTTATTTTCCAACTTCGACCCGTACGACATCCCCTACGTGCTCGTCGCGGTTCTCACTGCGTTCATCTTCCACGAGCTGGCCCACAGGGAAGTGGCGAGGCGCTATGGCTACATCGCCTTTTACAAGCGCTGGGATACTGGAATAGCCCTCGCTCTGCTAATCGGCATCTTCACCAAGCTGCTCACGGGCAATACGTGGATATTTGCAGCACTCGGGGCGGTCCACATCTACGCACCCTACCAGTACTGGTACGACAAGGAGGCCTACGGCAAAATAGGCCTCGCGGGACCCCTGACGAACATAGCCGTTGGAATCGTTGCTATAGTCCTGATGCGCCTCCTTACACCTTTCACGATACCCTGGTATGTCCTAAGGGTGACCGCCGGTGTGAACCTCTGGCTGGCCTTCTTCAACCTCCTGCCCGTTCCCCCGCTTGATGGCTGGAAAGTGCTCCGCTGGAACACCGGCTACTGGGCAATAGCCATAGGCGTTGCCTACCTCCTCAGGGCCTTCATATAACACTCGCAGTGATATAGAAGCGAAAGGTTAAATAAGCCAAATAGCGATTTTTGAGTGGTGATATGGATGGAGTACAAGGCCCCGATTGGTGTTAAGATCGACCTCGAAACTGGGGTCATCCCGGGTGCCAAAAAGCTCGTTAGGCGCCTGAGTGACCTCAAGGGCTATTTCCTCGATGAAAAAGCCTACGAAGAACTCCTCAAGGATGACCCCGTTGTCTACGAGGTCTACGCGATTGAGCAGGAAGAAAAGGACGGCGATTTGAACTTTGCCACGACGGTTCTCTATCCTGGCAAGGTCGGCAACGAGTTCTTCTTCACCAAGGGCCACTACCACTCGAAGGCTGACAGGGCGGAGATATACTACGCCATCAAGGGCAGAGGCGGCATGCTCCTCCAGACGCCAGAGGGAAAGGCCGAGTGGATTCCGATGGAGCCTGGAACCATCGTTTACGTCCCGCCCTACTGGGCCCACAGGACGGTGAACACTGGGGATGAGCCATTCATATTCCTGGCTATCTATCCAGCCGATGCCGGCCACGACTACGGCAGTATAAAGGAGAAGGGCTTCTCGAAGCTGGTGGTTGAGGAGGACGGGGAGGTCAAGGTCATCGACAACCCGAAGTGGAAGGTCTGAGCTCTTCTCCTTTTTTCTTACCGCAATCCTTATTAACTTGCTCGATTATACCACTCCCGGTGATATAAATGGCTTGGGATGACCTGTACTCTGCCGCGTTTCAGAGAGTCAGAGAAAGGCTCGGGAAAGTCGGTAACGTTCTGCTGGCTTACAACACCAACATCGACGCGATAAAGTATATTGATTCTTCTGACCTCGAGGCAAGAATAGAAAAAGTTGGAAAGGAGGAAGTTCTCCAATTTTCTGAGGAGCTTCCCGAGAGAATAACTCAGGTTCAGCACCTCCTCGGGGGAATACTTTGGAGTGTGAGGCGGGGAAAAGCGGCGGAGCTGTTCGTTGAAAGCTGCCCTGTCCGCTTCTACATGAAGCGCTGGGGCTGGGACGAGCTGAGGATGGGTGGCCAGGTCGGCATAATGGCTAACCTGCTCGGTGGGGTCTACGGTGTGCAGGTGATAGCTCACGTTCCCCAGATTTCAAGGCTCCAGGCGAGCCTCTTCAAGGAGGGGCCGATATACGTGCCCACGCTGGAGAACAGAAAATTAAAGTTCGTTCATCCGAAGGACTTTGCCGGCGACGAAGAGAATTTGATCCATTACATCTACGAATTCCCAAGGGGATTCCGGGTTTTTGACTTTGAGGCCCCCAGGGAGAACAGGTTCATAGCGAACGCCGATGATTACAACCCCAACCTCTACATAAGATCGGAGTTCAGTGAGAATTTCGAGGAGATTGCTGATAGGGTTGAACTGGCTATAATAAGCGGCCTGCAGGCGCTAACAAAGGAGAACTATTCCGAGCCGTTTGAAGAGATAAACCGCCACTTGGGTATTCTTAACGATAGGGAAATTCCCGTCCACCTTGAGTTCGCCTTCACGCCAGACGAGACGGTTAGGAAGAAGCTCGTGGGAATCCTCGGGAAGTTCACGAGCGTCGGCTTGAACGAGGTGGAGCTGGCTTCGATAATGGAGGTAATGGGTGAGAAGGCCATAGCGGAAAAGCTCCTTGCTCATGATCCGGTGGATCCAGTCGCCGTCGTTGAGGCAATGTTGAAGCTCGCGGATGGGACTGGAGTTCAGAGGATACACTTCCACACCTACGGCTATTATCTGGCCCTGACGAACTACGAAGGCGAGCAAGTCCGCGATGCACTCCTCTTCGCGGCTTTAGCAGCGGCCGCAAAGGCAAAGCTTGGCGACGTGAGGAACATAGACGACGTTGCTGGGGCCATGGATGTCCCCGTCAACGAGAAGGCTCAAGAGGTTGAAGATGTCCTAACCGGGGAGTTCGGCCTTAAGGATGGCATAGCTCAGCTCGATGGCTACCAGCTTGCCTTTGTCCCGACCAAGATAGTGGAGAAGCCGAAGAGTACCGTTGGGATAGGCGACACCATATCCAGCTCGGCATTCATTGGGGAGTTCGCCCTCCGTTGAGTTTCCTTCTTTCCCCCTAAAGTTAAAAACTTTGAAGAACAAAGATACTCAGAGTTAAACTGGTGGGGTGGTTCAATGAAGACGTTGATTCTCGCGGGGGGTAAGGGGACACGTCTCTGGCCTCTTAGCAGGGAGCTGATGCCCAAGCAGTTTATCAGAATACTGGATAACTATTCTCTCTTTCAGAAGACGGTTCAGAGGGCGCTGCTGTTCTCCAGACCTGAAGAGATCTTTATTGTAACCAACAATAAGTATAAGTTCCGGGTTCTCGACGACCTGCGCGAGCTCGGCCTTGAGCTTCCAGAAAGGAACATCCTCCTTGAGCCGGTCGGAAAGAACACTCTTCCAGCCATCTTCTGGGGAATAATGAAGATAGAGGAGGCATTTGGGGATTCCGTTGTGGCCGTTCTCCCGTCGGACCACATGATAGAGACCAACGAAAATTACCTGAAGGCCTTCCAGAGCGCCGAGAGACTCGCTCGTGATTACCTCGTAACCTTCGGGATAAAACCAACGAGACCCCACACGGGCTACGGCTACATAAAGCCTGGCGAGAGACTGGAGGGCGGATATAAGGTTGAGGAGTTCAAGGAGAAGCCTGATTTTGAAACGGCAAAGCGCTACGTCGAGGAAGGCTACTACTGGAACAGCGGCATGTTCATGTTCGACACGGAACTCTTCATCGAGGAAGTCAAGAGGTTGGCTCCGGAAGTTTACGATGCCTTTGAGAGTACCAATAGCGTCGAAGATGCATACGGGCTGGTTCCTGACCTTTCGATTGACTACGGAATAATGGAGAAGACTGATAAAGCTGCAGTCGTTCCGCTCAACGTTTACTGGAATGACTTGGGCAGTTTTGATGCACTCTACGAGGTGCTCGACAAAGATGAGAACAACAACGCGGTAAAGATTAGGGGAGCCAAGGGATACCATGTGGGAGTGAATTCAAAGAACAATCTAATCCTAACGGAGCGCTTAACGGCAACCGTTGGTGTCGAGGATTTGATAATCATAGACACCGACGATGCCCTGCTCGTTGCCCATCGCGGTGATAGTCAGAAGGTCAAGGAGGTTTACAGGAGGCTCAAGGAGAAAGGCGACGAGAGAGTTTTCGTCCACAGAACTGCCTACAGGCCCTGGGGAAGCTATACCGTCCTTGAGGAGGGCGAGCGCTACAAGATAAAACGCTTGACCGTTTTGCCCGGCAAAAAGCTCAGCCTCCAGATGCACTACCACAGGAGCGAGCACTGGGTCGTCGTGAGGGGAACGGCGAAGGTTCTCGTTGGCGATGAGGAGATTCTCCTGCGGCCGGGTGAGAGCACCTTCATTCCCGCTGGAGTTAAGCACAGGCTTGAGAACCCTGGAAAGGTCGTCCTTGAGGTCATAGAGACTCAGATCGGTGAATATCTAGGGGAAGACGACATAGTCCGCTTTGATGACGACTTCGGGAGGGAATAGTCATGGCCAAGGAAGAGAATGTCAAAAACTGCGGCGATGGCTGGGAACGGTTCAGCGGGGGAATATCTTCCCTCTCCATCAGCCTGCTCTCAACGCTGCTTTTTATTCTTGTGATTTCCTACTTCATGATGAAGGGCCTGCAGGGAGTTCAAATAAACATCCCCGTGGAGGGACAGACCGTTACCGTGAACTATCCTGAAGTCAAGGTTCCGATAGACTTTCTGGCGATTAGGAATTCGGTGATTTACCTCTTTGGGGCGATACTCCTGGGACTGCCAGTGCCTCTCTTCTCAGAGAAGCTCAGGCCGCTGAAGATAGCCATATCGCTGTTTCAGGTCGGGGTCTTCGTCTATGCGCTCTACATCTTCGTGAGGGTGATACTGGATTTCACCAGCGCCTTTCTGTGAGGTGTTGAACATGGAGCCCTGGTTCGCGCTTTCTTTTCTTTCGGCTCTTCTCCTTGCTGTGGGGAACATACTGATGAGAATTGAGTTTGCCAAGGGTAGGGATTTCTGGGATACTATAATCGAAGCCATGTTTTGGGGACTGATAGTTCTGGTGCCCTTTTCCGTCCAGGAGCTCTCCTCAAAGCACTACGCGATAACGCGTGACCAGGTGTTGCTTTACTTGATCGTCGGTCTGCTTCAGTTTTTCCTCTCCAGGATAGCGTACTTCAAGGCTGTCGAGCTTGGAGGGGCCTCGGTTGCTTCCACAGCCTCTTCAGCCTCCGAGCCGATACTAACGGCCCTCCTCGCGGCCCTGCTCATACGTGAGGCTATCGGCCTTAAGCTCGCTTTGGGGGCTGTCCTCGCCACCTTCTCGATGTTCCTTCTTCACGCGGGCTCAGCTGGGTCCTTCAGTGGTCCTACGAAAGCCATGCTTCTTGGGATGGGGGCGGGCTCGATAGCGGCCTTAACCGCGGTCATGCTCAGGTACCTCTCGCTCACGAGCGTGATGGCATTTCCCACCACGGGAGTCCTCATAGGACAGGGCGTCGCCCTCGTGGCCCTGCTCCTTTTCAGGGGGATTCGGGGAAGATTTCCCAGGTTTTCTCCCAGAAGGGCCATAATCTTCGCCGGAGTTTCCCTATCTTTGGCCCACGTCATGAGGTTCGCGGCCTTGGCTCTGGGGGGTGCGACGGAAGTCACAGTCGTGGTTCTTTCTTATCCCGCCCTCATAGTGATCCTCGGGGCCTTTGTTAAATCGGCCGGGGAGAACATCACACCTTATAAGGTGGCCGCCGTGATAGGTGTTGTTATAGCTAACGCCCTTGTGGTTTCGGCGGGGTGATAGAATGGAGGGAAATTTCGAAAAGAGCTTTGAGCTTTTTACCCTGATCGACGATACCTTCAGAAACGTGCTCATTGGAATACTCGGCATAATCCTTGCAATTCTTGCCGTGGAACCTTCCCCCCTTGAGGTGACTGGGAGCATACTCTCTATCCTTCCCACCCCCTACTGGGCATCCCTGATGTTGATTTCACTTACTCCCCTTATCCTCATGGCCTCAGGGGTTTACGGTTGGGTGTACGCCCGCCTCCTGGAGAGAAGTGGAAAATCTTTTCTGAAGCTCCTTAATGTGCTTGTTGATTTCAGGAACTTCATAAAGGCGCTCATTACTGGGGGTCTCCTTCTCGTCCTCTCCGCGATGGCAGTAAGGTTGCTCGACGACGGGACTCTGCTGCTCTTTTACTCCTACATCCTTGTGATTGTTGAAGTCAACCTCTTTGCGTTTTTCATCTACTTTATGTACAGGCTCTTCGTTGAAGTTTCGGAGACCCATCTCATTCTACCGAGAGAAAGGCCAGAGGAAATGGAGCACGTCGTAAACCTCTCCCAGAGCCTCAGAAAGGTGAGAAGGCTCAGCAACGAGACGTTTATCGTTTCGGGTCTTATAATAACCCTTCTCGTATCAATGGGAATTGCGTTCTCTTCTATAACCCAGCTTGGCGGCTCCGTGGGGAGTGTGGATTGGTGGTACGTGCCTTTGGCGCTGGTTCTCTGGCTACCTTTGGGCCTTTTCGCGGCGTTTTTCATGAAGTCATATGAGCTGGGGGTGGAATCTTTGGGTAATCACCTCCTTGATGACTACGACATCGTGATATTCCTGACGGGATTCGAGTATGGAGATATACCGAGGAGCTTTTCCCTAATATCGGCAATAGAAAAAGTTTTGAGGAAATTCAAGCCCAAGGAAATCCCAAAGAACACTTACTTCCGGAGCCTTTCAACCGACCGAGTGGCGGCTATGATAGCGGGCGTTGGTCTCGCAGGGAAGGTTCCATACCCCGACAGCGAGATATATGGCGTGGGGAAGAGTGACGATGGAAGGCTGGTTATAGTGGAGAGCTACGATTCACTCGGCGGGATAATGAACCTAATCCCTCCCCTTCTCCTGCCGGAAGAAGCCGCTAAGAAGGGCCTTACGAGTGTCTCCGGATCTCCGGTCCCAATTCTGGGAACGTTTCCCTACGCCCTAAAACTCGCCATCGAAGTTAAAGAAGGGAACGTTGACCTCGAGGGTATTTTTAAGGAGGTGTTCGGTTCCGGACAGGTTGGGTACTCCCCGACAATACTTGCACACGTTCTCGAAGAAGTCCGACAGTCACTCGGCGTGGAAAAGCTTAAGGTTGACGTCAGGTTTGAAGTGAGCACAGATGCTATACGGGAGGCCGTGAACCACAAGGAGGAGCTCGTCGGGATTATCGTTGACTTCATAAACGACCTAAGGGAGTCCGGCCTTTCCGAGGCGCTTTTCTATTCGGTTTGTCATCCTGACTTCTGCGAGAGAGATAACGAGGATCCCCACGTGGTCCTTCATATCCTTGGATACAACGAGGAGCTTCCCGAGGGGGCGGTCGAGTACCCCCTGCCACTGCTGGTTCCCATCATCTCGGTTCGTGCCCTGGAGAAAATCCTGGAGCTCTATGCCCAGAAAAATCCTCCCCATGGGAAAAAGCTCAAGATAGCGGTCGTTGCTTTGGGTTCAATCCAGTCAAACCCCGTTATTCACTACGTTATCGCCCACAACAGGTGGGTAGGGAGGGCGAGGGGAATCTATGACCTCTCGAATCCCTTCGACTGCGAGGAGTTCAGGATGAAGAGATATCGGCAGGGGCTGACGGTCAAGAGCGTTGGGCCGCTCCAGTTCTCTGTAAGCGGTTACGATCCCAAGGTCAGAAAGATAGTGACGGGCTTCGCGTGCGGCAGGGAAACGGAGAACAACTGCTTCCTGGTGGGTATGGTACCTTTCTCGTTCCTCTACTTCCCGTACAGTCCGCTCCACAAGGTAGTCCTCAGGGCAAGGGATGCGCTGAAGGCCCGCGGGCTTGAGCCTAGGGAAGTCTCAGTGGACTTCTGGACGCTTAGCGGTGCGGGACATCCAGGAGCCATATCGACTATCATAGGTGCCATGATCCTCCCCGGGCTGCTGAAGAGCCTTGAGGGGGCGGTCATGAGGACGGAACTGCTAGATGACGATGACCCCACTTTCTACATAGTCTCCTTCCCCATCGATAAGACTCTGAGACTCCTCTCAAAGGATGGAAAAGGAACCGCGCCCTGCCCCAACTTGGGCTCCATAAACTCCTGCTACACAGTCTTCGAGGAGATGGTTAAGGCTTTGGAGTCTGAGGAGGTTAAGTCGCTTAAGGTCGTTGGAATGAGGGTTGATTGAGGAGGTGAAAGACATGGGAAAGCTGTTTGGAACCTTCGGCGTCAGGGGGATAGCCAACGAGAAGATAACCCCCGAGTTCGCGCTTAGGATGGGTATGGCCTTCGGAACGATGCTGAAGAGGGAAGGAAGGGAGAAGCCGCTGGTAGTTGTTGGCAGAGACACCCGCGTTAGCGGTGAGATGCTCAAGGAGGCTTTAATAAGCGGTCTCCTCAGCGTTGGATGTGACGTTATCGATGTCGGAGTCGCTCCAACTCCAGCCATACAGTTTGCCTGCAGGTACTTCAAGGCCGACGGCGGAGCGGCAATAACTGCAAGCCACAACCCGCCTGAATACAACGGCATAAAGCTCCTCGAGCCCAACGGCATGGGCTTGAAGAAGGAGAGAGAGGTGGTAGTTGAGGAGCTGTTCTTCAACGAGGACTTCGACAGGGCTAAGTGGGACGAAATCGGAGAGGTCAGGAAGGAGGACATAATAAGGCCATATCTCGACGCCATAAAATCGAGGGTGGACGTTGAGGCAATAAGGAAGAGGAGGCCATTCGTAGTCGTCGATACGTCCAACGGTGCCGGCTCGCTCACCTTACCCTACCTGCTCAGGGAGCTGGGCTGTAAGGTTGTCAGTGTAAACGCCCATCCAGACGGCCACTTCCCGGCGAGAAATCCTGAGCCCAACGAGGAAAATCTTAAGGACTTCATGAAGGTTGTCAAGGCTCTCGGGGCGGACTTTGGAGTGGCTCAGGACGGGGATGCCGACAGAGCCGTTTTCATCGACGAGAACGGCAACTTTGTTCAGGGTGATAAGACCTTTGCGCTGGTTGCCGACGCTGTTCTCAGAGAAAACGGCGGCGGGCTGCTTGTCACAACCGTCGCCACCTCCTACCTGCTTGATGACATAGCCAAGAGGAACAATGCCAAGGTAATGCGCACGAAGGTTGGTGACCTTATAGTGGCGAGGGCTTTGTTGGAGCACGACGGAACCATAGGTGGCGAGGAGAACGGCGGCGTAATCTTTCCAGACTTTGTCCTCGGCAGGGACGGGGCCATGACAGCGGCAAAAATCGTGGAGATATTCGCGAAAAGCGGTAAGAAGTTCAGCGAGCTTATAGATGAACTCCCCAGGTACTACCAGTTCAAGACGAAAAGGCACATCGAAGGCGACAGGAAGGCGATAGTCGCTAAAGTAGCTGAGTTGGCCAGGGAGGGAGGTTACACCATCGATACAACTGACGGAACCAAGATACTCTTCGACGACGGCTGGGTATTGGTCAGGGCCAGCGGAACGGAGCCGATAATAAGGGTTTTCAGCGAGGCGAAGAGCGAAGAAAAGGCAAGGGAATACCTCGACCTTGGCCTGGAGCTTTTGGAGAAGGCTATAGCTTAGCCCTTCTCCATTCTTCGAGTATTTTTCTTGCCTCTTCAACGTTCCTTGGAACCTTCAGCCCTAAGCTTAGGAACAGCTCCACGATGGATGGGACCTCAAGGTTGTGCTCTCTAAGGAGCCTGGGATTACCGAGTATCTCCTCAGGCGTTCCAACGGTTATTATCTTCCCACTGTCCATTAGGGCTATCCTGTCGCAGAGGGTCAGATATTCTGCCTCGTGGGAGGCCAGGATTACCGTCTTCCCTTCCTCCTTCATCCCTCTTATCAGCTCCCCGAGGAGCCGTTTTCCCTTGAAATCAAGGTTGGCGAAGGGCTCGTCAAAGACGATGATTTCGGGTTCCATCGCAAGGATCGTGGCTATTGCTATCCTCTTCTTTTCGCCGAAGCTGAGCTCCTTTGTTTCCCTCTCTGCGTAGCCCTCCATACCCACCTGTCTCAGTGCCCACAGGACTCTCTCCCTCAGCTTCTCCCCACGGAGACCGAGGTTGTAGGGGCCGAAGGCAACGTCCTCGAAGACAGTCGGCGAGAACAGCTGGTCGTTTGGGTCCTGAAAGACGATGCCAACCTTCCTTCGAACCTCCTTGGGGTTCTTAGCGGGATCGAGGCCGTCTATAATCACCTTTCCCTTCTTCGGCTTCAGTATGCCGTTGAGATGAAGAACAAGCGTGCTCTTTCCAGCCCCATTGGGTCCGAGAATTCCGAAAATTTCTCCCCCTTCGATAGTGAGGTTCACATCCCTCAGGACCTCTCTTCCTGCGTACGAGAAGTGAACATCCCTCAGCCCTATCATATCAGCAGACCCCCGATGGCGAGGAGCATCAGCAGTCCGATTGAGGGGTTTGGACGTGGTTCTTCAAGCCTTGGGAACTCGCCAAAGCCCCTTGAGAGCATTGCCTTATAAATTCTCCCGTTTCTAAGGTATGCCCTCACAAAAATCTCGCCTATGAGTGCTCCAAGTTTCCGGTAGTATTCCTTTCTCCCGATTCCAAAAGCCCTGGAATCGAGGGCCCGCTTCATCCTCTCGGCCTCCTCTGCAAAGAGGTCGAGGTAGCGGTACGTGAACGCGAGCGTCAGGATGAGTATCCTCGGAAACTTCAGAACCTCCATCTCTGCGAGTATCCTTGAAAAGCCGACCGAGCTGGTTATCACTACGGCGGTTCCCGCGGATAGAAAGGCCTTCCCGAGGAGCAGGAAGAAGGAATAAAGTCCTTCGTGGGTTATCGACCCTAGGGGGGTATCGAGAATTGGTCTTCCAGGATTGAAGAGGGCAAGGATGAAGAGCAGCCCCTCGAACCCGAGGAGGAATCCGAGGTTGAGGAGAACTCTCTTCTTAGGCCTCATCATAATGGCTACCGCAAGGAACAGGAGGGCAAAATAAGCTAACTCACTCAGGCTTTTTCGGGTAACGACGCCAATCGCGTAAATAAAAATGAACGGCAGGTACACTTCAGGCACCCTTGGCGAGCTTTGCTAAGCCGTAGCCAACCACGAAGGTCAAGGTTATTCCGAGGAGCCCCATGGCGAAGCTCTGGGCCCAGCTTTCGCCATAATCGAGGGGGGCGTGGTAGATGGGATTCTCTTCGAGGCCGACCTTTTCCATGGTGGCCTCTAAACCATCGGGATTGCTCGAGGCCAGCGGAAGGACTATGGCCAATATAACGGCTATGACGATGAGTCCCTTCACTATCGCCCTCATGCGGTCACCCCCTCTATCTCGGGAAGCTTCATCCTAACGGCCTGGACAATGAGTATAGTGAGTATGGCCTCACCGATGCCGATTATAGCATGATAGCTTATCATCAGGGTGAGAACCTTGGCGAAGGGCAGGCTCTGGCTGAGGCCTATCTCGATAGCAGTCATCGTTGCCCCCAGGACAACCGAAAGCCACGCGGCAAAGCCCATGGCGAAAGCCTCATTGATGTTCTTCAGCCTGGTGTAGATGGCGTAGCCAACGAACGCCCCGATAAGCCCCATGTTGAGGATGTTGGCCCCGATGGCCGTTATTCCACCGTCGCCGAAGAGCAATGTCTGGATGAGCAGCACCGCAGTCATGACTACTACCGCCGCGTACGGGCCGAGCAGTATGGCCACGAGCGTCGCTCCGAGCAGATGCCCACTGACTCCCCCGATTATCGGGAAGTTGACCATCTGGGCCGCGAAGATCCCAGCCGCAAAGAGGCCGAGGAGAGGTATCTTCTCTTCCGGGAAGTCCCTGAGCTTTTTAATTGAGTACAGAACGCCCGCTATGGTTATTGCGTAAGTCACTATTATAACCGGCGTGCTCAACAGCCCGTCTGGTATGTGCAATTTATCTCCCTCCTTAACCCGAGGGTGTTATCAAAGTCAAAAAAGATAGCACTATATAAAAGTGTTTCTCCAACCCGGTATTATTAACCATAGGTTGGATGTGCCAGAAGCCAGTAAGAGACCTGAAAAAGGGAAGAAAATCAGAGGTAGCCCCTGTCCTCTTCCTCTGGTGTGGGGGGCATCGCCTGCTCAAGCATGGCTCTCTGCATTTCCTGAACCTTCTTGAGTATCTCCTCGGTTTCTTTTGCACGCTCATCGAGGGCGCTCATGTCCAGTTCAATGCCGAGTATCTTGGTTGCGGCACTGAGGACGGATTTAGCCGCTTTGGCATCGACGATGTAGCCGAGGCTCTCCCCGAGGAGCGATATCCCAAACATGCTCCTGAGCTTGCCCATGCCGAGGAGCAGTCCGGCGGCACCAACTATAGCGCCTCCCTCGTCTTCCCTCCATACGACCTCTACCTGGCAGCCTTCCAGCTTGGCTTTGTAGTATTCAACCAGCTCCTCGTGGGTTACCGCCGCTAAAACCCTCGGCTCGCCTTGAAGCTCTGGCACCTGGTAGCCGCCCATCGTGATGATTTCCCTTACCCCGAACTCGCTCACGAAGTCAAGCATTTTGCCAACGACCTCGAAGTGGCCGGGACTGTCTGTTGGAGGAACCTGCTGGTCACCTGTGATAATTATGAGGTCTCTCCCGTTCTCGTCGGGATTCTTCCAGTAGTAGAACTCGTTCTTCATCAGCTCAACGACGGAGTTCTTCTTGATGAGCACCTGGTGCATGAAGTGCGGTGAGTAAAGTTCGGCGAACTTGACTGCCTCAAGCTCCTGAATCAGGTGTTCTGCGGCAAGCTTTCCAACGAGGCCTATACCTGGGAGCCCCTCGATGAACACGGGGTCTCTCAGCTGAGGCCTCTCGTAGACGTAAATCATGGTTTCCTTCATGCTCTCACCCCTTGGTTAGCCCCAACTGCTCGCGCTTAAGCCTCCGCCTGTACTCGCCGTAGGGGTCTTCTGGCGAGAACCTCGGCGGATGGGCCACTCTTGTCTTGGCCCCGCAGACGGGGCAGGTCTCCTTTAAAGTATAGCGCCCGCACTCGGGGCACTTCCTTATGCGGAACCTCATGCAAATCCCCTTCAGGCGCCTCTCCTCTTTATCTTCTTGATTCTCTTCTCCTTCCTCAGGAGAGTTGCCTCTCCGCCCGCCTGCTTTATGACCCTGAGAATCTCCTCGGCGATGTCCTCAAGAACCTCTTCGGCCTTGTAGTAGTCGGGTGCAGTTATGTCTATCCTGTATCTCGGCGCTCCCTGGTAGGTGAACTTGACCTCGATGTCCTTCTCCTCGTTCACCCTGTCCCTGGCCCTTATGAGGGCCTCCTTGATGATCTCAATGCCGTTTGGCTTTGGCACGGTTATCTCGAACTCCGCATCGATGGTAACGGTTGGAACCTCGACGTAGTTGGTAACTACCTCGTTGAGGGGCTCGAGCCACTCGTCTGGGATTATGCCCTTCAGAACCTCTATGCCATTCTGGGCCGCGTCCTCAAAGGCGGCGTAAACTTCCCCATACTCCTCCTCGAGCGGAACCCAGACCTCGCGCCAGGCCGTATCGAAGTCCTTTCCGAGCTTTTCTGCCGCCATCTTGAGAAGGTTCTCTGCCTTCTGGGCGCGCTTGTACTCCTGGAGCTTGGCCTTTCTCTGCTGCTGGTTCACCCTTTTGAGGCTCAAATCTATGTGTCCCTTGCTCGGGTCTACCCTGATAACCTTGGCCACTATCTTCTGGCCCTCCTTGACGAAGTCCCTGATGTTCTTAACCCATGTGGAGGCGACCTCGCTTATGTGCATGAATCCCTCCTTACCGGGGTACTCGTCGAGCTTGAGAAACGCACCGTAAGGATGGATGCTCTTGACGGTCGCGATGACAAACTCTCCCTCCTCGGGATACTCCTTGGCTTTCCTCGGCATTTTAACCACCTCAAAATTTTCTCTACCTGAGTAATTTACGGAAAGAGGTTTTTAAAGTTTAGCAGAAGGCCGAAAGGGAAGAGAAGGAAAGGCGTTCACTCGAGAACCTCGAGTATCTTGGCCTTGATAACGCCCTTACCGCCAGTGGGCTCGACGAGAGTGGCACCGCAGACGAGGCACCTAACGGTGGTAGCCGGGTTGCTGAAGACTATCTGCTCGTTGCCGCAGTCGATGCACTTGACGCGGAGGAACCTGCTCCTCGGCATCGGGATGAGGTTCTTCGGGAGCGCCATGCATCACACCTCCACGAGCTCGAACTTCTTAACGCGGAAGCCCTGTCCCCTCGTGTGGGCCTTACCGCAGACGGTGCACCTGAACCTGAGGTCGAGCTTCTTGACTGGCTTTTCCCTTCCAGCTGGGTTCGGCCTCGGGAAACCGCGGTAACCCTTCATGATTCTCCTGAAACGCCTCTGACCCTGGCTGAGCTCGCTCCTTGGCCTCTTCTTGACCTTCTCGACTTTGTGGATGGTGTGCTTCTTACAAAACGGACAGTAAGTCCTTATCTGCTTTGGATACTTCATTCTCTCACCTCCACAGAGGGCCCGGTGGGTTCCTTCTCCTCGGACACCCCCGAGCCGTGAGGGATTATCCTGCAACCCTCGCTAATCGTGAGGCTTTAAAAATGTTTTTGCTATCGACTGGGGCGAATTCCGGTGGGCTCTCAGAGCGGAGTGAAGGAAATCGAAAGAAAGACCCCGCTGGAGAAATTGGAAGAAAAATACCTGGCTGACTCACTCGGCCGGCGCGTAGTAGCAGCGCTTCGGCGAGATTATCTTGCCCTCTTTTTTCAGAATCTTTATCGCCTTATCGACTTCTTTCTTGTCGATGCCGGCAAGCTCGGCTATCTCCTTGCTCTTAAGTGGCTTTCCAGCCTCTTTTAAAACCTTGAACACGAGCTCAACCTCGCTCATTCTCATCACCTTTGGGGTTTGTCAAAAGAACCTAAGACGTTTGAACTTAAAAGCTTATTGGTTAAAGCTGAAGGATGAACGGAACCACAAATGGAACGAGAGCAGTGAGGATGAACCCGTGGACAAAGGCTATTAGAGCGACTTCACTCCCGCCGAACTTGGTCATTATTGGCAGGGTTGTGTCCATGGTCGTTGCCCCGCCCATTGAGACCGCTAACTCCTTGGGAATTCTTTTGATTGCAACGGGATAGAGGAGAACCGTGAATATCTCCCTCGTCAGGTTGACGAGGAAGCCCAGGGTTCCGTAGACTGCCGAGTATTGGGCTATCAGCGGTCCGGTTAGGCTGTACCAACCGCAGCCAGCTGAAACGGCAAGCCCCCACTTCAGGTCTATCCCGAGGATCAGCGAAGCTGCCAGTCCTCCAAGGAGAGAACCTGCGAGGGTTCCAAGGGGCAGCTTGAGGGCGAGCTTTCCGAGCTTTCTTATCTCTTTGAGCCTGAAGCTCTGGGCGAGGTCTATGCCAATCAGGAATATCAGGATGTAGAGCATTATCTCGTACAGGTTACCGAAGTCCGGGGCGTAGAAGTGACCGACCAGGATTCCCACAAAGAGGGAAGTCAAAACGTAAGCCAAGAACCTCATCTTCTTCCCCCCAGAAGCAGTGCCACGCCGACGCTACCGACTATTGTTAAGGCCGCGAAGATTATCGAAGAAGTCAAGAGCCATAGGGCGTTGATTTTGACCTTTCCAGCTTCAACCCCCATGAAGAATATCAGCAACAAGAGTGCAGCGCTCATTGGGAGGTCCACGTTGACTTTTTTGTTCTTCCGCCTTAGAAGGTACCCTATGAGGACTCCCAAAAGCAGGGGAATGAATATGTTCATGCAGCGAAGTTCCTCTGAAGGTTAATAAACGTATCGAGGGGCTCGGTGGGTGTTCACGTCATCATTCCGCATCGTCTCAGCATGCTTGCTAATCGTCATCGCCCGTTTTAGTTATCCACCCCCGCTTTTAAAGCTATGCTAAGGTTTTTATGAGGAAGCATTCAACCGTCTCCGGTGATGGTTATGATTCGCGCATCTAAGAGGGCCATGGGCATTGAATACGCCATAAGGGATGTTGTCCTTCCTGCCAGAGAGCTCGAAAAGAAGGGAATAAAGGTAATACGACTCAACATCGGCGATCCCGTCAAATACGACTTCCAGCCGCCCGAGCACATGAGAAAGGCCTACTGCGAGGCCATCATGGAAGGCCACAACTACTACGGAGAGAGTGAGGGAGACTTTGAGCTTAGAAAGGCCATCGTTGAACGCGAGAAGAAAAAGAACGGTGTTGATATAACGCCCGACGATGTGCGCGTTACGGCGGCGGTTACGGAAGCCCTGCAGTTCATATTCGGTGCCGCCCTCGACCCGGGGGATGAGATTCTCATACCTGGTCCGAGCTATCCGCCCTACGTTGGCCTTGTAAAGTTCTACGATGGCATCCCCGTCGAGTACAGAACCATCGAAGAAGAAGGCTGGCAGCCCGACGTCGATGACATAAGGAAGAAGATAACCGAGAGAACGAAGGCAATAGCCGTCATCAACCCCAACAACCCGACTGGTGCCCTCTACGATAGGAAGGTTCTGAAGGAGATACTCGATATAGCCGGCGAACACGGCCTTTTCGTCATAAGCGACGAGATATACGACCTCATGACCTACGATGGAGAGCACGTTTCTCCGGCTTCCATCACTAAGGACGTGCCCGTTATAGTTATGAACGGCCTCTCGAAGGTCTACTTCGCCACCGGCTGGCGGCTGGGCTACATGTACTACGTCGATCCCGAGGGCAAGCTCGACGAGCTGAGGGAAGCGATAGACAAGATGGCAAGGATAAGACTATGTCCAAACACCCCTGCTCAGAGGGCAGCCATAGCCGGCCTCACGGGTCCGATGGACTACCTCAGGGAATACATGGCGAAGCTCAGGGAGAGGAGGGACTACATCTACAAGCGCCTCAACGAGATGCCGGGAATAAGCACCCAGAAGCCGCAGGGAGCCTTCTACATCTTCCCGAAAATTGAAGAGGGCCCGTGGAAGAGCGACAAGGAGTTCGTCCTCGACGTCCTGCACGAGGCTCACGTACTCTTCGTCCACGGCTCCGGCTTCGGAAGGAACGGTACCGGGCACTTCAGGGCGGTCTTCCTGCCGCCGGTTGAGATACTGGAGCAGGCCATGGACAGCCTTGAGGCCTTCATGAGGAAGAGGCTGAGTTCCTGATTCCCTCTCCATTTTCTCTGTTAGAGAAAGAAAAATAATGGGAGTTCTCATGGACCGATTATTTTGTAGGCTTTTACGCTGTTCCATGTTTTGATGTAAACTATGTTTCCATCAAGTTTCACGTCATATGGCCGCTCATTAAAGCTCTTGCAGGCAATTTTGATTAAATGGCCTGCCGTGTAAATGCAAACTCCGTTCTTTTCTTCGCCTTTCTCATTTTTAAGATAATATGCCACCGCAACATGGCTGTCATCAGCGTCTACACGCACTCTAATCCCAAGGCCCTCGCCGTTGATGCTTGTAATTGTTTTCCTCTTAACTTTCTTCCCTTCCACGATGTAAAGGATTACTTTAGTCTTAAGGGAAGACCACCCTCTGTCTGGCCACCCAACTGTCACGTAAGCTTTGTCACCAATAATTCTGACATCAGAGATATGGGCTCCCAAAACATCGGGGCAAAATCTGAATGTTGTTTCTCCCGTGGAGATATTCATGAGATATGTACAGGACTCACCTCCAGAGCCAAATGGGGCAGAACTAACGAGAATAAGGCCGTCTCGGGTGTACCTGAGTGGATAAGCACTAAATGGACGCCACCATTTTATGCTCAGATTGTGGTCGAGAAAAATCATAGACGTTTTCCCCCTTCCTCCCTCAAGGAAATACGCATATAGGAGAACTCCCTCTGGGGTGCAGATATACCCCTTGTTCATCCCAGGTAGCGTGTAATTGGCAACAAGCGTGTCGTTCACAAAAATCCTGAAAACATGGGAAAAATTAGAGGGTATGTAAGTTGCATGAATCCTGAATGGGCAACTTGTTGATATGGTACTATCCTCAAAAGATACTCCTTCTGCGTTTGTTGGGATAAGTAGTCCTTTGGGTAAGAAGAAAATAAATAAAATGGCAACAATCGATAATATGAAAAATACCTTTCTGGCTTTCATTCACTACCCTCCAAGGCTACCCATTATCAAACAGCACCACCGTTGCTCTTCCACATTGGTCTCCATATTCTTCTTTGGTGCACACAACGAAGTTTTGAGATCTTGCTTGATCTGGCGCAAAACATCCACCACAGTGCGTATTTGCCCACTTGCAGGAACTTCCGACATCTCCATACTTGTGTTCTGGCAGGTCTTTGAGTTGGTGTAGAATTCCGGGTTGTTCCTTTCTGCACGTACTCGAGACCACTCAAAACGAACAGTCCAATAACGAACATTACTACCCATTTCCGCATTCACCCCTCCCCCAAGAGAATTATCAATTATAATTCCCGTAAGTGGTATATAACACTTTCGTAGTTTAAATATAGCAATTAAAAACTTACATTACTAAATTGTTGTCCGAGGAATTAAAAATTTAGTTTTAACATAAAATATTGGATAAATCTCTGTAACTCTGCTTCATCCACCCGAAACCACAGGGATAACCTCCACGTAGTCACCATCTTTCACGTTCTCGTCCTCCAGAGCAACGCGGCCGTTGAGCTTTGCTATCGCGCTCTCTGTGTTGAAGCCCATCTCGCGGAGAACATCTGCAATCTTCATTCCCTTCCTCCACTCAATTTCCTTCTCTATTCCTCTTCCAATGACCTTGACCTTGATCATCGTCACCACCGAAAGGCATATCTTTCAAGCGTTTATAAAACCTCCCGGCCGATGAGGAACGTTTGGCCCGGCACCGAGGGGTGAGGAGGGCCACCACTTCCGAGGCCATCAACCTTTGCGCAAGCAAAGGTTGATCAAAGAGTAAATCTCATCTGGCTGAATGAGTTTGCATGTCCTCTCAAGAATCCAAATCAAAGGAAGATTTAACTCAAAAGCAAGTCTATGAAACGGGTTTCATTCACCCTTTAATGCCCAAAGGGCATTAAATTCACAGTGAAACACTGTAAAACTGCCATTAGGGAGTAAATCTACCCAGAAACCAGCCAGTTTTAGAGATGACATGCAAACCTTGATCAAACTTCGCGAAGGCGAAGTTTGTTAAAATGTGGAGCCGGGAGGGGGATTCGAACCCCCGTAAAGTGGATCTGCAGTCCACCGCCTCACCTCTAGGCTATCCCGGCATTCGACCCAGAGAAAGATTTGGCGCCGCGGAGGGGATTTGAACCCCTGTGGGCCACGCCCACCGGCTTAGCAGGCCGGCGCCCTACCAGGCTAGGCTACCGCGGCACTCCAATGCCCGAGTTATATGAGCTGGAGAGGGTTTTTAAGTTTTTTGGAAGATACTCGAGATGCCAGCATTGGCAAACCATAAATACCTTCTGGAGTAAGTATCCCCGATGACCCAGCTCTTCAACTCCAGGCTCTGTGCCGTCTGCAAGGGCAGAAAGCTCCTCTGCGGCAGGCCAACCTGCCCGATTCTTGAAAGGTTCAGGGTAGCTAAGAGAGTCGAGGAAAGGCTCAACAAGCGCCACCTCTTCGGCTCCTCCCCGCCAAGCATCTTCGTCGGTGAGTACGGCTATCCCAAGGTTAGAATCGGTCCCCTCGTGCCGCCGATTGAGGGAAACACGAGCCATCTAGATAACCCCCTCAAGTGGGAGAACAAGACGATAAAGGACATCCTCTACTACCGCTCGCTATTGGTTATGGGCGAGACAAAGGCAGACGTCCACGTAAGGAGGAGCGGAAGAATACTCGGCGAGGTTCAGGAGCTGGCCATGTCGATAAAGCCAGTTGACAGCGAGATACTCCTGAAGAGAAAGCCCGTTCTCAAAGTCCTTCCAAGCGAGTTCGCCCCACCGATAGGTCCAAAGGCCGAGCTTCTCGACTTCGAGCTCACGGAGAATCCTAAAATACCGCGAAGAACAGACTACGTGGTGAGCGACGAGCTCAAGGCCGAGCAGGCAATAATGCGCCTCTACAACTGGGGCTTCGACGAGTACTATATTATAAGGCTCCTCTCTGCTGGATTGCTCGGGCTTGATAAGAAGCTCGTGCCAACGAGGTGGAGCATAACGGCTGTCCAGGACACCATAGGGAACAACCTCCGGAGAGAAATCCTCAGTTATCCAGAGATAAACGATTACGAGGTTTACTTCTACGAATTCCTCGGCAACCGCTATGCGGTTCTCCTTATGCCAGAGAGCTACGCCTTCGAGCTGCTTGAGGTCTGGCTCAAGGGCTCGCTCTTCGGAAGTGAGGAGCCGAGTGTTATCCATGACTACGAGGACTTCCGCGGAAGAAAAGGGTACGTCAAGGAAACGGCCGGAGCCTACCACGCAGCCCGTCTGAGCGTTCTTGAAGCTCTGAGAGCGAGGAGGAGGCAGGCAAGGATTGTTGTTTTCCGCGAAGTCACTCCCAAGTACTATGCCCCCGTGGGAGTGTGGCAGATAAGGCTGGGCGTTAAGAAGGCTATGGAGAACCCGGTTGGGCGCTTCTCGACGCTCAATGAAGCCCTGGAGGCAATAAAGCGTCGCCTCGAGCATCCCTTCGACCGCTACGTGGCCAGAAGTTACGTCCTCGGGAACCTCGCGAAGCAGAAAACCCTTGACGAATGGCTCGGAAAGAATTTATACCGCCTCACCGAATAGCGGGTGGATGATGACCACTCCATCCCACTGAGAGGTGATGAGTGCACGTCAGGCTGACACTTGGAGGTAGTGAAATGAGAAAAAAGCTCGCTCTCGTAAGCATTGATGGCAACGGGGTCTACAACCTCAAGCACATGCCCTTCCTGGGCGAGCTGGCTGAATCGGGGGAGCTTGCCGTTGTCGATTCAATCTTTCCAACGTTAACGGACTTAGTCCACACCAGCGTGATGACGGGGGTATGGCCCAAGGATCACGGCGTCGTCGAAAACGGCTACTACGATAGGCTGGCTGATAGGAAGGTGAACTTCTACGACTATGAGGTGGCCTTCAACCCCCACCGGGTCATAAAGGCCCCGACCATCGTTGATCTGCTCCGTCCGAGGGGTGTCAGAACGGCCGCGGTGAGCGGCTACACCATGCCGCCATTCAGCGGGACAGACGTTAGGATCTTTCCCCCCTTCTTTGCAAGCGACAAGATGTATAGGCAGCACGGTCGCGACTGGAGGAAGGACGTCTGGGTCATGAACTCGGCCATCTACCTATACGAGGAATGCAAACCTGATCTGCTCCTCGTCCACTTCGCCTCGATAGACGGCATGGGCCACGATTTCGGGCCGCTGAGCGAGGGGGCTTTGAGAGCTGTCGAGATCGTCGATACTGCCGTTGGAACCCTCTGGGAGCGCATGAAAGACGAGTACGCCTTCATAATCTTCGCCGACCACGGACAGGAGGAGGTTCACACCTGGGTGAACCTGAAAACCTACCTCAGGAAGCACGGCATCGAGACGCTCCGCGTCTCCTCTGGCGGTGGGGTTCACGTTTATCTTAGAGACCCGAACCAGACCGAGGATGCCTTTGAGGTTCTCCGGAGAGCGCCGGGGGTTAAAGAAGTCTTTTTCCGCGATGAGCTTCCTCACCTCGACACGCCCCTGAGCGGCGAGCTGATAGTCTCGGCCAAGCCCGGCTACTGGTTCTGCTCCCACAGAATGTGCAGGGGGATTAAGGGTGCAAGCCACTGGGTAAGGGGCATGCACGGCTCGATGAACGAGCCGGTTGTTAAAGTCCCACTCATACTGTGGGGATTTGAGAACGTTGAGCTTGAAAACGCGAGCCTCATGGACATAGCGCCGACGGTTCTGGACTTCTTTGGCTTAGAAAAGCCCGGAAACATGGTGGGGAAGAGTTTGATAAAATGAAAAGTTGGGGTTCACTCCTTCTTTCTCAGAAGGAGGATGAGCAGGGAAAGGACAGATAATGCCCCAACACCACATATCGAGAACCCGTTGCTCTCTCCCGTTTCGGATGTCGAGTGGGTTTCGGTGGCCGAGGTGGCGTCGTGAAGGGTGGCTGCAGACGTTGTTGTGGTCATTGTCGTTGGAGTGACGTTCGTGGAGCCGCACCCTTTCAAGCCGTCCTTCACCAGGTTTTCCGTCCAGTTGAGCCACGCATAGACGTGGGGTGGATACGAGAACTCCGCCCAGTAGAAGTCGCTGTCTAGGGCTTGGGCGAGCCCGTAGAGGGCCTTTTTATAGATCTCATCCCTCCCACAATTCTCAAGGTACTCGCGCGTGAGGTTGTACACCTCTTCGTCGCGCTCCCACATCGGACTCTGCACCGAGGCCTTCTCCTTCGTCCATTTGTCCCACGAACAGAGCCAGGAAGTGGTTAGAGGCGTGATATTCCTGTAGGGCTGGAGCTCGTTAACCGCTTCCCCGAAGGTCACAGTCTTGATCAGTCCCTTCTCCTGAGCCTCCTGGAGGTACTGAAGGAGGTACTCGAAGTACTTTGCAGTTAAGCCGGGATTGGGGGAGAATATTATCCAGTTCTCGCCGTCTGCCGCTATCGTTACCACTTCGGCGCTGGGGTTGACGTTTCTAACGTTCAGGATCTCCTCCACGATCTTCCTCGCCTTTTCTCTCGCATCGTCTTCGCTCCTGAAGTTGTTGTTGAAAGCGAAGTCGTCGCTTATGGTATGATCCCTGAACAGAACCCTGATCGAGGAGTTTTCAATTCCGTAGACGTGGTAGGGCGAGTACGGGTAGAGGACATTCAGGTGGCAGCGGTCGTCGAGGACGGTGTACCTGACCCCGTGCCTCTCGAGAAGGGGAACGAGCTTCGGGCTGAAGGCCATCTCCGGGAGCCACATACCGCTCGCGTTTACGCCCATAATTTCCTCCGTCGTCCTCTTTCCCAGAGAAAGCTCATAATCCAGTATATCGAACCAGCCGTAGCGTTCCGCGATGTAGCCGCTTATCGGATGGGCAAAGTAGCTGGAGAGTATCTCTATTTGGCCCCTCTCGTATAAGTCTCTGTACAATCTCATCGCTTCCCTGACTTTTTCGGCCTCGGGACTCTCTGGCGTGAAGCACTGATAGGAAGGATAGCTCTGGCACCAGCCGGTGTTGGTGAGATTCCACTGCCAGAGGAGGGAGGGGGAAAGGTGGTAGGTCATCTTAATCTCCGGGTACTTCTGGAGAATCCATGCGTGGAAGTAGTAGGCGCCACCGTCATAGTAGGGTTCGAGTTCGTCCTCGTAGGTGTGCACGAGAGTCCAGGGACCGTGCAGCGTCCCGTTGGGCCAGACCCCGGGGCTCTGATGATGGTGCCAGACGAAGACTACCTTGAGGGGCTTTCCCTTCTCGAAGGCCCTCATAGTTGTGCTTGCGCTTGCGATGATTTCTCCCTCTAGTTCAAGTTCGGCCTTTATCCTGCAGCTCTTCTCGGCCTTCACCTGGATGCTTACCCCGCTTTCACCTCTCAAGTCAACGGGGTAGGCCTCCTCGAATGAGTTTTCACCGCATGCAATGGAGATCAGCAGGTTGCCGGTCTTGTTGAGGGGCTCCCTTGGCGTGATGGCCACCGTGATGTTGGTAGTCTCGCCGACTATGGGGAAAGTGGGGAGTTCGAAGGTTATCTCAAAGCGTTCCTTCTCGATGAATGGAGTTAGCTTCTCGTAAACTTCTGGGTAGGCTTCCTTAAGATCCCCGATGTGCCCCACGAACACCCCGAATACGTAAGTCTTGCTCTCTCCGGGTTTGAGAATTAGGGGAGCTAACTCTGCCCTCGTTTCAACCCCCCAGCTTCCGGTTTCAAGCCAGAGAGCTACACTCTCCTCACTGGGAAAAACAAGCGCTATCAGGTCCTCGTCAAAGTCCACCAGGCCAAAGGCCTCCACCTTTGCTCCGAGTCTCACCCAGTTCTTCTCCTCGATGTGAAGTTGCCCGTTTTCCATCCATATCTCCTGCTCACCGCCGGGCTTTCCAAGGTAACCTGCCCAGGCCATGGCATAGCCGAGGTCAAAGGAGTCCCAGCTCACGAGACTTTTGAATGTGGAATTTCCAGTGTTGGTGAACGTCACGTCTAAGAGAGCCCTGTTGGAGTCGAGAACTTGAAACCTCTTCTCCACGAGCAAAGAACCGTCCTGTAAGGTGCCTTTAATGATACCTTCATTCTCAGAAATCTCATACTCCCCAGTTGCGAGGTTTCCTGGCCATGGCTCGCTCAGCAGCCAGTCCCAGAGGGGATAGCTCTGCCCGAGTGCACCTCTCTCGCCGGCACCGATAACGTTCACTCCCTCGAGCTCCCAGGAGTCTAAGCGAAATCCTGCTGGGTTTATGCCAACGCCATCACGCCCGGATGTCGCTACAGTTGAAGCCGCGGATGGGATAAGACTTAGGAATAGAATTGCCAGGATCAGCAGAGATGCTGTCCTCATGATATCACCGAAAGGGATACACTCCGAGCTAAATAAACCTTGCCACATGGACAGCGGGCGATGGGGAAATTTAGAAACTTGATGCCTGCCAGAATATGGCCAGACGGCTATGAAAAACTGGCTTGATAATTTTTAGCCAACAATAAGAAGGGAAGAAGAAACCCGCCAGCCCTCACCTTGAGGACTGGGCAATCCTCTCGATCTCTTCCTTCTTGCTGTAGGCGAAGCTCTTCGGGTCCTTGTTGGCCGCAGCGATTATCTCCTCGGCAAGGGCCTGGGCGTAGCTGGTCTTGTTGCGGTAGCACTTAGCGCTCGCACCGAGGGCGATGTTCTTGAGGGCTATGTCGAGCCTCCTGAGCGGTGAAACGTCAACGGCCATGTGGTACCTGATTCCACCGAAGGCTATGGTGGTGGTGTCCTCTCTCGGAGCGGAGTTCTCTATGGCCCTGATGAGAACCTGAATCGGGTTCTGCTTGGTCCTGCGCTCGATTATCATGAAGGCCTCCTTGACGACCTCGTAGGCCTTCATCTTCTTGCTCATGAGGGAGCGGTGCTCTCTCCTCATGAAGTGGCCGCCGACCTTGTGGCTGCTGGCACCGCTGCGCATGACCTTGTTGATGAGCCTCTCGACGATGTGAACCTGGGCCTTGCCGAAGGGCTTCTTGGCGTGCCTTCCGTGGCTGTGCGGGAGGATTCTTGCGTCGAGGTTTATGTAGGGCCTGAGCGATGGGTCGTTGACGACGACGTCCTCAACGCTCCACCTGCCCATGACCTTGAGCTCCTTAGGCTGATAGAACCTCTCGGTAAGCGGCTTGGCCATGTCCTTCACCTCCTTGGCTTCTCCTTCCTGCCCTTGACGAGCTCCTTGAGGGAGACCCTGTTCACCTTGACGACCTTGTACCTGATTCCTGGGATGTCACCCATCGAACCACCCTTTGGACCGCCGATTCCCTCGATGATGACCTCGTCGTGCTCGTCGATGTGGTTTATAGCGCCGTCACCAGGGGTGAAAGCGGTAACGACCTTACCGTTCTTGATGAGCTGAACCCTAACGGCCTTACGCATTCCAGAGTTGGGCTGCTTTGCCTCGACGGCTATCTTCTCGAGGACTATACCCTTGGCCTGCGGGGCTCCCTCAAGCGGGTCGCTCTTCTCCTTGAGCCTGAGTACCCTTCTCTTGTACCTAATGTCGCTCCAGCGGAACTTCTTCCTCTTGAGCTTGAGCTTCCTACCGGCAAACTCTCCATACGGAGCCTTCTTTCCTGGCATGAGCATCACCTCAAATTATGACCACGTCGTGAATACCGTGGTGTCTCTCCATCAACTCTTTCACGAGGTTGATGTTCTGGCCGCCCCTTCCGATGGCGCGCGGCTTCTCGCGCGGGCCTATGTCGAGGAGGGCGACCTTCTTACCATCCCTCTTTTCAGTAATGTGGACTTTTTTAACCTTTACCCCGAGGCTCTTATAAATGTTCCTCAGGAACTCCTCCGGATTGTCGGAGTGCTCGATGAGCTCTATCTCCTTACCGAGCATGTTCTGGACGCGTTTGACGTTGGCACCCTTCTTTCCGAGTGCCAGTCCCATCTCGCCCTTCTTGATGACGTAGATGAGCCTGTTCCTGTTGCTGTCTATGAGGCAGTCCATGACAGTCGCTCCCGTCATGCTCTCGAAGAGGGCTATGTACTTGATCTGGTCAGTGTTGAGCTTGAGCGGCATTACTCCTTACCCCCAAGGGCCAGGATTTTGCTCTCTCCAGGGTCAACTACGGCCAAAGCCGAAACAGTGTGCGGCCTTCCGAGGATCGTTCCGAGCTCGACGCTGGTTCCATCGAACTCGTAGACCGGTATGCCGCTGAGCTTGGCGTAGTAGTAGATGTCCTCCTTGATGTCTGGCCTGGCGTTCTTCGCAACTATAATAAGCTTAGCTCCACCCATCTTGGCGAGCTGGATTGCCTTTTTGGCGCCCTTGATAACCTTTCCAGTTTCATCAGCCTTCCTAAGTTCGAAAGCTAAGTCCATCAATCACACCTCCCTACTCCCTTTTCGGTCTCAGGGGGAGATTCATTGCCAGCCTGACTATTCCCGTTCCGACTGGAACGGGCTGTCCGATGAGCACGTTCTCGACGACACCGTTGAGCGGATCAACCTCGCCCCTCTCGGCCGCCTCGAAGAGGTGCTGAGTGGTTATCTCGAAGGCGGCCCTGGCCAGCACGCTGGCCTTCTCCCCAACTATACCGTGCCTGCCTATGGGCAGTATGACGCCGTCGAGCGTCATCATGTCGGCGACGAGCATGATGTGTCTGACGTCAACCTCAAGACCCTGATCACGCATCGTGTTAACTATTTCCTCAATGATGGCGTTCCTCGCAGCCTCGATTCCGAGCACCTCTGCAATCTCGTGGATGTTGTTCGTCCTCGTCCTCGTCGGGTCAACGCCCGGGACTTTGAGTATCTGCTTGAAGTTGGAGCCCTCGGTGTAGATGACGTATTCGTTGCCTTCCTTCCTGATAATCGTCTTTCCGACGCCTGAGAGACCCTTCAAGCGATGCTTTTTAACCTTTTCGGAGAGCCTCCTCAGGTCTGAAAGCTTGGTGACCTTCTTGGGCCTCATTATGAGCGTGTAGCCGTCCACTTCGAATTCCGCGCTCTTGAAGGAGCTCTCCAGCTTCCTCTGAATCTTCTCCATGTCGAGGCCGCTCTTCTCAAGCCTCTCGGGGTCAATCTCGATGATGAACTCGAAGTTAAGGATATCTATGCTCATCTCCCTCGCGAGGTTTTCTATGGTGGTTCCCTCAATGCGCCTCGCAACTTCCAGGGCCTTCTCCCTGTCGTAGCGGTGCTTTTCGTCAAGGTAGACGGTCATGATCGGTGTTGACGGATTCTTTCTTGCATCGACTATTTCTATGATTCTCGGCAGACCGAGGGTGACGTTAATCTCAGCGACACCCGCGTAGTGGAAGGTGTTGAGGGTCATCTGCGTGGAGGGCTCACCTATCGACTGGGCTGCAACTGTTCCTATGGCCTCGCCAGGCTCGATGAGCGCGTTCTGATACTCCTTCACGGTCTCCTCGATTATGGCTTCGATCTCCGCCTTCTTGAGCTTGTACTTCTTGTTGTACTCGATGAGCTTGTTGTAGAGCTCTTCCTTAATGTTATCCGGAAGCTCTGCCTTATCGACGAGGCTCTTAATGGTCTTTGGAGTCACCATCTCTCTCACCCCTTACCCCTGACCTTGAGCAGGGTTCTCATTATAACCCTATCTACATCCACGGTCTTGCCCTGCCAGCTCCTCATCGGGTCAACGCCGTCCTCGCCGTACTTGAACTGGACGATGATTCCCGTTGGGTCTCTGACCGTTCCGTCGTAGTCAACCTTGAGGTCCTGAAGAGCGTTGATCAAACGGCGCTGCATGTAACCGCTCTGGGCAGTCCTGACTGCAGTATCGACGAGACCTTCCCTACCACCCATTGCGTGGAAGAAGTACTCCTGCGGCGTTAGTCCGCTCTTGTAGGAGTTGACGACGAATCCCCTTGCCCTGGCTCCCAGGTCACCCTGCCTGAAGTGGGTCAGAACCCTTCCGCGGTAGCCGCGGTAGAGACGCTTACCACGGATGGACTGCTGACCAAGCATTGCCGCCATCTGGGTGATGTTGAGCATCTTACCCCTCGCACCGGTCTTGGCCATGATGACCGCGTGGTTGGTCATACCGAGGTACTTCTCAGCGACTTTACCTGCGTTGTCACGCGCTTCAGCCAAAACCGCCATGATGTTGCTCTCAAGGGTCTCCTCAAGGGTCTTACCTGGGAGAGGTTCGAGCTCGCCGTTCTTGTATGCCTCGATGAGCCTGTTAACCCTCTCCTCAGCCTCGCGGATTATCTCCTTGATTCTGTCGAGGGCCTCGCTCGGGAGGTCTTCGTCGTCTATGGCGGTAGTGAAGCCCTTGTGGGTGATGACCCATATGGCGAGCTTGGTAACCTGGTCGAGGAACTGCCTTGCCCTATCAACGCCGTACTCCCTCACGATGATGTCAAGTATCCTTCCATCTTCTCTACCGTAGGCCTTCTTGTCTATTGCACCGCTTAGGAGCTTCCCATTGAGGATGTAGGTGAAGCCGTCGTAGGCGAGCTTTCTGACTTCTTCCTCATCTGGGATGAGCTTCTCCTCGATGAGCTTTTCAAGAGCCTCACAGCGCTCGGGGTCGTCGCAGAGCTTGTTCCTGTACCAGATGGTCAAGTCTTCAGGCAGTATAAGCGAGAATATGGTCTTCCCACTCCAGAGCTCAACGCCGTTCTCAATCTTGTCTGGTTCTGGGAGCTTGTCTATGTCCACCCCTGCGAACATGAGCATCTGCTCAACCTCTGAGCGGGTGAAGTATGCCCCCTCGCGCGTCAGGAGGTAGCCGCCGGAGATGTGGTCCTGTATTCCAGCGATGAGCGGCCCACCGTACCTCGGCGAGATGATGTGGTTCTGGACCTCCATGAGTATCTTAGCTTCTGCCTGGGCCTCCTCGGTCTGCGGCACGTGGAGGTTCATCTCGTCACCGTCGAAGTCAGCGTTGTAGGGCGGACAGACGGCCAGGTTGAGCCTGAAGGTTCTGTAGGGCATCACCCTAACGCGGTGGGCCATAATGGACATCCTGTGAAGGGACGGCTGCCTGTTGAAGAGAACTATATCTCCATCGAGGAGGTGCCTCTCAACCGTCCAGCCTATATCGAGTTTCTCAGCGATGAGCTCGAGGTTGTTCTCCATGAGCCTGATTCTTCTTCCTTCGGGGTCTATGACGTAGTTAGCTCCCGGATACTTCTCGGGCCCGTTGAGGACCATCTTCTTGAGCTTCTCGTAGTTGAACTCCGTAACCTTCTCAGGAACGGTGAGCTCCATAGCTATGGCTATTGGAACGCCGACCTCGTTGATGCTTATCATTGGGTCGGGACTGATGACCGTACGGGCTGAGAAGTTGACACGCTTACCGCTGAGGTTGCCCCTGAATCTTCCTTCCTTACCCTTCAAACGCTGGGCGAGGGTCTTGAGGGGCCTTCCGCTCTTGTGCTTGGCCGGCGGAATTCCGGAGGTCTCGTTGTTGATGTAGGTCGTTACGTGGTACTGGAGGAGATCCCAGAGGTCTTCGATGATGAGCTGCGGTGCACCGGCCTCGATGTTGCTCTTGAGCCTGTTGTTGATCCTGATGATGTCAACGAGCTTGTGGGTGAGGTCGTCCTCTGCCCTTATGCCGCTCTCGAGGGTGATGGACGGTCTCATGGTAACCGGCGGAACCGGAAGGACTGTGAGGACCATCCACTCTGGTCTAGCCTTCTCGGGGTGGAGTCCAAGGAGCGGGAGGTCTTTGTCGGGTATCTTTTCAAGCCTGTCCCTGACTTCGCTCGGCATCATTCTGTGCTTATACTCGTTGCCCTCCTCGTCCTTCCTGAGCTCCCAGTAAATGGTTGGCCTCTCGAACTTGATCGGGAACTGCGGGGCACCACAGTGCGGGCAGACCATCCTTTCTTTGGCCTTCTTGTGTATCTCCTTGATGAGCCTGTCCTTGGCCTTCTTCCTGTCGTTCATGACCTCGAACTTTCTCAAGTACTCCTCTATTTCTTCGTCGGTGAGCTTTATCCTACCACACTCGCGGCAGGTACTTTCCAGCACGCGGTGGATAGTCTTAGCAAAGCCGACGTGGATTATCGGCCTGGCGAGCTCAACGTGGCCAAAGTGGCCCGGACAGTCTCCTGCCCTGGCTCCACAGGTCTCACATCTCAGTCCCGGGTCAATGACACCAAGTCTTTTGTCCATTAGACCTCCTTCGATCGGATAACCGTCATCGTCGTAGGTATCTGGGACGGTGATCTCGGCCGCACTCATCTTTCTGATTTCCTGTGGTGAGAGGATACCGAACTCGATACTTCCGATAACTTTCTTCATGGACTGCATGGTTCTCACACCCTGTCAACGATATTGAGAGATGGCCTTATTCCCATCGCCTTCAGCTCGTCCAGCAGCAGCTTGAAGGCGTAGCTCATCTCCACCTTGCTTATTCTCTCCTCCTCTCCACAGACCGGGCAGTAGACCTTACCGCGACGCTTGTCTTCCAGCGCTAAGTGACCACAGTTTTCACAGACCCAGACCTCAGTCTTGTCGCTCTCCTCGAGGAGACGCTCTATGAGCAGCATTGCAGCGCCGTGACCGATGAGGACGTCACGCTCCATCTCACCGAACCTGAGACCACCTTCTCTGGCCCTACCCTCGGTCGGCTGCTTGGTGAGAACCTGCACTGGACCCCTGCTCCTCGCGTGCATCTTGTCGGCGACCATGTGGTGGAGCCTCTGGTAGTAGATGACACCGACGAATATGTCAGCCTCTAATCTTCTTCCGGTTATGCCGTCGTACATGACTTCTCTTCCGCTGTGCTTGAAGCCGAGCTCCTCCAGCTCCTTCCTGAGTCTCTCTTCGGGCTCTCCAATGAATGCGGTACCGTCAACGCGCCTGCCCTTGAGCGAAGCCACCTTTCCGCCTATGGCCTCTATGAGCTGTCCAACGGTCATACGGGATGGGATACCGTGCGGGTTGACTATGAGGTCGGGAACTATTCCGCTCTCGGTCCAGGGCATGTCCTCCTGCGGGACGATGAGGCCTATAACACCCTTCTGACCGTGCCTTGAGGCGAACTTGTCTCCGAACTCCGGAATCCTAAGGTCCCTGACGGTGACCTTGACGAGCTTGGTTCCGTCGCCGGTCTCGGTGATTATGACTTTATCAACGATACCCTTCTCGCTCGGCCTCACGGCAACGCTGGTTTCTCTCCTCTCCTGGAGGATTATGCCACCAAGGCCGCTCTGCTCCTCAAGGAACCTCGGCGGGGAAGTCCTTCCAACGAGAACGTCCTTACCTTCGACCTTTGACTCTGGGAAGATTATACCGTCCTCATCGAGGTGCCTGTAGTACTTCTCGCCGAGATAGCCCTGTATGGTCGGGTCCGGAACCTCGAAGCGGTCGGTCTGTCCACCGAGGTAACGCTTCTCCTCTGCCTCGTAGGTTCTGAAGAAAGTGCTCCTCGCGAGTCCCCTCTCAATGGAGGCCTTGTTCATTATGACTGCATCCTCCATGTTGTATCCCTGGTAGCTGAGCACAGCAACGACGAAGTTCTGACCGGCTGGCCTCTCCTCGAAACCGACTGCCTTCATTATCCTTGAGTTGACGAGCGGGACCTGTGGGTAGTGCATGAGGTGACCGCGGGTGTCAACACGAATCCTGAAGTTGGCCCAGCCAAGACCGAGGCTCTGCTTGGCCATACCGGCACCGTAAGTGTTACGCGGTGCGGCGTTGTGCTCAGGGTAGGGAACAAGCGACGCTGGGATACCGAGTATCGCTGCCGGCATCAGCTCGAGGTGGGTGTGCTCCTCGGTAACCTCCCACGGCCAGGTTGCGACGTAGGCGTTCTCTTCTTCCTCGGCGTCGAGGTACTCTATGACGCCCATCTTGATGAGGTCGCTCCAGGTGAGCGTTCCGTTCTTTATGCCCTCCACATGCTCGCGGGTGAGCTTTGGCTGGCCGTTCTCGACTATGATGAGCGGCCTCCTAACCCTACCGTCGTCGCTGTTGACGTAGATTTCCTTGACCTCCTCGTCCTGGTAGATGGCCACGTTGATAACGTCGCTTATCCTTCCGCTCCTTCTGTCGGTCCTTATCCTCTTGACAAGGCTCTCTCCATCCTCGGCAGTTCCGATGAGAACGCCATTGAGGTATACACGCCAGAGCTCGGGACTTGGCCTCCTCTCCTCTATCGGAACAACTCCGAGTTTGCTCAGGTACTCCCTAACTTCCTCTTCAGGAATGCCCGTGGTTATCTGGGCCATCAGGGCAAGGTTCTTGACGAGACCACAGTTCGGACCTTCTGGCGTTTCCGTTGGACAGATCCTACCCCAGTGGGTTCCATGCAGATCACGGGCCTCGAAGTGTGGCTGATCCCTGCTGAGCGGAGAAGTGACACGTCTGAGGTGAGAAAGGGTGGACATATAGTTGGTTCTGTCGAGAAGCTGGCTCACACCGGTTCTTCCTCCCGGCCATGCACCGGTCGCGAGGGCATGCTCAATTCTCTCGCTGAGGACGTCGGGTCTTATCGAGTTTCTCACGAACCTCTGTATGTTCTCGAAGGTGTAGCGCTCGCCCTTCCTCTGGTAGGTCTTGGTCATCTGGTACTGCATGTCCTTGACGAGCTGGCCGAAGGCAACGCGGAACAGATCCTTAAGGAGGTCTCCAGCAAGCTTGAGCCTCTTGTTGGCGTAGTGGTCCTTGTCGTCCTCGCCACGGAGGCCGAGGGAAAGCTCGAGAACCTTGAGGGCCATCATGCCGAGGTAGTATGCTTTTGCTTTCCTGTCCTTCTCCTCGACGCCCATGTGCGGCAGGAGGTTGTTGTCGATGATGTGCTCGGCCCTGCGAAGCCTGTACTCCTTAGGTTGGCCAGGCAGAGCGAGCTTACCGATGTAGTCGAGCGCTTCCTCCCTTCTCTGGATGTCGCTCGCATCCTCAAGGTTGTCGAAGAGAACCTGCTGTATCCTCGGGTCGTCGCTGACTGCTTCAACTATCTCCTTATCGCTCTCCAGACCAAGGGCGCGCATGACGTAGACGAACTTGACAGGCCTCGGAACGTTGGGGATGTTTACATAAAGAATACCATCCTTTCTTCTCTCAACGGTAATGAGCGCTCTATAACCGTGCCTGTAGGAGAAACACTTGGCAATAATCCTGTTCTGTCTCTCATCTTTCTCGACGAGTGTCTTGTTAGGTGCCAGATCCTCGATAGAAACGATAACCCTCTCGGATCCATTGATGATGAAGTATCCTCCAGGGTCTTTCGGGTCTTCGCCGAGCTTGATGAGCTCCTCGTCACTGAGGCCGTAGAGCCTGCAGGCCTTCGATTTAAGCATTATTGGGAGCTCTCCAATTCTGACCTCGACTGGCTCCTGCTCGATGCCGTTTATAACCGGAATGAGCTCGAGGTAGAGCGGTGCGGAGTACGTCAAGTTTCTAATCCTTGCGTCCATGGGGTAGAGGGGCTTCCTCTGTCCCTGGGCTTCTTGGAACTCAGGCTCACCAAGGCGAACCTTCCCAAACTTCACCTCAAAATCTGGTATGTCGGGCTTTATGCCGCCGAACTCGTCGATGACCTTCTGCATTCCGTAGTCAATAAATGCATTGTAAGAGTCAAGGTGCTGTCTGACGAGCCCCTTCTCCTTCCAGTAAGCCTCCATAACGAGCCAAAGATCGTCGGGAGTAACATCTACAACGGTCGGTCCTCTCATGCTCTCACCTCAAGAATCAGTCCTCCACCACAAGGCGGTAGTAGTAATAGTAGCCCGCCGTTGGACTCTTCCTTTTGATTTCAAGAACGTCTCCAGGCTTTGCGCCGAGCGCAACGACCACAGGGTCTGAAGCCTTGATCTGAGGAAGCTGTGAAAGCCTAATCCGGTACTTCTTGAGAAGCTCCTCTTTCTCTTCCTCGCTGAGGATTCTGTGCTCGGGAACCAGCTCATGAGCAAATATATCAAA
The DNA here is from genome assembly GCF_012027555.1 of Thermococcus sp. CX2. Lineage (NCBI taxonomy): Archaea > Methanobacteriati > Methanobacteriota > Thermococci > Thermococcales > Thermococcaceae > Thermococcus > Thermococcus sp. CX2. The sequence goes on along the minus strand of NZ_SNUQ01000001.1, from coordinate 541,475 downwards.
CTCTTTTTTCGCCGCCACCGAGAATTGCCCCCTTAACGTTTTTATAGAATGATTACCACTACCTCCCCACTGTGGGTTTCGGTATATAAGCTTTTCGAGTGATAACTCGACCGTAGGGGTTTATATCGCTTACGAAAAGTTTAAGAACCGTTTTTCGCGCCGAAAATCGGCTTTGGTGTACTAGTATGTTCACCAATACTGAGAAAAGCTTAAAAAGTCTCAGCGTGGGTTCGGAATTCGAACCTGGCAGAAAATCAGAAGTTCTCGCAAATTGGATGTAATTATGACATATAAACTCCATGCATATTGTCATAATGTCAGAACCGAACCGGAATGTTTGCAAGATTTAACAGATATATGGGCCAAAAATCCGTCAGAATTCGGACAAAAAAGACGCCTGTATTGAACGTAGATTCGGATGTTCGGCGATTTTGAGGCTTTTTCCGCGGCAACCTTTGCCGTAAACAAACTTTGCTGGGCAAAGTTTGATCAGAGAGTAACTTTCTTCAAAAAAGCCAGAATGAGTTCGTATGTCTTCGCGAGTAGAGTCAGCACTCTTGAAGAAGTTTCCTAATTTTTTGGTGCTCGAAGAGCGTCTGGGAAGTAAAACCCCATAACACTGCAGTTGACAATGAGGAACCCTAAAACAGCGAGTTTTAGAAGGGACATACGAACCTTGATCAAATTTCGCGAGGTGAAGTTTATAGAACTGGTGGGCCCGGGGGGCTTTGAACCCCCGACCACGCGGTTATGAGCCGCGCGCTCTGACCAGGCTGAGCTACGGGCCCATTACTGGCGCCGCCGCCCGGATTCGAACCGGGGACCACTGGATTAACAGTCCAGCGCTCTACCGTCTAAGCTACGGCGGCACGACCCAATGTAGGGAATACAGGGTGGATTTATAAAGATTACGGTGGCCCCTCCAGGCATTCTGGGTTAATGCCCTCACAAGATTTCGGGAATTTCCACCGGTTATTTTGCCCATCTGGCCAAAAGAAATCCAGAATTGGCAAAATATGGTCTTTTTGCCTATCGTTAACTCAGACGAGCTCTTACATCAGATATTGTGTATTGGATCGATTATCACTTGTGAATTCAACCGCCAATGGAATTTGTATAAAAGGCTCCAATACTCCCGTGAGATTCGATGTCGAAAACTTTATATTCCTCTCTTACAGCCATTAAACCGTGCCCCGGTAGCCTAGCCTGGCGGGGCGGCGGACTTGTAATCCGCCGGTCGCGGGTTCAAATCCCGCCCGGGGCTCCACAACTCTCAGCTTGGCTCTTCAAAATCCACCTCGTGAATTGGCCATACCCTATAGCCGTCCTGGATGTAGACCTCAATTGTTCCTTTGCCTTTGTACCTGACTTCCCTTATGAGGAGCTTTTTCTGTGCCTTTCCCCTTAATACAGCTTCGTTAATGTCCTTTGGCAGCTCTACCGTCACGGGAATTATGCCGCCTTTGATATAGACACCCTCAAGCTTTCCACCCTTGAAGAGGAACCCCCTGACCGGGACTTCAAACTCCTCAACAACCTCACCATAGTGGACGAGTCCAGACTTTTCTACAGCCTCCGCCATCTTCATCCCCACGTGTAAGTTTTTTGTTACATATTTATTAGGACTCTTGTGGAACGAACGTTCCAGGGAAATCAGGGCTTACATAGAACTGTGCTAAGGACGAAAAGCTCCAAGAACCTATAATCCAAACCGAGAAACGCATTGAACCGCCTAACAGAAAAACAGACAGATTTGAAGCTCGGAAAAGAGAGTAAAAAGGGTTCAAATATCTACCTCTCCCCTCTCCTTCAGCTCCCTGTACATGCGCCAGGTAATTATTGGTCTCTTCGCAGCGAGGACGTCATCAACGCGCTTAACTGCGGTGTTATGTGGTGCTTCCTTGACAACCTCGGGGTTGTTGTATGCTTCCTCACTTATCCGCTTGAGCGCCTCAACGTAGGCGTCGAGCTCCTCCTTGCTGACGGTTTCCGTTGGCTCTATCATCAGGGCCTCATGGACAATCAGCGGGAAGTATATCGTCGGTGCGTGCAGGCCGAAGTCGAGCAGGCGCTTGGCAATGTCGAGAGCCTTAACTCCAGTCTCCTTCTTCATCGGCTCGGCACTGAAGACGACCTCATGCTTCCTGAGCTCCTTGTGCGGTAATTCATAGCCCCTTGTTCCCTTGAGCTTCTGTGTGAGGTAGTTGGCGTTGAGAACCGCTATTTCGCTGGCTTCCTTCAGCCCGTCCCTGCCCATTATCTTAAGGTAGGTCAGCGCCCTGACGATGACTGCGAAATTGCCGTAAAGCTCCTTGACCTTGCCTATGCTCTTGGGCACGTCGTAGTCGAGGTAGTACCTTCCAGTCTTCTCGTCGTAGCCAACCAACGGAACGGGCAGGTAGTCCTTCAGGAAGTCCTTAACACCAACTGGGCCACTTCCGGGCCCGCCGCCGCCGTGTGGCGTCGAAAAGGTCTTGTGGAGGTTTAGGTGCACCACGTCGAAGCCCATATCACCGGGTCTTATCTTTCCGAGAACCGCATTGAGGTTGGCTCCATCGTAGTAGAGCAGGCCTCCGGCCTTGTGGACTATCTTCGCTATCTCAACAATCTCGTCTTCGAAGATTCCGAGGGTGTTGGGGTTGGTGAGCATTAATCCAGCTGTTTTCTCGCTCACGGCGTTTTCGAGGGCCTCCAAATCCACAGTTCCGTTCTCATTGGATGGAATCTCGATGACTTTGAAACCCGCCATGGCGGCTGAGGCAGGATTGGTTCCGTGAGCCGAGTCTGGAACAAGCATCTCCGTCCTCTGGGTCTCACCGCGGTCGAGGTGGTAGGCCCTGATGATCATGACTCCAGTAAACTCGCCGTTGGCTCCGGCGGCCGGCTGGAGGGTGAAGCGATCCATTCCAGTGATTTCCTTTAACCACTGCTCCAACTCCCACATGATTTTTAGCGCTCCCTGCACAGTCCTTTCGTCCTGATATGGGTGAATGTAGGCGACTCCAGGATGTCCGGCAACTTCCTCGTTTATCTTTGGATTATACTTCATCGTGCACGAGCCGAGAGGGTAGATACCGCTGTCAACGCCGTAGTTCATCTCACTTAGTCTGGTGTAGTGCTTGACCACCTCAGGCTCGCTCAGCTCTGGAAGGTCGAGCCTTTTTCTCCTGAGCTTTTCAGGGATTTGAACTTCAATATCCTCTATCGGTTTTGGAAGCGTGTAGCCAATCCTACCCGGACGGGAGAGCTCGAAGATGAGCGGTTCATTCCATTTAGCCTGCCTGAACATTCAGGCCACCTCCCTCAGGGCCTCGATGAGGGCATCAACCCACTCCTTTCTCGTCGTCTCGGTTACCGCAAACAGCGCGCTCTCGCCGAGCTCCTGGAAGTGGGGCTTGAGATAATAGCCGCCGTGAATGTTCTTAGCGAGCAGGGCCTCGTGTATCTCCGGATAGGGTCTCTCAAAGCGAACGGGTACGTCCTTGAAGTTTATTCCCTCGAAGACTACCTCGGCAACTTCGCCTATGCGCTTCTTGAAGTAGGCTGTGTTCTTGAGTATCGTTTCGCCGAGCTCCCTAAGGCCCTTCGGCCCCAGGGTTGCCAGGTGTATCGCGGCAGCAACGGCCACTAATGCCTCGTTTGAACAGATGTTGGAGGTCGCCTTTGCCCTTCTGATGTGCTGTTCCCTCGTCTGGAGGGTCATCACGAAGGCCCTCTTCCCGTCTGCATCCTTTGTCATTCCGATTATCCTTCCCGGCATCTGGCGAATGAGCTTTCTGTCATCTCTAATGGCGAATATGCCTGCCCTTGGCCCGCCGAAGTTCATTGGGTTTCCGAAGTAAGCTGCCTCACCCACCACTATATCGGCGCCGAGCTCTCCCGGGGCCTCTACTATTCCGAGTATCGTTGGGTCAACGCCGACGACAAAGAGGGCCTTGGCATCGTGGGCTATCTCTCCCACCGCCTGGATTTCCTCCTCTATGAGTCCGAAGAAGTTGGGCATCTCGACGTAAACTCCGGCCGCTCCCTCGACCTTTTCTTTGAGCTCCTCAAGGTCGAGCTGGCCGTTCTCGTTCCAATCGACGTACTCTATCTCTATGCCCGCACCGGATACGTATGTATGGAGAACCATCTTCTTCTCTGGGCTTATATTCCTCGGAACGACGAATTTGTTCCTCTTTGTAACCCTCGCACTCATTAGAGCCGCCTCTGCCATAGCCGTTCCCCAGTCGTACATCGAGGAGTTAACTATCGGAAGGCCGACAAGTTCTCCGATAAGGCTCTGGTATTCGAAGAGCGCCTGGAGCATGCCCTGGCTTATCTCCGGCTGGTAGGGAGTATAAGCTGTCAGAAACTCGCTCCTCTCGATGAGGTATTTTACGTGGGCCGGGATGTAGTGGAAATACGTTCCCGCTCCAAGAAAGCTTGGCATCTCAAGGACGGTCTTATTCTTTGAGAGAGCTTCATTCATCTCAAAGAAGACCTCGTACTCGCTCTTGCCTTCTGGAAGGTTGAACTTCTTGACCATGCCCTTAGGAACATCCGAGAAGAGGTCTTCGATTGACGTGAAGCCCATCTCCTTGAGCATTTCATCTCTGTGGGCCGAGTTCGGCAGGTAGTGCCTTCCCATGCCTACCACCTTCTGAGCTTTAAGACAGTCGTGGAAAATAGGTTCGGCGGATTATATGCTTTGTGTTTCAAACGGGAGGCAGAATAAAGAAATATCCACTGACGATTGGAGATTAAACCGAAAACTTTGAGGTTGCCCTTTGAATTTATACTCTAAACCCCGGTTAATGAAGCATTCGATGTTGTAAAAAATGGGGGCTAAAAAAGACGGGAGCATCACGAAAGACCAACATCCTCAAAGAACTTCTCCATGAGGCCTGCGACGAGCCTGATGTTGTACTGCATGCTCTCGTAGACGGCCCACTGGACGTTGCTGTAGGTTCTGCCGTCGAGGGCCGCTTGGGGCATTCACATCGAAGTCAGCGTGGAGCTCGATGAAGTACCAATATGAGAAAAAGCTTAAAGGCCGTGAGGCCTTCATTCCGGCGGGGGGAGAATGGTGATAATTGCCTTTGATTTCGACGGAACGCTCGCGGATACTTACTCGTGCATTGAGGAGGCCTTTAAGCGTGCACTGGAGAAGCGCTACCGTTGGCTTCCATTCAAAGGATTCTGGGCAAAGGTGCTCACCAGAATCGAGATGTACTTTGAGAGACCCACCTTTGGGAGTCATAAAAAGAAATCAAAGCCTCCCTTCTTCCTTAGGACGAAGTTCATGGAGACGTGGTTTGAGGAGAGAGCTAAGCTGACTAGACCGCTGGATGATTCTCCTGAGCTACTCAGAAAGCTCAAGGAGGAGGGCCACATTGTAATCTCCTTCTCGGCGGAGGACTTCATAGACGGGATGAAGGTGAAGAGGCTGAAGACCCTCGGAATATACGACCTCTTTGACGATGTTATTGTATTTGGAAGGGAACTGACGATAGACGAGGCCTTTAAACTGGTTCGGAAAAAATATGGAGATGAAATTTTCATCTGGGTCGATGACAAGCCTTGGCGCTTCATTGGACACGGGGACACCAACACCGAATACGTATGGTACTACTTCCCACCCACGGCGAAGTTCGTGGAAAAAGACCGGGCGAAGCTTGTGCTGATCCCTCATCTTCACGTGATAAGGGATCTCTGGAGTCTGTTTGACGTGATAGAACGGGTAAAACAAGAACGCAGCCTGGAGTAGCTCAGTCGCCGCTGAGGTACTCCATGGTGTCTTCCACGAACTCGTCTACGTCCTCCTTCTGCACCTCTTCAAGCCTAAGCTCGAAGACCTTTCCGAGATTCCACCTGATGGCAACCTCTCCCCTGTTCGTCTCCGCGATGACGAGGCCGAATGGCGCATCTCCCATCCAGTGGTGCTTGGAAAACCTCACCTCAAAGCCCCTCCTTTGCAGTTCATCTAGTATCCTCTTATACGTCTCGGCCGGCCCGTAATTGCTCTTCGCAAACCCAATGAACGGCATGCTCTCACCAATATACGCTTCGGGTTGGAACTTAAAACTTTTTTGGTTCGTCTAACAATATTCGTTAGTTTTAAAAGCGTTAGCTTCATAATTTCCCACCATGAGGCCAGAGCCCCTCCCGGACAAGGCGCTGAAGCTTGGGGATGCCGTCATAGTTGCCGACATCCACCTCGGCTATGAGGTCAGCATGGCTAGAGAAGGATTTTACCTGCCGAGGATATTCCACGAAGTCGTGGGAAGGCTGAGATCCCTGCTTGAGAGGGAAAGACCAAAAAGGCTCATCATCAACGGGGATTTGAAGCACTCATTCATTCCAGAGTGGCGCGAACGTGAAGAGCTTGAGGCCTTCGTGGAGGAGGTAGCACCTCTCGTTGATGAGATAATCCTCATAAAGGGCAACCACGACGTAGGAACCCTGTGGCTAAGGGAGCTGGGGGTTGAAATCCTCGATGAGCTTGAGCTCCACGGCTGGATGCTTGCTCACGGGCACAAGCTCGTTGAAGGCGAGCGCTTCATAATCGGCCACGAACACCCGTCGATAAGGCTCCGCGACGAGGTCGGGGCAATTGTTAAGGTTCCTGCTTTCCTTCTCAGCAAGGACTTGGTAGTTCTCCCGGCTTTCAGTCCGTGGGCCTACGGCAACGACGTCCTGAGGGAGATAGTCTCCCCATTCCTCAGGGCCCATGACGTGAGCACCTCGAGGGTTCTCGTGCCCCTTGGGGATGAGCTCCTTGACTTCGGAACCCTGGGGAAATTGGTGGAGATTCTCGGGAGGATGTAGTGATACTAACCTTTTAATACTCCGAGCGGAACCTATCCTAGGTGATGGAATGAGGAAGTTCTACCTCGGAATTCTCCTTGCTCTAATGGTACTGAGTGCGGGGTGTATCTCCTCTGAAGGAACGAGCACAACTACTACATCCACTACTACGGCACCCCCGAACCTCCCGTTCACTGCTCAGGACCTGGAGAACGCCGTGAAGAGTTTGAAAAGCTACGAATACACAATGACTGTGGACAGCTACAACGGCACTAAGCTGGCGTTTCAGCTTAAGACCACCGGAGCGATTGATTTCGAGAGGGAGATCAAATCAACGGTTACGGTATCCAACGGCACCCTGAAGGGGCCGGTTTACTACAAGACCTACTACTACACCACCGCCACTGGCTATGCAACCCTAACCGACAGGAACGGGACCGTTGTGTGGGGGGCAAGCTGCTATGGGCCGGGGCAGGGGCCGAACCTTACCACCTCGATACTCGACAACGTCTGGAAAGTCCTGACCCTTCCTGGAGTGCAGGTGGAGGACGAAGGGGACTACTACATTATCAGCGCAAACTTAACTGGAGGAACCTTTGAGGTTGGCACCGAAAATATGGACGTTTACAGGGGTCAAATAGAGGTCAAAGTAACCAAGGAGCTCATACCCGTCGAGATCAAGCAGACTGCCTACTACACCAGAGGCGACGAGAAATGGGTCGATGTGATAACCATCGAGATTATGAACGTCAACAGCGCCAATGTGGAGCCCCCGGAGGGTCTCGTTCAGTATCTCAAAGAACAGGGGATAGACCTTGAAAAGCTTCTCGCTCAATGCTAACCTTTAAATTTTCAAATTTCCCACTTCTTTCTGGTGAGCCCTGCTATGGACGTGTTGAGTATACTAGTGTTCTTCGCATATGCCCCGGCCCTTGTGATGCTGTGGTACTTCTATCACGCGGACAAGTTTGAGCCAGAGCCTAAAAAATACGTTATAGGCACATTTATCCTTGGGGGAACTCTCTCCGTTGGAATAGCGTACATCCTGGAGATGTTTCTTACTATCGGCGGCAGGGTGGAGCCAATACTCCCAACGACTGCCTTCTATGTAGCCCTCGTCGCAGGCATCGTGGAAGAGCCTGCCAAGGCTCTCGCGATAAGATGGCCATTCAAGGCTGGCCAGATGGACGGCATAATGGACGGGTTAGTTTATGGCGTCGCTGCAGGTTTAGGTTTCGCTGCCACGGAGAACTTCCTGTACGGGCTTGGATACGGTGTCGCAGTGACCATTACGAGGGCCTTTCTAACCCCAATCGCCCACGGGGCATGGAGCGCTATAATCGGCGTCGGCTACGGCATGAAAGCCGAGGGCAGAACCTCTTCGGTGGCTCCATTCTTCCTCCTCGCTATCATCATGCACTTCATCTGGGACTATTACGCCTTCTTGAGCGCCTCGGTTCCCCAGTACAACGTGATGCTGATCCTCTTCCTCCTTATAAACCTCGCAATACTGCGTTACTTCCTCATAACGGGGCAAGCGGAGGATGCGAGCAAGAGATGGTACTACTGGTTCAGGAGGGGTAACTATGAGTAGCAAACTTGAGAAGGCCCTCTTCGAGGTGAGACCGTACGTTGAATACTACGACAGGCTCAAAGAACTCGTTGAAAAGCTCTGGGAGGAGGCAACCACCGAGGAAAATTTCATTGAACTCTTGAACGCGGAGATAAACCGCGCTGAAGAACCCTTCAAGACCGACCTCAGGATATTCCTACAGAAGTTCGAGGTGCTTTGATTTTTCTCTTCTCCCTTCTAGAGCTGGGCACCTAAAGCTTTGGCAACGGGCAGATAAGCGAAAAGAGAAGAAAGTTAAGCTTCCCTCGTGGCCACTATTTTTATTCCTTCGAACTCCGCTATAGTCTGTCCAACGCGAATCGGTCCCTCGACCTCGAGCTTTGCCAGAAACTTCATCAGCTCAGGTATTCTGGCCTTTGGAACTGGCTCGGCGGTCTTAACGCTTACCGTTGGCAGTTTGCCGTTCCTGACTTTGACAACGCTCATAACGACCCTCTTGGGGTTCATAACTTCCTCAATGGCCCATTCCCTTCCCCTGGGACAGGTGTACCCTTTGACCTCTTTGATTTTGTCTCCGTCCATTTCGACCTCGAGGGTACATCCGAGGGGGCAAACAATGCACGTGAAGCGGTAGACCCTGCTCGTCATAGCGGCACCACCTCCATGGTGATGCCGTCCTTGGCTTTGGCGATATCTTCCTTCCTGAGCTTGAGCCTGAGCATCTCGGCGGGCTTAACAACCGGCAGCCTGAGCCTCTTGCCTATCTCCGGGAACCTGACCTCCACGTTTTCCATCGGCCGTTTAACGCGGGCGTAGATGAAAACGTCCCTCTCGCCGCTGAGGTAGTGTGGGATGAGAAGCCTGACATTTTCACCCTTTCTCAGCCTGATCCAGTGCTTTGTGGGTATCCCGCCGTTCTCTATGAAGAGCTTTGCACCATAGGCTGCCAGTTCTCCCTGCTCTGCGACATAGTCGACAAGATCGTTGATGAGGACCGTGTTGCCTGCGGCAAATATTCCCGGGATGGTGGTCTCGAAGAGGTCGTTGACGATAGGTCCACCCGTTGCCGGGTCGATTTCGGCCCCGATGTTCGTGAGGAGTTTTACGCTCGGGATCAGGCCGGCTGAGATCACCACCGTGTCGCATTCGATCCAGAACTCCGTCCCGGGTATCTCATTCAGGTTCTCATCGACTTTGATGACCTTGACGCGCTCCACCCTGTTCTTCCCCTTAACCTCGACGACTTTGTGGCTCAGGTAGAGGGGTATATCGAAGTCCTTGAGTATCATGATGTTCCTGGCGAGTCCACCCGGGTAGGGCATCAGTTCAATGACGGCTTTTACCTTGGCCCCCTCAAGGGCGAAGCGGCGCGCCATTATCAGGCCAACATCGCCTGAACCGACTATAACAATCTCCCTGCCGGGCATGATGCCGTAGATGTCCATTAGAGTCTGAGCCTCTCCCGCGGTGTAGATTCCTGCGCCCCTGTCTCCCACAATCCCAATTTCAAAGGCGTGCCTCTCCCTCGCTCCAGCGGCGTAGATTATCGTCTTCGTCCAGACCTCAAAGGCCCCTTTGGGTGAGCTGAATATAACGACCTTCTCAAGGTCGGAGTAGTTTTTGATCTCCAGAACTCTGGCGGCGGTGTAATAGTCCACGCCGAGCTCAAGGGCCCTCTTGGTGAGGCGGTATGCAAACTCGGGTCCGGTCAGCTCTTCCTTGAAGTAGTGGATCCCAAAGCCTGGATGGATGCACTGGGGGAGTATTCCGCCGAGGTACTCATTGTCGTCGAGGAGAAGAACATTTAACCCGAGTTCTTTGGCCTTAACGGCCGCGGCCATGCCCGCCGGCCCACCGCCGATAACCACAACGTCGTACTGGATCATGGGAAGTCCTGACATCACGCCTCATCCCCCCTCACGAGGACCTTGACGTCTCCTATTCCAATCTCGCTGCCGCTTCCTTTCAGTGTAACCTTCCACGGCGGGATGTTGTACTCCTTTGCGAGGAGCTGGATTATCCTGGGCCTGCAGAAGCTTCCCTGACAGGTTCCGGTTGTGGCCTTCGTGCGGAACTTGACGGAATCGACGCTCGGCGTCTTCACGCCTATGAACTTCATCCTTTCTATGGCCTCGAGGACGTCACCTTCGCTCACACGGTTGCATCTGCAGATCACCTTTCCGTAGGCGGGGTTCCTCTTGACGAGCTCGTTTATTTGAGCCGGCGAGAGCATGAAGAAGTGGGTGATTTCCTTCCTGTAGGGATTCCACTTAGTCTTCTCCACCAAGCCTACTCCGAGGTCGCGTTGAATTATCTCGGCCACCTCGTAGGCGATGGCTGGGGCGCTGGTTAATCCCGGAGAGCGTATTCCGGCCACGTTGATGAAGCCCCAGACCTCCTCTTCGGCCTTTATTATGAAGTCCCCACCCGTTGGCTCTGGCCTGAGGCCGGCGAATGTTCTGATGACCTTCCACTTCGGCGGAAGGTTGGGCCAGAGCTTTTTAGCTCCTTCCCAGACCTGCTCAAGACCCTCCCTCGTCGTTGCGAGGTTCTCTTTTTCCTCGGGCGGCAGGTCTTGGGCGTTAGGCCCTATCATCAGATGACCGCTTATCTCGGTTGTGACCACTATGCCCTTGCTTATCGGTGTTGGAGTTGGGAAGAGAACGCGCTTTGGTCCGGGTATGGCTTCATCAAAGAGGAAGTATTCGCCCTTCCTTGGATGTATCTCAAAGTAATCTATCCCAGCCATGCGCGCTATTTCATCGGCATAAAGTCCAGCGGCGTTGATGACTATATCCGCCTCGATGAACCCGTTATTGGTTTCGACACCCTTAACTTCCCCATTCTCGACTTTTATTCCTCTCACTTCAGTCTCAAGGTGTGTTTTAACCCCGTTGGCAACGGCGTTCTCCACAATGGCTATGACCGCTGGAATAGGGCCTATCTGTCCGACTATCGGCACCCAGAGGGCTCCAATTGCTTCCCTCGTCAGGCCGGGTTCAAGGTGAAACAGCTCATCTCTATCAACCATCCTCATCTCTGGAACACCGTTCTCCCTTCCACGCTCGAGGAGCTTCTCGAGCTCGTCAAAATCTTCCTCTTCGGTGGCGACTATCAAAGCTCCGTTCCAGATGTGAGGTATCTGGAGCTCCTTAACCCACTCGTGCCACAAGCGGTTGCCTTTGATGCACAGCTTGGCTCTCATGGGATATTTCTTTGGGTCATCGTCGTAGCCCCCGTGTATCAGAGCGGTGTTAGCTTTACTGACTCCCCAACCCACATCAGGGGCTTTTTCGATCAGATGCACTTCGAGGTTCTCGTATCTGCTGAGAACGCGCGCTATGCTTGCTCCGCTTATACCGGCGCCGATAATGGCGACCTTCGTCTTCATCATGATTCCTCCTCCCTGTATATTCCGAATGGAAGAAAATCCTAAGATTTAAGGTTTTCCCAAACCTAAAGTTGGACAACCTTTGCCCACCCTATCGAACGTCTGACGGCCTCTTTCCACCCAGCGTATAGCCTTTTTCTCGTTTCTTCGTCCATATTCGGTTCAAAAATCCTCTCGGCCTTCCAGAGCTCCCTTATCTCCTTTAGCCCTTCCCAGTAGTCCACGGCAAGACCGGCCAAATATGCCGCACCTAGGGCCGTCGTTTCTTGTACAAAGGGTCTAATGACACGCTTGTTGAGGATGTCCGCCTGGAACCTCATGAGGAAGTTGTTCCTCGTGGCTCCTCCGTCAACGCGAAGCTCTTTAATCTGCACCAGCTTTTCCATTTCATCAACGACATCGCGCGTGAGATAGGCTATCGCCTCGAGCGTGGCCCTCGCGAGGTGCTCCCTTCCCGTTCCCCGCGTTATTCCGATTATCAGTCCCCTCGCGAACTGGTCCCAGTACGGTGCCCCAAGACCCACAAAAGCGGGGACAAAGTAGACTCCCTCGTTCGAGGCCAGCTTTTCGGCCATCTCCTCTGTCTCGGCGGCATCTTTGATGATTTTAATCCCGTCACGGAGCCATTGAACTGCCGCTCCAGTTATGAACACGCTTCCTTCGAGGGCGTAGGTGACCCTTCCATCAAGCCCCCAGGCTATTGTCGTCAGAAGGTTGTCTGAGTAGAGGAGCATCCTTCCAGTGTTGGCCAGGATGAAGTTGCCCGTCCCGTAGGTGGCTTTAACCATACCCTCCTCAAAGCATGCCTGACCAAATAAAGCAGCCTGCTGGTCTCCAGCGTCTCCACTTACCGGAACCTCCGCGCCTAAGAGCTCTCTCTTCGTGTAGCCATAAATCTCACTCGACTCTTTAACCTCCGGGAGGATGGCCTCGGGAATATCGAAGATTTCGAGGAGCTCGTCATCCCATTCGAGCCTCTTGATGTTGAAGAGCATCGTCCTTGAGGCATTGGAGTAATCGGTGACGTGCTCGCCCGTGAGTTTGTAGATGAGAAAAGTATCGACTGTTCCGAAGAGAACCTCCCCTTTCTCGGCCTTTTCCCTTAGCCCGGGAACGTTGTCGAGGAGCCACTTGAGCTTTGAGGCGGAGAAGTAGGCATCCGGGACGAGGCCAGTCTTCTCCTTGATTACATCCCCGTGTTCCCTCTTTATCTCCTCAACCATCTCTGCCGTTCTTCTGCACTGCCACACTATGGCGTTGTAGAGGGGCTTTCCGCTCTTGTCCCACACGATCGTAGTCTCGCGCTGGTTGGTTATGCCTATTGCAGCTATCTGCTCTGGGGTAATTTTGGCGTTCTTAAGGGCGGTTTTTATCGCCTTAAGCTGGGCCTCCCATATCTCCTCGGGGTTGTGCTCCACCCAGCCGGGCTTTGGGTAGTGCTGGGGGAACTCGTACTGGCCAACGCCGAGGACGTTGCTCTCCCTGTCGAAAACTATGGCTCTAGCTGAGGTTGTCCCCTCGTCGAGCGAGAGTATGAACTTATCCATCACTGACCACCTCAGCGTATTATGGCACTGGAATATAAAACTTTGCCGCGCTTATCTGTATGGTAGAGTATATTCTCACGCGGAGAACTATCGAAAAGAATTCTTTGGGGGGCCATGGATAAAAATCGACGCAATGCGTAAAAGACCGAGAAGGAAGTTCTTGAGGTGTTGTTCACTTCAGCCCCAAGCCCCTCAGATATTCAATCATCCTCTCGACATCGTTCGCTATGACGATCTCGAAGAGACCCTTTAGCTTGGCCAGGTTATCGTCTTTGTAGAAGAGAACGTCGTTCTCCGTCCAGAGGGCAACCTTGAGGCCGAGCGAGCGGGCCCAGCCGAGCGCTTGTAGGGTCTTCTCAAGGCCGATTATTGGGATGGCCTCCATCGGGACGTTTATCGACCAGAGGTCGAGTTCCTCCTTGAGCTTCGGTATGAGCGGCACAACTTCTTCCCTGTCTATGAGGAGGCCCATGGTGGTCTCTCTGTCGTATTTGCGGTACTCCCTCAGGGCGTCGATTTCGAAGGAGGAAACCATAACCCTCTCGGGGTTGTTCTCCAGGACTATGCGGGCGGTTTCTTTGGCGGCATCAACGTCCTTGAGCTCGACGTTTATCAGGGCATCTTTCGGAAGAACCTCAAAAACCTCTTCCAGCGTGGGTATCTTCTCTCCCATACCTATGTCGGCCTTTTTTAGCTCTTCCAGCGTCATCTCCTTCTGCTTCCCGCTTAAGTTGCTCGTCCTGTTTATGCTCTCGTCGTGCATGACTATGACTTTTCCGTCCTGGGTGAGCCATACATCGAGCTCGATTCCATCGGCCCCTGCCTCGATTGCCTCCTTGAAGGCCAGGAGGCTGTTTTCGGGGTACTTACTCATATATCCCCTGTGTCCAAGGACGATTACTCCTTTCCGTTCCCATGGCATGAACATCGCCCCGAACTGATAAGCCCAGTCACTAAAAAACTTTCCTCAGCTTTGCCGGATCGTCGGAGATGATAACGTCTACGAGGCTCTTTAGCCTCGGAACCCAGAGAAGCTCGTCCATTTGGTAGTTCCAGAGGTAGACCCGCAGTCTCCTCTTCCGAAGTGTCATGAGTAGGGTAATGAGATTTCTGTATCCAATATATCCCACTGCATCTACCGGCACGTGGATAGAATAAAGGCCTCTCAACCTTGCGAGATGGCCGATAGAGGAATAGCCGACTATTGAAAAGCCAACCCTGCAGGATGGGCATTCCTTCATGAGACGTCCCGCGATTTCTCTGCTCTCGGTTGAAAAGACAGTGTTTTCAAGGACTCCAAACCTCTCGGCGAGGGTCACAACATCCTCCACGGCTTCTATCTCCTTCACGTCGGCGTTGAGGGGAACGTCCCTGAATTTCTTGAAAACGCTCCCGACTGTTGGAATGAGCTTTCCATTGGGGTGGAGCCTTCTCAGCTCCCTAAGGCTCAGCTCCCGCAGATAGTGATAGGAACCATCGGCTTGGAAGCCCCTGTCGTGATGGGTCACGAGCTTTCCATCGCCCGTAACCCTCACGTCGAACTCTATACCGTCGGCGTATCGGAGTACCCGCCTAAAGGCAGGAAGGGTGTTCTCGAGCCTCCCTCTGAAGCCTCTGTGGCCAAGGATTACGATCCTCATCCTTACTACCACTCTTTACGGACATTAAAAATCCTTAAAAACCCAGCGTTTTAGTTCATTGAGGACTAAAATAGTCGGGTGATGAACATGAAGGACTTCAAGTACAGCAGGATATTCATCCTTGGCTTTGGCTTCTTTGGGATAAGTATAATTTGGGCGCTCTACAACGCTTACGTGCCTATTTTCCTGCAGGACACGTTCAACCTCAGCAAGACTGTCACCGGCTTCATCATGACGATAGACAACCTCTTCGCAGTCGTCCTCCTTCCATTCCTCGGGGCCCTGAGCGATATGACCAGAACGCGCCTCGGGAGGAGGAAGCCGTACATACTCTTGGGCGCTCCTTTGGCGGCTCTTATGTTTGCACTCATACCCGTGGCCAGGGAGTACGAAAACTTAGCTCTCTTCATGGGGACCATCATCCTGATGAACTTCTTCATGGCCCTCTTCCGCTCGCCGGTCATAGCCTTCATGCCCGACATAACGCCGAGTGAGAAGAGGAGCCAGGCCAACGGGATAATCAACTTTATGGGTGGTCTTGGAGCGCTCTTTGCCTACTTCGGAGGCAAAATGCTCTACGACGTCAATTATGCGCTTCCTTTCTACGTTGGCGCCGCGATAATGCTTCTCGCCAGCCTCTTCGTGGTGCTTTTCGTGCCTGAGCCTGAGAGGTACAGGAAAGCGGGCGAGGCCAGGGTCAAACTGAGCCAGCTTCTCAGGGAGACCAGCCGGAAGAGCTTCGGTGAGCTGAGGGAAAACCTTAAGGATGTCTTTGCCAGCAGGGAAAAGAGTCTGCTTGCGATACTGCTGGCGATATTCTTCTGGTTCATAGCATTCAACTCCTTAGAGACATTCTTTACGAGCTACGCCAAA
The DNA here is from genome assembly GCF_012027555.1 of Thermococcus sp. CX2. Lineage (NCBI taxonomy): Archaea > Methanobacteriati > Methanobacteriota > Thermococci > Thermococcales > Thermococcaceae > Thermococcus > Thermococcus sp. CX2. The sequence continues at coordinate 525,662 of NZ_SNUQ01000001.1, read as the reverse complement.
TACCATCTCGGAATCGAGGAGAGCACCGGTGCCTTTATGCTGGGCGTGTTCTCCCTTAGCTTCATGATATTCGCTATTCCAGCGGGCTTCCTCGGCGGCAGGGTTGGAAGAAAGAGAACCATAACCCTTGGCCTGCTCGTGGTTGTGGCAATAATGCTCGCGGCCTATCAGGTCGGTGAAACCTCAAAACCAGCGAGCAGCTCCCTCGGAGACCCCGTTGTGATGACCTTTATGGGGCTCTTCTTCGTGGGTGGTATAGGCTGGGCGATGGTGAACGTTAACTCCCTGCCAATGGTTGTGGACATGACCACCGAAGAAAAGCTCGGCGGCTACACTGGCCTCTACTACTTCTTCAGCCAGGCGGCAAACCTCGTTGCACCGCCCCTCTCTGGAGCCTTCATAGACGTTGCGGGCTACAAGACGCTGCTGCCATTTGCGACGGTCTTTTTCGTGCTGGCCCTCATAACGATGCAGTTCGTCAGGAGAGGCGACATCGTGAAGAGCAAGGGGGATGTGTACGACTACGTGCCCGAGATGGACTGATCCTTTTCTCTTTTATAATCTTAAAAGTCCTGCCTTCCGGAATATAGGAAACTTCATTCTTCAAACCAAAAACGTAAAAACAGATTTTTCCAGAAACCTATCTCAGCAACTGACTATGGGGGGTAAAACCATGAACAAGAAAAAGTTCAGCTGGAGTGTCGTTCTCAGCCTGGCGTTGCTCGGATTCAGCAGGAGCGTCGGCTGGGCACTGAACAAGGGGCTTTCATTCCCGCTGCTCTCGAGCTACACCCAATCGGCATTCGTGAAAGGAACCATACTGGCTGTTGAGGGTTTTATCGGTCTGTTCATTCCAGTTCTTCTCGGATATTACAGCGATACACTCAAATCAAGGCACGGAAGGAGAAGGCCTTTCATCATGATAGGCGGCATTCTCGCTGGAATCGCAGCGATGATGATGTACACGGCCTACGCTATGGGTGTTCCGCTCTGGGGCTTCGCCCTAACGTTAGCGTTCTTCTACCTGTCGATGCACCTCTATACTGCCCAGTTTAGAGCTCTGATGCCCGACACAATAGAGAGCGGCCAGAGAGGGAAGGCCAGTGGGGTCATCACACTTCTCGAGTGGGCTGGAAACCTCTTCCTTTTCGGCTTGGCTGGTTACCTGATAGCCAAAGCAGTGGCAGAGACCGGCGAGAGCGAGGGAATCAAGGCACTCGCCCAGACCCCCTATCTCAAGATACCGTACATCATCACAGCTGCATTCCTCATCGGAGCGGCGCTCTTCGTTTACTTCATTGTAAGAGAGCCAGAGGCACCGGAGATAGAGGAGAATGAGAGCCTTACCGCATACCTGAAGAGCATCGTCGAGAACAGAGACTTCCTCAAGTTCTACGCGGCTCAAACACTCTGGTGGATGAGCTTCGAGTTCATAGCGATATTCCTTTACGGCATACTGGCCTACATCCTTCACGGATCAGCGAGCGAGGAGAACGTCAAGGCAGTGACCTCTCTCGGCCTTTACCTTATGGCACTCTTCAACATTACTGTTCTCCTCGGTGCCCTTCCTGGTGGCCTCATCTATGACAAGCTCGGCAGAAGGCTTAGCATAATCCTCGGCGGTCTCATATTTGCCCTCCCGCAGCTCTGGGGATGGTTTATCGACACCCAGACCGAAATAGTGATTGCCCTTGGAATAGCGGGAATCGGCTGGGGAATCCTCATGGCGGCTTCTTATCCGGTCATCGGCGACCTGTTGACTCGCTACGAGAAGGAGGCCTTCACGGGCCGTTATTATGGTTTCTTTGAGGCCACCCGCTCCCTTCCAGTGCTCTTGGCGGGAATAGTCGGCGGTGCAATAGTTGACCTGGCAGGGGAGAACTACCGCGTCCTGTTCCCCATCGGGGCGATACTGGTTCTCCTGGCGATGCCGATGATATGGCACATGAAGAACCTTGAGGTCCATACGACGGAGCTGGAGTGAGGTGATAAAATGGGATGGCTTATAGTTATTGCCCTTCTCGCCTTTCTGTTTTTGGCTTTTGTCGCTTTCGTGGGCTACAAGATGGTGAAGCCGCCGAGGCTTATCGAGGACTGGACGCCTAAGGATTTTGGCCACGACTATGAGGATGTCACGATAGAAACGCGCGATGGGCTCAAGCTGAGCGGCTGGTGGATCGACAACGGGAGCGATAAGACAGTGATACCGCTCCACGGCTACACTTCCAGCAGGTGGTATTCCCTCTACATGAAGCCCACAGTCGAGTTCCTGCTCAAGGAGGGCTACAACGTGCTTGTCTTCGACTTCCGCGCCCACGGGAGGAGCGAAGGTAAATACACAACGGTGAGCGATAAGGAATTAACCGACGTCTTATCTGCCATCGACTGGCTGAAGAAGGAGCACCCGGACAAGGCGGAGAAGATAGGCCTAATCGGCTTCTCGATGGGCGCAATGGTGACCATAAGGGCACTTGCAGAGGACGAAAGGATTTGCTGTGGTGTGGCAGATTCGCCGCCGATGGATCTCGACAAAACTGGAGCTAGGGGGCTCAGGTACTTTGCCAACCTGCCGGATTGGCTCTACACCTTTGTCAAGCCATTCACCAAGCTCTTCAGTGGCGGAAGGGAAATCCACCCGATAGAGTACGCCGACAGAGTCAGAAAGCCCCTCCTCATCATAGCCGGTGAAAAGGACCCGCTCGTCAAGGTCGAGGAAGTCAGAGCTTTCTACGAGCGGAACAAGAAAATCAATCCGAACGTTGAGCTGTGGGTTACCGATGCCACCCATGTCAGGACGCTCAAGTCCCATCCCGAGGAGTGGAAAGCGAAGGTCGGGGAGTTTCTGAGGAAGTGGATGGCTTGAGAAGCTTTTGGCTCCCTTTTACCTTTTCCTCGTGAAAAGTGGCCTCGGCTAACCCTCTTTTCCTCACCGCTCAGTGTGGCTAACGCTCGTCATCGGCCAAAAGAACTTCTCCCCAACCTTTAAAAAGAATCCGCCGAAGAAAAGCGGGGGATGAGGAGCGTTTACCGGTCTGAACTCGCGCTCCGTGCGGCACGTGATGACATCGGCACTGGCTGACCCCATCACTTCTTGAGGAGTTCGTGCTCAACCAGGGCGACGATGTCGTTGTGTATGTCCTCGACGCTGGCGAGGGCGTTCACTATCTTCATCTCCGGAAACCTCTCTGCGAGCTTGAGGTAGTTCTCCCTGACCTTCTTCTGGAGCTCCGCTATCTTGTCGAACTCTGTCTTTATGCTTCGCCCGTTTATGCGCTTCATACTTTCCTTGACGGGCAAATCGAGGAGGATTACGAGATCCGGCCTAATGGCGAAGCGGTTCAGGTCAATGAGCCAATCCAAATCGAGACCCCTCGCCCATTGATATGCCAGGGACGAGTAGAAGTAGCGGTCGGAGATGACGATCTTTCCAGCCTCTATAGATGGTTTTATCAGCTTGTGGACGTGCTCCGCTCTATCTGCTGCGAAGAGAAGCGCCTCAGCCTCGTGACTTATTCGAGCGCCGTCTATTATGCCCTCCTTGCCGCCGGTAAGGACGAGCCTTCTGATGAGCTTTCCGAAGGCTGTATCTGTTGGCTCTTTGGTTAGAACCACGTCGTAGCCTCTTTCCTCGAACCACTTCGCCAGAAGCTTTGCTTGAGTTGATTTACCAGCACCATCGATGCCCTCGATAACAATGAACATTCCCACAGATGTCACCCCCAAAATGAACAGAGGGGGTTATCAAGGGCTCCCCTTTTAACGCTTTTCTTTCAGGATTTTTGAGCCGATTTAAAAGGAAAGTAAAAAATCTTAGAGGTTCTTCTTCATGTGGTCGAAGAGCTTCCACATGCTTCCAAACTCGAGTTCTTCCCCATCTTTGTAGAACTCCACCACGCCTTCTGGCCTGAAGCGAAGACCGAAGTCGTAGTCACCCTTGCTCAGCTTGTGGAGGAAGACCTCCTTTGGCTTTGGTGGCAGGTAACTCGTCATCATGTCGTTTATAAGCTCGGCCTCAAAGCCGAAGTGCTCACTCATCCTCGGGAAGAAGAGAACCGCTGGAGTGTTCATGGCATCCACGAGGGCCTTACCCTCGATGCGGAAGTTGTAGTGCTTGAAGATCTCATGCAGAAAGTCGTCGAGCGCGTTCGGATAGTAGACCGTTGCACCTATGTCGTTGGGCTGGGCCTCGATGAAGCTCTTGCTATCCAGGATGGCCTTTATCTCCTCGCCGTCTATTCCGCTGACGTAGACACGAATGCCGCCGTAGTAGTAGACGTAGGCCAAGGGAAGGCCCTTCCTGTAGGCGAAGTCCTTGAGGGCTATGAGGGGTATCAGCCTGACGTCCATTATCGTCGAGCCCGTGCTGACTATGCCGACTACCATTGCCCTTTTCCCGTAGCGCGAGATGGCTCTGCCGTCCCTTCCGACTATTATCGTGCCGTGGGATATCGTTCCTATTGCCCTTCCAAGCAGGGCGAGCTCCTCTGGATTGAACCTCTGGGAGTAATACACCTCCACCTTCACCACCTCAATCTGGCACTATTATACTCTCCTTACCAATCCTCGACTCCACCCAAATCTTGACGTTGGAGCCTATCTTGCTGAAGTCCTCGATGACCGTGCTGTCGCCTATGACGCTCCCGGGCTGGATGATGACCCCCTTCCCAATGTAGACGTTCTCGCCGATTATCGCTTCCCTAATCTCAGCCCCTTCCTCGATGGTAACGTTTGAGAATATCACAGAACGCTCTATTTTAACGTTTCTGCCTATCTCCACATCGTCGCCGAGAACAGCGAAGCCCTGTATTTCTGGCTTTCTGAGCCTGCATCGTTGCCCTGTAATCAAACTGCCTCCGTGTTCGAGGTTTCCCTTCAGGCTCTCTGCCCTGAGCTGTGGAAGTATCAGCCTGCCGTGAAAGATGTCCTCGGTAGCCTGCAGATAGCTGGACGGCCTGCCAACGTCGTTCCAGTACCCCCTGAAGGGGAAGCCGTAGAGGGGCAAGCCGTTCTCGAGCATCCTCGGGAACAGGTCCTTGGAGAAGTCAAAGTTCTTACTCTTGGGAACGAGGTCAAAGGCCTCCGGCTCGAAGACGTAGATGCCTGCATTGACTAAGTCGCTGAAGGCTTCTTCCGGCTTGGGCTTTTCCTTGAAGCGGAGAATCCTTCCATCGTTGTTTATTATGGCTATGCCATACTGCGTGGGGTCTTCGACCCTCGAGAGCGCTATCGTTGCCAGCGCCTTTTTCCTCAGGTGGTATTCGTAGAGCGCCCTGAGGTCGAGGTTTGTGAGCACGTCGCTCGAGACGACAAAGAATGCCTCGTCCATGTTTTTGACGAGCTTTCTCGTGGCCCCACTTGTTCCTAACTTAGCGTTCTCGCTGTTGGAGTAGTGTATCTCTATCCCATAGTCGCTCCCATCGCCGAAGTACTCCATAATGCGCTCTTCGAGGTAGCCAACCAGGACGTAAACTTCCTCAACCCCGGCCCTCAGGAGGTTTTGGAGGGCGTACTCCATGAGGGGCCTGTTGAAGAAGGGTATCATCGGCTTGGGTCTGTAGACTGTGAGCGGTAGCAGCCGCGTCCCCCTACCCCCTGCCAAAATCACCGCCTTCATTCCACGCACCGCTATGTTGTGCTACTAAGGGTTAATATGTTTTGCGCATGGCTGAACTTATAAGTCCACCGGGGCACTTAAATTTCCGACAAACTATTTTAAGGCATTACTCTACTATTCTTGGAGGCGGTAGTATGAACGCTCTCGAAAGGCTTGAGAAACTCCTTGATAAAGAGCAGTTTGAGAAAATTAAGGCAATAGACAACCCAGAACTACACGAGTTTTTGGCCGAGTGGATTGAGTGGCTCGAACCGAGCAAAGTTTTCGTCTGCACCGATAGCGAAGAGGATGAATGGTATGTCCGCTGGAAAGCTCTCTATTATGGCGAAGAGAAGATGCTCGAAACTCCCAATCATACGGTTCATTACGACAACTACTATGACCAGGCCCGCGATAAGGCCAACACGAAGCTTCTCGTTTCCGGCCGGAAGAGCTTACCGTTTCTCAACACCCTTGACCGTGAGGAGGGCCTTAAGGAGATACGCGAGCTGATGAAGGGAGTAATGCGCGGTAAGGAGCTTTTCGTGTGCTTCTTCGTCCTCGGGCCGAAAAACTCGGTCTTCACGATTCCTGCTGTTCAGCTCACGGATTCTGCCTACGTGGCCCACTCGGAGTTCATCCTCTACCGTAAAGGTTATGAAGAATTCAAGCGCCTCGGAAGAAGCGCGCGCTTCTTCAGGTTCGTCCACAGCGCTGGAGAGCTCGACGAGAGGAAGACCAGCAAGAACCTCGATAAGAGGAGGATATACATAGACCTTGAGGGCGAGACGGTCTACTCCGTCAACACCCAGTATGGCGGCAACACGATAGGCCTCAAGAAGCTCGCCTTCAGGCTCACCATCCAGCGCGCCGTTAGAGAGGGCTGGCTCAGCGAGCACATGTTCCTGATGAGGATAAACGGCCCCAACGGCAGGAAGACCTACTTCACCGGCGCCTATCCGAGCATGTGCGGCAAAACCTCCACAGCTATGATTCCATGGGAGAACATCGTCGGCGACGATTTGGCGTTCATCGTGCCCATGAACGGAATAGCACGTGGAGCGAACGTCGAGAAAGGCGTTTTCGGCATAATCCAGGGCGTAAATCCAGAGGACGACCCAATAATATGGCAGGTTCTCCACTCGCCCGTCGAGATAATCTTCTCCAACGTGCTCGTCAAGGACGGAAAGCCCTACTGGAACGATATGGGGACAGAGATTCCTGACGAGGGAGAGAACCACAGCGGTCAGTGGTGGCGCGGAAAGAAGGATGAAGAGGGCAACGAGATACCGCCGAGCCACAAGAACGCGCGCTTCACGGTTTCACTCGAACACTTCCCGAACGTTGACATGGACGCCCTGGAAGCCCCGTGCGGCGTTGAAGTGGGCGGTATGATATTCGGCGGCAGGGATAAGGACACATGGCCTCCCGTTCGTGAGGCCTTCGACTGGAGGCACGGCGTCGTAACTATGGGAGCAGCTCTTGAGAGCGAGACTACCGCCGCTACCCTCGGTAAGGAAGGGGTCAGGGCCTTCAATCCAATGGCCATACTGGACTTCATGAGCGTCCACATAGGGGACTACCTGAGGAACTACCTGGAGTTTGAGAGGAAGCTCAGGAAGGCTCCCAAGATATTCGCGGTTAACTACTTCCTCAGGGACAAGGAGGGCAACTGGCTCAACCACAAGCTCGACAAAGCTGTGTGGCTCAAGTGGATGGAGCTCCGCGTTCACGGCGACGTCGATGCCATAGAAACACCGATAGGATACATACCCAAGTACGAGGACCTGGCGAGGCTCTTCCGTGAGGTTCTCAACAAGGACTACAGTAGGGATGACTACGAAAAACAATTCACAATAAGGGTTCCAGAGCTGTTGGCCAAGATAGAGCGCATCGAAAAAATCTACCGCGAGATTGGAAACGTTCCGGAGGAGCTCTTTGAAGTTCTGGCTCAGGAGCGCGAGAGGCTGCTGAAGGCGAGAGGGGAGTACGGCGACTACATCAGCCCCTTCCAGCTGGAGAAGGCCTGAGCCCTTCTCTTCTTTCCCTTCTCTGAGTGCACTTTTCTGGGCACTCCCAAAACCCTTTTTAACTCTCCTTCCAAATAGTATCACTGAAAATGATACATAGGTGGTTGCCATGGCTGACGTTGAAACCCCCACCCACGATTTAATCAGGGAGAAGCTTCCCCATCCCATAAAGGATTTGGCTGATCTGGCCTACAACTATTGGTGGAGCTGGAACAGGAGGGCAACGAGGCTCTGGGAGTATATTGACCCGGAACACTGGGAGGAACACAATAATCCTGTTAAGCTCCTTCTCGACGTTTCTGAGGAGCGTCTGGAGGAACTTCTGAAGGACGACGACTTCATGAACCTCTACGAGCTTGTTATGGAACAGTTCCGGGATTATATGGATCCAGATTCGACTTGGTTCTTAACCAACTATCCCAAGTGGGACAAGCCCATAGTGTATCTCTGCATGGAGTACGGCATAAGCAGGACTCTGCCCATATACTCCGGCGGTCTGGGAATACTCGCTGGTGACCACGTGAAGACCGCCAGTGACCTTGGTCTGCCTTTCATAGCAATAGGTCTGCTCTATAAGCACGGCTACTTCAAACAGGAGATAGACAGAGACGGAAGACAGATCGAGATTTTCCCAGAGTACAGGCCAGAGGAGATGCCGATAAAACCGGTTCTCGGGAAGGATGGAAAGCCACTCCTTATAGAGGTCCCCATAGAGGACAGAATCGTTTACGCAAGGGCCTCAGAGGTTGAGGTTGGAAGGGTGAAGATATATCTCCTGGACACCGACGTTCCCGAGAACAGCGCGGACGACAGAACCATATGCGACTATCTTTATAACGCCGAGATAGACAAGCGCATAAAGCAGGAGATACTCCTGGGAATCGGTGGAATGCGCCTTTTGAAAGCTCTTGGCATAGAGCCGAGTGTCGTTCATCTCAACGAGGGGCATCCAGCCTTTGCCAACCTCCAGAGGATAGCCTGGTACATGGATGAAGGATTGACCTTTACCGAGGCGTTGAGTATTGTCAGGGGGACTACGGTTTTCACCACGCACACCCCAGTTCCAGCGGGCCATGACCGCTTCCCAATTGAGGAGGTCAGGAAGAGGCTCGCCAAGTTCCTTGAGGGTAAGGACGAGAGGCTCCTGGAGCTCGGCCGCGAGGGGAATGAAATCAACATGACCCTACTGGCCATAAGAACTTCCAGTTATGTCAACGGCGTCAGCAAGCTCCATGCCGAGGTAAGCAAGCGCATGTGGCAGAATCTTTGGCCCGGAGTTCCGCTGGATGAGATACCTATCGACGGTATCACCAACGGCGTGCACACCATGACCTGGGTTCACAGCGAGATGAGAAAGCTCTTCGACCGCTATATCGGAAAGGCATGGCGCGAGCACACGAACATCGAGGGTCTGTGGTACGCCATCGAGAGAATTCCCGATGAAGAGCTCTGGGAGGCCCACCTTAAGGCCAAGAGGGAGTTCATAGAGCTACTGAAGAGGAAGATTAAGGCGAGGAACGAGAGGCTTGGAATAGATGAGCCCCTGCCTGAGATCGACGAAAACGCGCTCATCATAGGCTTCGCCAGGCGCTTCGCGACCTACAAGCGCGCCACCCTACTCTTCACGGACATCGAGAGGCTCAAGAGGATCCTGAACGACCCAGAGAGGCCAGTCTACATAGTCTTTGGTGGAAAGGCCCATCCAATGGACGAGGCCGGCAAGGAGTTCCTAAAGAAGGTCTACGAGGTTTCCCAGATGCCCGAGTTCAAGGGCAAGATATTCGTCCTTGAGAACTACGACATGCGCAGTGCAAGGCTCATGGTGGCTGGAGTTGACCTCTGGCTCAACACCCCGCGCAGGCCGATGGAAGCGAGCGGAACGAGTGGAATGAAGGCTGGGCTGAACGGAGTGCTCAACGCGAGCATCTACGAGGGCTGGTGGGTGGAAGGCTACAACGGCAGGAACGGGTGGATCATTGGAGAGGAGAGCACGGAGCCCGAAACCGAGGCCGACGACATAAAGGACGCAGAGAGCCTCTACAACCTGCTGGAGAGGGAGATAATCCCGACCTACTACGGCAACCGCAAGAGATGGATTTACATGATGAAGGAGAGCATCAAGAGCATAGCCCCGCGCTTCAGCACCCACAGGATGGTCAAGGAGTACATGGATCGCTTCTATTCCAAGGCTATGAGCAACTACATCTGGCTCACAAGGGACAACTACGTCGGTGCCAAAGAGATAGCCACATGGAAAGACCGCGTTATCGGTACATGGGACAACGTGAGCATCGAAAACGTAGTCATAACAGACGGAAGCAGACTTCAGGTCATCATCCACCTCGACGGACTTAAGCCCGAAGACGTTCGCCTCGAGCTCTACTGCGGCGTCCATGCCGAGGAGCATCGCATAGAGAAACCGCATATCTTTGAGCTGAGGCATCCAAAGGAGCTCGGGGATGGAAGGTGGCTCTACACCTATGAGGGAAGCGCTCTGAGGCACCTCGGTGACCCCTGCTGGCACTATGCGATAAGGATCTACCCCCACCACGAAAAGCTGTCCCACCGGTTCCTGCTTGGATTGGTGAAGTGGAGGGGTCTCTTCGAGTGATTTTTATTCCCTTTGTTCCATTTCCAACAAAATTCAATCCACAAAACTTTGTATAAGAACTTTCCAACGTTCTTTGTGTGGAGGCATATTTTTAACTACCAATGTCGACTTTTTTGATTAGAATTCCTGGGGGTGGAATCATGGACGAAGTCAAAAAATGGACAATATATCTGATATTCCTCGTTGCCGGATTTGCCACGGGAATCGGAAGCATAGGGCTCTTCCCGCAGTTCTGGCTCCAGTACGGGATTACGGGAATCATAGTGCACGTAGTATTCCTGGCCATACTGACCTATGTGGCAATCCTAGAGGCAGAGACCGTCATGAAGTCCGGTTACTACTTCGTGGAGCTGTACCAGAAGGTTGCCAAGAGGCCCTCAATGATTATGGCAATATTTGCGGCTATAGTGATGTTTCTCTCCTACTATGCAGCCAACGTGATGCTGACTCTGGTCTCACCGCTGCTCGGTACTGGAGCCGTTGCGAGGTTAATAGCAAAGGTACTGATGTTCGTGATAGTCTTCGTGATCCTTACCAGGGCCAAGGAGAAGACCTTCGCCATAATGGCCATTGGTTCGGTTATCTTCGTCATTGCGGTGGCCATAACGGCGGTTGCCTTCAAGCTCCAGATACCGGAGAATGCCACTTTCCTTGGAATGGCCAAGCACATGCTCATTGCTAGGCACGCCATCACTCTTGACCTCATTAAAGACGCTGCACTTAGGGCAATCTATGGTGTCGGACTTGGATTCGCGTTCTACCTGATGCTCGGGAGCTTCATCAACGAGCGTTTCAACGCTAAGCTCATTATAGGAACTGGAATCTTCATTCAGCTCCTTGTCGGAGTGCTCTCCACGATAATCGTTGTCTACGGCCTTGGTCCAACCACCCCAGAGAGGCTCCTTCAGTACGTCTATGGCGGCGATGAAGGGGCGATCCAGCTCATGGGTGAGCTACCGGACATACTCTCAGGCTATCCTGCGCTTATAGCACTCATCGGAATCTCAGCGTTCTTTGCTGGGGTCACGAGCCTGTTGCCTACCGCTGAGGTAGGCCTCCAGATAGTAGAATCGACACTGAGAGTGGGCAGAAACAGGGCTGCCACGTATCTTATTGGCGCGGCCCTCGCCATAGGGCTGGTAGACTCTCCCCCGTCAATAGCGGATATGGTTCTCAAGGCAGTGATCATAATAACTTTCTTCACGGCCATATTTGAGCTGTATCCAGTGATAACGTCCAAGGAGAAGCTCTCAACTCCCGGGCTCGTGGTGGCAGGAACAGCCGCACTGCTCTTCCTTGTGGGAGGTCTTTATGCCCTCGTCACCGTGTTCAGATCAGGAGGCGTCTACGTGGCCTCGGGAATCCTCGCTGTGGTAGTTATTGCCTTCGGGCTCTTTGGCGACAAGCTTGTGCCCGGGACGCCCTCAGAGTGAGGGCTTTTCCATTTTTGTTTGTGATGCAATAAGCAAAAAAGAAGAAGGGCTCATTTGTGAGCAAATATTGCAACGACCTTTTCTGGAGTCACTTCGTCTATCCTCACAAAGCCAAAGCGCTCGAACTGGACGATGTCATCGACCTTAACGTCAGCATCGGCTTCGAGCAGACCTTTCCTGGTGATGAGTTCGTCTCCCTGTGGAACGAGAACCTCACAGGGCCTGCCCTCGGTTACCCAGTGTATCATCCTCCAGCGGTTTTCCCTCGCTATCTCGTAGTCGATGCTGTGGAACCTGGCCTTAATTCCGTCCTCGCTTACCTCGACTATCTCCACGTTGAAGAGATCCTTCAGGCGGACAAAGTTGCCAGGCTTGAGCAGGTTCATGTCGTCCTTTGATACATAAACAGGCTTTCCGGGCTCGAACTTGAGCTTTCTAACTCCTCTGTCGGGGTGGTCCGGATGTAGGGGAATCTCCGCAATGAACTCCTCCCCGTAACCTTCAATGTACATCGGTATCGGGTCAGCAACGAAGAAGTAGCGGTTAGCTATCGGTTCGATTATTCTCCTGTTTATCGCCGCGAGGTTGTCCCAGCTCACCGTTGTGTCACTTCTCTTCAACCCAACCTCGATGATGAGCTCCCTTATGGCCTCCGGTCTTATGCCGCGCCTCTTCAGGGCCCTTATGGTTCCTAACCTCGGGTCGTCCCAGCCGAGGTATTTTCCTTCCTCGATGCCCTTCCTCGTCTTGGACTTGCTAAGAATCACTCCCTCTATGCTGAGCCTTCCGTGGTGGACGGTAACTGGGTATTCCCAGCCGAAGTAGTCGTAGACGTAGCGCTGCCTCGTCTCGTTTTCCGCGTGCTCCTGGCCGCGGAAGATGTGTGTAACGCCGAGCTCGTGGTCGTCTATGGCGGAGGCGAAGTTGTAGAGCGGCCAGACACGGTATTTGTTGCCCGTCCTCGGGTGGTTTGGATCGTCGATTATTCTCAAGGCTGGCCAGTCCCTAACCGCTGGGTTCGGATGGCTGAGGTCGGTCTTGATTCTAACGACAGCTTCTCCCTCTTTATACTCTCCGTTGAGCATTTTCCTCCAGCGTTCGAGCTGAACCTCTACCGGCTCTTCCCTGTGTGGACAGGCCTTTCCTTCATCGCGGAGCTTTCTGAACTCCTCTGGCTTGCAGGTACAGACATAGGCCTTGCCCATTCTGATGAGCTCCTCCGCGTACTTGTAATAAATCTCAAGTCTGTCGCTGGCAATGTGGATTTCGTCGATCTGGAAGCCGAGCCACTTCAGGTCTTCGATAATCCAGTCGTAGAACTTAGGTTCGGGTCTCTTGACCTTCGGGTCTGTGTCATCAAAGCGGAGGATAAACTTTCCACCGTACATGCGAGCGTACTCGTGGCTGAGTATCGCCGCCCTGGCGTTGCCGAGGTGGAATGCTCCGTCGGGGTTTGGGGCGAAGCGGGTAACCACTTTGCCTTTCTCGGCCTTGGGGAGTGGAGGGAGGCCCTTCTTTTCCTCCTTCTTTTCTTTCTTAGCCTCAAAGAACTCGGGATAAATCTCCTTCAGCTTAGCCTCCTGCTCCTTGATGCTCATCCCGTTTACCTGCTCGACTATCTCGTTGACGAGAGGGATTATTTCCTTCGCCTTAGGCCTTAGCTCGGGGTTCTCGCCGAGGACCTTTCCTATGACTGCCTTCGGGTTAGCTTTTCCCTTGTGGCTAATCGCGTTGATGAGCGCGTACTTCATAATCAGCTCTTCCACGTTCATTTTCCCCACCGGGGGAAGAAGGGAGGGAGGAGTTATAAAGTTACTCCCCTTCGCAATGTGGTTCTTCCTTCCGTTTCTTCTGCGGTAGGAGTATCTCCAGGAACACCAGGACTAAACCGAGGATTCCGAAGAACATGCCTCCGTTATTGCCCATCAGTATCCCAAAGAGAATGAACGAAATTCCCAGGAGCATCAGCTCAAGACCCTCATCCATAGAACCACCAGAAGATTCTACCCAAAGAAGTTAAAAGTTTTGTGATGGAAAATAAGAAGGTGCGGAGCTCACTCCGCAAAGGTCACTATCTTGAGATTGACCGGCCTTCTGACGACGTTGTACTTCCTCGCTCCGACGAGGTACTTTACCCCGCTCTCACTGACGGTGTCGATGAGCCTCTGGGTTATGACGCCGTTGAAGACGACCGCGTAAACGTCCTTGCGCTCCTTGAGCTGGTTGGTGAGCTCTCTGACGGGTATCTCAGCGATGACGTTTTTGTCCTTATCCAGGAGGAGCGCCACCGATTCCTTGGAGCTCTTGACCTTCTCGATGAACTCACCGAACTCGTCGAGCTCACTCGGTCTGGGTTGCTGGATTGGCTTGACTATCTTCTCCTCCCTCTCCTTGGGTTCGGGCCTTTCTGGGGGCTTTGGTACTGGAGCTGGTGCTGGGGGTTTGACTTCCCTGTGCTTTTCCTCCTTGGCTTTGGCCTTTTCTTTCTCCTTTATAACATCGTAGAAGTTCCTGCCCTTATAGAATATCTCAGTTATGACCTGCTCCGCTGGAACCTTGCTCCTCAGGGCTTTGACTATCTCTTTCTTTGTGAGCTCTTCAACTTCTTTGCCCTCGGGTGCCCTGGCGACGTAGTCAATATCTGCAACCTGAAGGAGCTCCTTGAGGATGAGCTCTCCACCGCGGTCGCCGTCGGTAAAGGCGGTAACGATGCGCTCCTTGCTGAGCTTTATGATGGTCTCTGGGACTGAGGTTCCCTCGACGGCTATGGCGTTCTTTATGCCGTGCTTGAGCAAGTTGAGCACATCTGCCCTTCCTTCAACGACAATGATTGAGTCAGAGAACGGCACATGCGGTCCGGCAGGAAGCTTCTCCGGGCCGTACTCTATGAGCTCCTTAGCACGGACGGCCTTCTTGACCTCCTCGGTGAGCTCCTGGGTCTCCGGGATCTCCTGCTCCATCAGGGTCTCGAGGATCTCCTTGGCCCTCTCGATAATGTACTTCCTCTTGGTGGCGCGAACGTCCTCTATGCGGAGAACCTTTATTTTGGCCTCGGCCGGGCCGACCCTGTCGATGGTCTCAAGGGCAGCTGCTAGAATGGCTGTTTCAACCCTGTCGAGGCTCGATGGGACGGTTATCGTTCCGTAGGTCTTTCCTGCCTTCGTGTGAACTTCAACCCTTATCCTTCCAATCCTGCCGGTCTTCTGGAGTTCCCTTAAGTCCAGGTCATCACCGAGAAGGCCCTCAGTTTGACCAAAAATAGCACCAACAACGTCAGGCCTTTCGACGATTCCGTTTGCTTCGAACTCAGCGTAGATTACGTATTTAGTCGTTCCGAATTCATCTTTGGCTGACATACCATCACCCTCTTTTCTTTTTTCAAACTTCTGCTTTTCAGCTAAAATGTGGTGAAGCACTGTCTTTTTCCTTTTCATTAAATCCCCTCCATTCGGGGGTCAGAAACGGAGACGACTTTAAGGTAAAGGCCGTAAAGGTCCTCGATACCCTTTATGTCCTTCTTTGATATCCTCTTGAGCTCCTTTCTCGTCTCTGAGTCCACCCTGCAGGAATACCCCTCCAAATACTGGAGGAGCTTCCTTGCGAGTTCTTCGCCCTTTCTGTCAAAGTCCGTAAGTATCATGACCTCATCATACGATGATGCGATGAGCGCAATTTCTGACAGTGGAAGGCGGGAGAGTCTTATTATCTCCGCCCTGACCCCCAAATTTCTCAAAGCCACCTCGTCTCGCGGGCCCTCAACTATGATGGCCCCCTCAAACTCTCGCAGTTTGTCTATAAGCTCCTCGAATCTTTTATAGTTTTCGGCGTACATATTGCCGTCGTACTGGTAACGAAAGAATGGGGTTATAAGCTTATTGGCGCAGGTTTAGAGCCGGTACCTGAAGCCGAAAAGGGGCCACCAGGTATAGTCGCTTTTCTTGCCGTAGTAAAGCGCTAGGATCAATCCAGTGAGCGGCAAAGCCGCCATCATGATGTCCCTGACCGTTTCTGGAAGGGGCAAGGTCATCCCAAGGATCAGGGTGAGTGCGAATCCTCCGAGAAACCCCAAGAGAGCATAGAAGATAGCCCCACCAACCCTTGGTTTCACCGCGGCGAGGTAAACTATCCCGAGGACAAAGGCCCACGAGAGCGTCCATTCTACGTCCTCGCTGAGCAGATAAAACACCATCAAAAAGCCGAGTATGAAGCCCAGCAGGTCTATGCGCTTCATGCTATCCACCGGTATAACTTTTCAAGAGAATCCATAAAAGCATTGCTAACACACGTTTCTAACCGGCACCGTGTGGCTCATGGGTTCCTCATAGAACTCCTCTATAAGCCTCTGGAGCTTTCTTGAGAGCTCAACCTGCTTGCCCCACGACCCTTCTATCTTGCCCTTCGCTGCCATCCTGCCCAAAAAGCGCTTCATCTCCTCACTCAGGGGGGAAGGTTTACACCTTGCATAGGGCGTCCCCGGCAGGGGCATGAAATAGTGGGCGCGAACTTTTCCTCCCTTTTTCATAACCCACTCCATCAGCTCGATGCTCTTCCTCTGGCTCTCTTCGCTCTCGTTCGGAAGACCAACTATGAAATCCACCACCGGCTCAAAGCCGTACTCGAGCATATACTCTACAGCTCGCTTGACGTGTTCGACCTTATGAATCCTGTGCATCGCTTTGAGCATCGCATCGTCGCCGCTCTGGGCGCCTATGGCCAAGCGCCTGTTGTCGGCGTAGTCTATGAGGAGCTCGAGGGTCTCCGGCAGGACGAACTCTGGCCGAACTTCGCTCGGAAACGTTCCGTAGAAGAGCCGCCGTCCCTCTTTTCTGAGCGGTTGAAGGGCCTTCAGTAAAGCCTCAAGCTTGTTTAACTTAAGTATCGCCCCAGGTGAGCCGTAGGCAAAAGCGTTGGGAGTTATGTAGCGTATGTCCTTCATTCTCCTTGAATATCTCACTATCTGATCTATGGGCCTGTGCCTCATGCGGAGTCCCTTGATGTAGGGTGTTTGGCAATAGTAGCAGCCGAAGGGGCAGCCTCTGCTTATCTCAATGGGGGAGATTAGTCTTAGCGACTCGGGATAGGGCGGAAAACGCCAGAAGTCCTCCACTTTAGCGAAGCCCGTGAAGGTGAACTCGCCGTCCAGGTAAAAGGCGAGCCCCCTGATGTTGAGAAGCTCCTTTGTGATTTTATAGCCCGTCTTTTTGAGGGTCGTTAAAAGCTGATAGAGAACCTCCTCTCCCTCGCCTATGACAGCTATGTCGAAACCGAGCTGGTTTAGGGTGTGTTTGGGCATGGCTATCGCGTGATAGCCGCCGGCTATCAGCAAAGCTCCCCTCTCCTTGAGAAGCTTGACCTCGCGGGGAAGGTCACCCCATATCTCCTCCGTGAAGAAGGAGTAGAGAACGACCTTCGGCCGAGCTTTTAGAATCTCGTTGAAGTCTTTGGTTACCAACAGCTCTCCGAGATCAAATCCCTGACTCTCCAGGGCGCCGAGAAGATGAACAAAGGCATTGTGGTTGCGTTTTGTCATTCTGACCGCTATCTCTGGCATGGGGAAACCTCCAGAAGAGCGGTTTAAAAAGTTGACTTTCAGGGAGTGACAAAAGCAAGGAAGAGAAAGAAAGGCCTTCAGGCCTTGATAGCGAGCTTGATGTCCTCGGCCTTGACGGTCTTTCTGCCAGCGTGCCTGGCGTACTCGACGGCCTTCTTGGCAAGCTCGATGGCGTACTCCTCGAGGTACTCAGCGAGAACCTTAGCGGCCTCCTCGCTAACCCTCTCGGCACCGGCCTTCCTAATCAACCTGTCAATTGGGGCAATTGGCAACTCAGCCATTCACAACACCTCCAGGAAGGGTTTTTCACTATTTTTTTAGGCGATTGGAGATATATAAACCTTTCGGTAAACGGAGCCATCTACGTCGATTAGATGGCCACTACGCCCTTGGATACAACCAACTTAGCGAGATGGATTTTCTCGTGAACCTTGAGGGAAATAGATAACCGGTCGAGAGCACAGTGCCCAATAGAAGGCATTACCCAGATGGTGCCTTTGGGGAGCGATAGTTCCCCAGTACACTTTTTAATTAAGTCTAATGTTCTCGGGAAGAATTCATTTGTTCACTAATCGTGCTTGGATGGCCTAAGAAATAGAATGGAGTTGGGTATCGAGGCAAATTTCATAGTCTCATTTCTTTCTCCTCTTCGATAGCGCAAGGTGCTGGCTTCCCTGATAACTGCCCCGGTAGGGATTCTTTGCCGGGCCTTCAAGCCTGATGAATGCTATCTGAACGAACCTTTCTCCGTAGGCAAGCTCGATAGGTTCATCTGAGGCGTTGAATATTCCAAGGGTGAGGTTGCCGTCCCATCCCGGGTCGACCCAGGCGAAGGAACCCATTAGTCCCTCTCTTGCCAAGCTGCTCCTCAGCTTCATGTCCCCCATAACGTCGTCAGGTAGCTTAATGCGTTCGAGGGTGAGAATCAGGGCATAGCCCTTTGCGGGGATTACAACCTTCCCTTCCTTCTCAACGTCTATGAACTCTCCGTTAACCATTGCCTCCTTTCCAACCCTCAAGTCGTAGCCGGCCGGCTGAAGGGATTTCTCGTTAAATGGCTCGATTAGAATCTCCTTCCTGATTTTCCAGTCTGGAAGCATCATGTTGACCACCCCAAGGTTAAACGAGGAGGTGCTTAAAAAGCTGACCTACAACCTCTGCAGAACGAGGTTTACCAAAAGTAATGCCTGTGAAAATTAGTTCTCCGTGTGTTGGAGCGGAGTTCCAACATCACTTGGCATCAAGCTTTTGAAAAAAAGCTTGACCAAAAGAGCTCCTTTCTCCCACGAGGGGCGGGAATTAAAGCGTGCACTCTGGAAATGCCTTATGAATATGGGGTTTAACTCCAAAAACAGGCCTTTGAGAATAGTTTCATTTTTTATTCTGGCGTCCTTTGGACGCCTTGTGGAGAGTGGAACACTGTAAAAAAGCCAATTTGAAAGTAAACCCGCTTGAGAATTGACAATTTGGACTCGCACGCAATTTTTCCGTCAACGCTTTGCGAAGCAAAGGGTTGTTATGGCGGGCCCGGCGGGATTCGAACCCGCGACTACCGGCTCCGAAGGCCGGCGCCATATCCCCTAGGCCACGGGCCCACGATGGTGGTTCATAACGGCCAAAGATAAACCTTGCGGTCTTTTTCGAAAATCTTTTAGGTTACCATGCCCGATGTTAATCTGGTGGGAGGACATGAGGAAGAGCGTAGCACTGCTCGCGGTAAGCGCCCTGGCGATAGTGGGGTTCTTTGCCCTCGCTCCGGCGTTTTCGCTTTATCCAGTTCTCGCGGACAGGTATGGGGCAGAGACAATTGACGCGGTGACGGTGATACTCGGCATTGTAGGGCTCTTTTCCCTGATGGCTGGCATCGCCCTCTGGAAGATGGAGATCCTGCCCAGAAAAGTTGCCATTTATGAGATTATCGAGTTCCTGACGATGTGGTTCGGTGGGATGGTGTGGATAAACGTCGTTACAAGCCTCAATGGCTTCACCGAAAAGGCCCTCGTCACGGTCGCGTTTTTCCTGGTCTTGGTGGTGTTCCTTGAGATGCTCAGGAGAAAGCTCGACCCAGGTAGATACAGACGGATATGGGTTGCATTCTGGGGCGTCAGGGACCGCGAAGAAAAGTTTTGAGGGTGTCCGCCCGAGGGCGGACAAAAGAGGAAGGGAGTTCAGCCGAAGAGGGCACCGAGTCCAGCGAGGGCCTCCTCCTCGCTGGCCTCCTCCTCTTCCTCCTCCTCTTCCTCCTCAGCCGGAGCGGCCTCGGCGCCAGCGGCCGGAGCGGCGGCAACGGCGACCGGGGCAGCAACCGGCATGGCGGCCTTCTCGATGACCTCGTCGATGTTGACGCCCTCAAGGGCGGCAACGAGAGCCTTTATCCTGGCCTCGTCCGGGCTAACTCCGGCAGCCTCAAGGACGGCCTTGAGGTTCTCCTCGGTTATCTCCTTACCAGCGGCGTGGAGCAGCAGAGCGGCATACACGTACTCCATTTTTCACACCTCCAATCATCTTCATTTTTCACACGGTTTTATTCAGGGATACGAGGGAAATGGAAAGTTCAGCCGAAGAGCGCCCCAAGTCCAGCAAGGGCGTCCTCTTCGGAGGCTTCCTCTTCTTCCTCCTCTTCCTCAGCCTCCTCAACCTTCTCCTCCTGCTGAGGCTGAGCGGCAACGGCTATTTGTGCCTGTTGGTTTAAAAGCTCTTTGGTCTTCTCGTCGAGCAGGTCCTCAGGCAGGTTCTGGGCTATGAGCAGGACGGCACGCAGAGCCCTGCCAAAGATGTCCTCGACGGTATCCTTGGTGACGTAGCCAGCCTCGACTGCAACATTCTTGGCTCCAAGGTAGGCCTTCTGGATGATGGCCTCGATGGTCTGGCTGGTTGGATAGGCAGTGTTGACGGACAGGTTGAACGCGTGCATGTAGGCCTGCTGGAGCAGGTTGATGTACTCCTCCTCGTCGATGGCGAGAACCTCTGGAGTGTAGACGATTCCGTCCTCGTAGGCCGCGAGGAGGTTGAGACCTACCTCAAGCGGCTCGATACCGAGGGCATTGAGGATCCTCGCAAGCTGCTCGGTTATGACCTCACCGGCCTTGAGCACGGTATAGTCCTTCTGGATGCTGACCTTACCCTTCTCGATTCTCGCAGGTATGCCAAGAGCCTGCATCTCACCGACGAGCGGACCCGGTGAGATTGAGGTCGGACCGGCTGGTATGACGACGTCCTTGGGAACCGGCACGCCTGGCTTGGCCGGAGCAGGAGTCTTGCTCTCCTCAAGGAGCTTGTAGAGCTTGAATGGGTTCATCTCGGTGGCGAGGATTCCGGCTCCACCCTGTATGTGGTCGATGAGCTTCTCGAGCTCTGGCTTTCCAAGCTCCTGAGCGGCCCTCTTTATGGCGAGCTCAATGAGGGTGTTCCTCGAGACCCTGAGGAGTGCCTTGCCCCTGAGCTTCTCACGCATCTTTGAGAGCGGGTAAGCCGGGACATTGGCAACGTCAACGAGTGCTATCACTGGGTAGCTCTTGATGATGTTGGTGAGCTCTTCAACTTCCTTCTTCTTCCACTCAGCGACGTGGGCCATCTCCCTCACCTCTCCACCTTAACGGCCGGTCCCATAGTGGTCTTGACGTACACTGACTTCACTTGGTTCTCTCCGCGCTCGAGCTTGTTGATGATGGCGTTGAGCACTGCTTCAGCGTTCTCGGCGAGCTTCTCGTCGTCCATGTCCTCGGTTCCAATCGGGGCGTGCACAACCGGGTTGTTCTTAAGCTGTATCCTGACGGTCTTCTTGAGCCTTGCGATTATTGGCTCTAGGTTGGTCATGGTCGGTGGAACGACCTGCGGCATCTTGTTCCTTGGACCGAGGTACCTACCGAGGTACCTACCGATCTTCGGCATCAGCGGAGCCGCCGCAATGAAGAAGTCGTAGCTCTTCGCCAGCTTCCTTGCCTGCCTTGGGCTCTTGGCGAGTTCCTCAAGCTGCTCTCCACTAATCACATCCAGCCCGAGCTTTTTAGCCGCCTCGGCAACGGCACCATCAGCGATGACCGCGATCTTGGGCTCCTTCCCACGACCGTGGGGCAGCACAACCTCAAGCTTAAACCTGTTCTCCGGCTTGCGGAGGTCTATATCCTTGAGGTTGACTGCCACTTCGACGGTCTGTGTGAAGTTGCGCGGCTTAGCCCGGGCCTTCGCCTCCTTCACCGCTTCCACGATTTTCTGCCTGTCAAAGGCCATCTACAGCCCTCCCTTCATTTTTGATTTAAGCACCGAAAAGTCAAAAATGCGTAAAAAGAGGGATTTTTAAACTTTTCCCTCACTCCTCGGCGTTTGCAAAAATCTCGTCGTAAACGCCTTCGTCAATCTCCTTCTGGACTTCCCTCGGGTCCTTGCCCTCGACGGTAACGCCCATGCTGAGCGCTGTACCGATGACCTCCTTGGCTGCAGCCTTGAGGTCAGCGGCAAGCATCTGGTCCATCTTGGCCTTGGCTATCCTGATGACCTGCTCCATGGTCAGGTTTCCGACCGGGCTGTGGCCAGCCTCGCTGGAGCCCTTTGGTATACCAAGCTCCTTCTTGATGAGCTGGCTGACCGGAGGAACACCAACCTCAATGCGGAAGGTCTTCTTCTTGGGGTCCTCCACGATGATCTTGACTGGAACCTGCATTCCCTCGAAGTCCTTGGTAGCCTTGTTTATCTCGTCAACGACCTGCTTAACGTTAAGTCCGAGCGGACCGATAGCGGGACCGAGTGGTGGACCTGGTGAAGCCTTTCCTCCCTCAACGAGCACCTCAACAACCTGCGGCATCTTTCTCACCTCTAGTTATCTGAGTCCGTTCACTCCTTCTGGCGTTTGCTTATAAGTCTAACGTATTCGCCCCTCACCGTAACCGGAATCGGGACGATTGAACCGATGAGCTCGACGACTATTTCATCCTTGGCTTCGTCAACCCTGACGACCTTTGCTTTCTCGCCCTTGAACGGGCCGGCGATGAGCTCAACTATGTCACCAGGCTCGAAGCCGCTCACGGCTGGTTTCTCCTCGAGGAAGTGTTCAATCTCTTCAAACCTAATCTCGCCGGGAAGAGTTCCCTTGGCGTGTCTTATGCCCTTAATTGCTTCATCCACGGCGCTCTTGCTTGGGGCCTCGACGAATATGTAGCCCTTGACTTTCGATGGTGTCAGTATGGCGTAGACTGGGAGTTTGTAAGTCTTAATCTTGCTGTATATCAGCTTTGCCGTGGTCTCTTCCTGACCAACGGTGACGCGCACTGTGAATATCCTGCCATCGCTCATGCCTATCACCCGCTACTAACTCAAGCGCCAGTGATTATGTATCCAATCATGCGGATTATGAGGCCTATAAGGCCAATTAAAGTCATTCCAATGCCGGTAATCTTGGCAGCCATCTTAAACTCTTTCCAGCCCGGCTTTTTTGTTACCAGCAAAACCCTCCGCGACTCCGCGAAGAAGTTTTTAAGCTTTTCCGTGGTTGTTGCCACCCTCGTCACCCCTCTAAATTTTGGAAAATGAAAGGGTTATCAAAGCTCCTCAAGGTCGAGTTTAATAACTTTTCTCTCGGGTTCCTCACCGTAGTAAGTGGGCTCCTCCTCGGCGACAGCGTATGGGGAGCTGACTCCAGTAACCACGATGAGGATCCTTATCATCTTTCCGAGCTCTTCGTCAAGCTGTATTCCCCAGATGACCTGTGCCTCAGGGTCGAGCTTGCTCGTGACGAGCTCTATTATCTGCTGAGCCTCCTCGAGCTTGACGTCGCTTCCGCTTATGCTTATGAGCGCTCCCTTGGCACCGCTTATGTCAACGTCGAGGAGCGGGCTGTTGAGTGCCTGCTGGGCAGCTTCGAGGGCCCTCTTCTCGCTGTCGCTCTCGCCGATACCTATCATCGCAACGCCGCCGTCCTTCATGACTGCCCTGACGTCGTTGAAGTCGAGGTTAACGAGTCCCGGCTTGGTGATGAGCTCGGTGATGCCCTTGACGGCCTGGACGAGTATCTCGTCAGCGACCTTGAATGCCATGTGTATGGGCAGGTTGGGAGCGACCTCCATGAGCTTGTCGTTCGGTATAACGATAACCGTGTCGCTGTTCTTCCTGAGCCTCTCGAGACCATATTCGGCGTTCTTTATCCTCCTGATGCCCTCAACGGTGAACGGGAGGGTGACGACGGAAACTGTGAGGGCACCCATCTTCTTTGCTATCTCGGCAACGACTGGGGCGGCACCAGTGCCGGTTCCACCACCGAGACCGCAGGTTATAAAGACCATGTCAGCACCTTCGAGAGCATCGCGGATTTCCCTCTCGCTCTCCTTGGCAGCTTCCTCTCCCATCTTGGGGTTGTTTCCTGCGCCGAGACCACGGGTAAGTTCCTTACCGATGAGTATCTTTTTGTGAGCCCTAACTTTGAGGAGATCCTGAGCATCAGTGTTGATGGCGATAACCTTCGCACCCTGGATGCCGACCTGCATCATTCTGTTTATAGTGTTGCAGCCGGCACCACCGACACCGACGACATAAATCTTGGCCTGTATCTGCTCTAGAATCCTCCTAAGCTCCTCATCTATGTCAGTCTGCGGAGCCTGGGCCTCCGGAACCTTGTTAAGGTCGGAGGAGGTTCTTTCGATAGCGTCTTCAATCAGCTTCAGCATCTTTTCACCCTCCGGGCAATTTAACATCTGTTTCACTTTGTAGGCAGGTAGTATATAAATTTAGCTAAGGCCGGTGCTGATTTTAAAATCCCGCTTAACATCTTTAAAGATTTCGATTATCAGTCCCGTATGAACTCCAAGCCGAGCTCCTCAGCTAGAGCTTTCGCCGTCTGTCTTGTCTCGCCCTTACTGCCCTTCCAATCGACGTATATGGCGTCCACCCCACCGTCTGTTCTCTCAATGGCCTTGAGGAGGAGTTCCTTCTTGAGCGGATGGGTGTACTTCGGGGCTATGTGGCCGAAAGCCAGGTCCGTTTCGAGTGCCCTCTTCGTCTGCTTCGGCGCGTAGTGGCCTCCTCCGATTCCAATGGCAACTGGGAATTTTGAGTTCTCGTAGTTCTTCAGCACGTATATTATTGTCTCCGCTAATATCTCCCCCGCCCTGTCGTTCACCCACTCCTCCTCGCTCGAGCCTATTTCGATGAACAGACTCGGGACGTTCAGCTCGCTCGGGCCGTGGTGGGTCGCCTCGTAGCAGACGGTCCAGTCTAAATCGTTGAGTTCGTTCATCTTGAGGAGTGCAAGCTTCATTGCGCTCGGCTGTGCTATAGCTAGACTCTCGTCCTTTCCGCCGTACATTGCGTTGCCCCAGTTGCCGGTCACGTGAGTGGTGAGTGCAGGTAGCTTCTGCTTGCTGGCGTGTCTCGAGGCAAAGACGATTATCTCGGGCGTGAAGCCGAGTTGCTCCCCTATTGCTCCATCAAGGTTGTCGTAGTAGATCATCTCGTTGTTGGTCGTCAGGATTAGTATATCGCCCTTTGAGTAGACTGGATTTCCGTCGAAGCTTTTCTCCGTTTCTTTGAAGCCAAAGTTCTCCACCAGTTTTTCCATTATGTTCATGGAAGCTAGGTCTATCTTCGTCGTCATTATGACCTTCATTTTTCAACCCCCTTGATGCTTGGCTTGGGAATTAAAAGGCTTTGCCCAGGTTCGAACTTCTACGTTTGTCCACTAGATTTCGATGGTGCTGTGTTCTATTCCCCAATCTCACGTAAAGATTTACGAAAAAGTAACACAAACTATATAACCGCAAATGTACTTCAATATCCTAATATGGTCGTTCAGACCATACACTCACAATTGGGTTTGGAGGTGTGCAAGGCATGAAAAGGTTTATGTCGATTGGCCTTGTGGTCGTTTTGCTTTTTGCAGTGGTTATGGCGGGCTGTATCAGCAGCGGCACTGAAACCGGAACATACTCCATAACTATATACACTGGTTCAACCTCCGGTGTCTACTATCCGCTCGGCTCAACCTACGCCAATATACTCCAGAAGTACAGCAAGGATGAAACTGGAATCCAAATTGACGCGAAGGCCGTTACCAGCGGTGCGAGCGTCTCCAACGCCCAGGCCATCGGTGACGGAAGGGCTCAGGCCGCCATCATGCAGAACGATGTCGCTTATTACGCCTACAATGGAGTTATACTCGACGCGTTCAAGGACAACGCCGTTAAGAACCTTCGCGGAATAGCTGCCCTCTATCCCGAAACCATCCAGTTCGTCGTTAAAGCCGACAGTGACATAAAGACCCTCCAGGATCTCGCCGGTAAGAAGGTCGCGGTCGGTGCCGCCGGAAGCGGAACGGCCGTTGCCGCCCAGCAGATACTCGAGGCCGCTGGAGTTTGGGACCAGGTGGACAAGGTCTACCTCTCCTTCACCGAAGCAACCCAGCAGCTCAAGCTCGGCCAGATCGATGCTGCAGTCATAGTTTCAGGTGCTCCGACTCCTGCCGTTGACCAGATAGCCGTCCAGACTCCAGTAAGGATTCTCCCGATCGGGGAGGACATCCTTCAGAAGCTCCATGACAAGGGCTACATATTCTACGTCAGCCAGACCCTCCCGAAGGACACCTACAACGGAATGACCCAAGACACCCCGACCCTTGCCGTTAAGGCCGTTCTCGTCGTCAGCGCCGACGTTCCTGACGAAGTCGTCTACGCAATGACCAAGCTCCTCTTCCTGCACGTTGACGAGCTCAGGCAGGTTCACGCCAAGGCCCAGTACATAAGCCTTGACACCGCCCTCGACGGTATGAGCATCCCGCTCCACCCAGGGGCCATCAAGTACTACGAGGAGCAGGGCAAGACCATCCCCGACAACCTGAAACCATGAGGGGGTATCTTTGAGCCGCAGAACCCTTTCCTTTTTTGTTATCGCTATGTTCATCATTCTGTTCATTCCGGTAAAGGCTGTTGAGATAAGTTTTGATGGTGATGTCCACTTTTATCCCCTCGGTTCAACGATTGAGATAACTTACATTCACAGCGTTGAACGCAGCACTGTTGTGGAGGTGCTCGTGGCAAACAAGAGCGGGTTTTACGCCGTTGAAATGAAGTGGAAAGACTTCGGAGCAGGTCTCCCCGAGGACATTCAAGGAACTGTGGGGGACTATTACGTTAAGCACGTCAGCGATTACCTCGGAGAGGACTTCAGCTACTGGTTCATCCCGCTGAACCACGTGAACATAACCGTAAACGGGTCCCCCGTTCTCAACAGCCCTGAAAAGGCGCTGCTGGTTGATTTTAGGATTAAGCGAGTTCCCCTGATTCTGACTCTAATAGGGAGGTGGTGAAGATGGGAGAGGGTCTTCAAGGAATGGACAGGATGGAATATGAGGAGGTAGTTATAGAGCGGACGAGAACCCTTCCGCCCAGGCTGGAGCTGGTCGTTAAGATTGCTGCGATACTTATAGGCCTTTACGAAATCCTGTTCATATTCAACTTCAACTACACACTCTACGATCTCTTCTCCAGACTGGGCCTTAAGTTAGAATTCCTCAGGATTACCTTCCAGCCGAAGCAGGGGGAAGCATTTGTTCTGGCCATGCTCATGGTTATAACCTTCTTGCTCTACCCGATTCGGAAGAAGGAGAAGTATTTCAAGAAGGTTTTTGCCTACGACTACGTCATGGGTGCCGTTGGAGTAATCTCGATGATATACCTGTTCGCGGTCTATCAGCGCTATATACTGACGTCGACCCTTAACGACACCGATGTCATCTTCGGACTCCTGGCCATAATAATGGTCATTGAGGCAACGAGACGTGTTCTCGGCTGGGTTCTGCCCCTGATAGTAACCCTTTTCCTCGCCTACGGAATCTACGCAATAAACTTCGACTGGGTGCGCTTCGTCCAGCAGCTCTACTTCGACGAGGGAATCTTCGGAATTCCGTTCTTCGTTATGACCATCTACGTCTTCGCCTTCATATTCTTCGGTGCATTCCTGCTGAGGATAGGCGTCAGCGACTACATAACCGAGTTCATGATAAGCCTCTTCGGAAAGAGGCCAGGTGGTCCAGCCAAATCCGCAGTCATCTCAAGCGCCCTCATGGGAACTGTCAGCGGTTCTAGCGTCGCAAACGTCCTGACGACGGGAACGTTCACCATTCCGCTGATGAAGAAGGCAGGCTATCCACCTGAGATAGCCGGTGCCGTGGAGCCAGTGGCATCAACGGGCGGTCAGCTCATGCCTCCAATCATGGGAGCGGCGGCCTTCATCATGGCGGAGTTCCTCAACCTGCCGTATAACAAAATCATCATAGCTGCCGTTTTGCCTGCCCTCGTTTACTACGGCGGTGTCTACCTCTTCATTGACCTTGAGACCAAGAGGCTTGGCCTTAAGGGCATGGCGACTAACCACTTCAAGACGATGACTTACTTCCTCAGGAAGCTCTACATTCTCCTGCCAATAATCGTCATCACGGTGGCACTTGTCTGGGGAATAGCGCCTCAAATAGCAGCTATATCATCCCTCGGCGTAGCCATCTGGGTCGCGTGGATTTCGAGGGACGAGATTTACGGAAACGAGAAGCTCTACGTTGCCGTAGCCATCATTGCCACCCTGCTAATGTTCCTCGGCAAAGACATCGGTACACAGACCGCGATGATGCTATTGGCGATGTTCATCCTCCTCGTGGTTCTCGGCGTGATGAAGAAGGGCGTTGCCTTCAACGAGAAGTTCTACATAACCGCGATGTTCCTGCTTTTCATAGCCCTCACCAAGTACCTTGGCATGACCAAAGAGCAGATAGTCCTCATGACGGGCGTCTTCGGAATAGTCTTCTCGATCCTTGTCGGCTACCGCTCACCCCACGACAGCGGCAGGATGATGTACCGCGCCACTTACGAGGCCATGATAGACGCAGGAAAAACTAGCGTCAGCGTTATGCTCGCCGCCGCCAGTGCTGGCCTCATCCAGGGCGTTCTTACCATGACCGGCGAGCTCACCAACATAGGCTACCGCCTCATATCCCTCACGGGAGGACACCTCTGGCTGCTCCTCATATTGACCATGGTGTTCAGCCTCATTCTCGGTATGGGTGTTCCGACGACGGCAAACTATATCATAACCTCCCTCGTTGCTGCACCTGCAATATACATGCTCGTCAGGAGCATAGAGCCCTACAACCAGCCGGTTCCAGGCTACACAGTGCTCATAGCAATGCTCTCGGCCCACTTCTTCGTGTTCTACTTCGGAATCTTGGCGGACGTTACCCCACCAGTGGCGCTTGCGAGCTACGCTGGTTCTGCAATAGCTGGCGGAGACTTCTGGAAGACGGCGATGAACGCGGTGAAGTACGCTTTGGCGGGTTACATAGGGCCGTACATATACTTCACTCACCCAGAGATGTTTCTCATAACCGTGGCCGAGTGGAACCTCATGATGGTGCTTAGAGTAGCATATTATCTGGCGGCGACCCTGTTCGTGATGTACCTGCTGGCGATAGCCTTAACAGGGTTCTACAGCACCAACCTGAAGAAGTGGATCAGGGCTGTCTTCGGGGTCATTGGGCTGGCGGGAGTAACGCTGAACCCAATAGTCATCGGGGCCGGTGTGGTGGCTTGGCTCGGCCTGAAGCTTTATGGAAAAAAAGCACTGTCCGGGGCCTGAGCCCCTTTAGTTGTCTATCATTTCGCTCATAGTTTTTATTATTTCTTCTGAAGTTCTTGTAACTTGGTTGCTGGCGTTACTGGCAGTTCTCTGGAGCGTTCTGATGGTAAATAAGACCACAGCTAAGGCCATTGCCATCATCATTAGGTATTCTATTGCGGCCTGGGCTCGCCTCATACGACTTACCCCCTGCCACTTCTCAATACATATTAAGTAACTTAAGGTTAATAAATTTTTGGCCAAGATCATTAGGAGTATAGAGGATAAAGAGAAGTTAAAGACAAATGTATGGACGTTAATACAGCATAACCTCGAAGCCAAGCTCGCTGAGCAGATCCGCCAGCTCCTCACTGTCCACGTAAACGAGGAGATGGTGGTTTCCGAGTGTGCCGTCTATGAAGTCCCTTGCCTCCTCGATGCGGAGCTTCATCTGGGTCCTGCAGCGATGCTCGCTGCGCTCCCTACCAACGACTTCGACACTGGCCACTACCGCTTTTCTGCCCCTTATCTTGAGGAGTGAAGCCTTCCCCTTGGGGAGCTCGACCTCAACGCCAACTCCCATTCCGCTCTCGAAGTGCGACCTTATGATGTATCCTCCTATGAGCGGGGCGGTACAGTGGGCAAGGATGATGTAATCGTCGCCGTAATCTGCTATGTTGCCCATGAAGGCTGGCTTGTTGAAGAAGCGCCTCACTATTGCCATCCCGAGGAGCGCGTTCAGCTCTCCCTCGCATGCAGCCGGGATTCCCTCGGCATTGAACATCGCAAGGGCAAGGCAGGGTGTGGCCTTTATCTTCATTATGAGGTCAAAGCAGCCTATTGTGAAACCATCTAGGTGATAGTCCTCTAGGATGCGCTTGATGGCGATGTAAATCCTTCCAGCCTTGACGAGGTCCTCTCTCTGGGGCTCTTTTATTTCCCTCGCCTTGGCGACTATTTCCTCGACGACCTTCCAGCCCTCGGCGTCGGTTGTTGCCTCGTAGTATTCGTAGAACTTCTTGAGGCTTATGCTCGTGTAGGGAAGCTCGAACTTCTCATTTATGAGCCACGGTGAGATCCTACCGATGATGCCGAGACGCATCTTGAGGGACTTGTCAAGGGTCTCGCCCATGTCCTCGTAGCCGAGGAGGGCTGCTTTGAGTTCGTTGAAGTCTTTAACCAGGGTCGAGGGGACGAGCCTGTCCCTGAAGTACTCTCTGAGCTCTATTCCAGCCGCTATTGAGTTGTTAAAAGTATCGCCGTAGATGATTATCGGCCTTCTATATACCGCGAACTCCTTCAGGGCGTTTTCTGTTCCACCGGTGAGCGGGTAGAGGACGATGGCATCAACCCCGTTGAAGTCCACTTCCCCCTTGGCTTCCCTGAAATCCCTCCTGCTCGAAACGAAGAAACCCCCAACGACGTCGAACTCCTTTGCTAGCTCGGTTATGAACTTCGATGCCTTTTTCTCAAAATCCTTTGGATTGGCCAGCTCGCTGATCCCAAAAACAACCCCGACCTTCATGCTTTCACCTAAGGTGTTTTAAACCTCGGTGATTAAATAAGCTTGTGGTCGCGATGAGATTCGTGCTCGATACGAGCATCTTCGTCAATCCTGAGATAAGGCGCAAGTTCGGGGACAACCCAACCGAGGCTATGAGGACTTTCCTTGACTACGCCGAGAGGCTCTTCGGCAGGGTGGAGTTCTACATGCCCCCTGGAATCTACCGCGAGGTTATGCACTTTGTTGATGAGGAAGAGCTTTTGCCTGAAATTGAGCTCTACATCATAAAGAAGCCGCCCAACGTGCACGACATCAAAATCCCCGCCTTCGTCGTTTACGAGCTGATTGATGACATAAGGAGAAGAATAGACAAAGGCCTCCGCGTTGCGGAGAAGGCCGTCCGCGAGAGCGTCATAGAGACCGACAACGTGGACAGAATAATCCAGAAGCTGAGGCGGAACTACCGCAAAGCTCTTCGTGAGGGCATAGTGGACAGCAAGGAGGACTTTGAGCTGATTCTCCTTGCAAAAGAGCTCGATGCAACGATAGTATCAGCCGACGTTGGAATATTAACGTGGGCCCAGAAGATGGGCATAAAGTGGATAGACGCCGCTAACTTCAGGGAGGTCTTGGAAGGCCTCGTGGCGAAGCTGGGTGAAGAGAAAAATTTATAAAGGCTCCCCTGCATCGTATCATCGGTGCCCCGGTGGCTCAGCCTGGTGGAGCGGCCGCTTGGTAAGCGGCAGGTCGCGGGTTCAAACCCCGCCCGGGGCTCCAAAACTTCTTGAAACCTATTCTGGGCAGGGGGCCGTGGGGTAGCTTGGTCTATCCTGCGGGCTTTGGGAGCCCGTGACCCGGGTTCAAATCCCGGCGGCCCCACCAGAAAACAAACTTTTGCCAAGCAAAAGTTTGATCAAAGTTCGTATGCCCTTTTGAACTTCCAGTTCTCTAAGTGGTTTCTACGAGTAAAAGACCATTTTACAGTGTTTCACTTCAACACGACGCCCTACGGGCGTTAAAAGGAAAGTGAACTCAAATTGTAGTGCTAAGTTTAGGGTGAATTCCTAACTAAGAAAGCTCCTTCATGAGGAATGCACTCCAAAACTGGCCATTTTCACGGTATCTTACTTTGGTCGAGCTTTGCACTAGCAAAGGTTGCTATGTAAGGTTTTTATACTGCCCCTGCCTAGGCCTTTAAGGTGTCGCCATGGTCACGCTCATCATCGCCGAGAAGCCGAACGTCGCCAGGAAGATCGCCTACGCTTTGGCAGAGGGTAAGCCGATCCGGAAGACCATAGGGAAGGTGGCCTACTACGAGTTCACCCGGGATGGGAAGAAGGTAATCGTCGCCCCGGCAGTCGGCCACCTCTTCTCGCTCGCCCCAAAGCAGAAGACCTACGGCTATCCAGTCTTTGACATAGAGTGGGTGCCTGTTTACGTGGCCGAGAAGGGGAAGAGCTATGCGAAAGACTACATAAAGGCCCTAGCGAAGCTCGCCAAGCAGGCGGACGAGTTTATTGTAGCTTGCGACTACGACACCGAGGGAGAGGTTATAGGCTATACTGCCCTTAAGTACGCCTGCGGTGTTGATCCCTCTAAGGCTAAGCGCATGAAGTTCTCGGCGTTGACGAAGAAAGACCTCCTCAAGGCCTGGTACAACCTCGAGCCGACGATAAACTTCGGTATGGCCGATGCTGGAATAGCGAGGCATGTTTTAGATTGGTACTGGGGCGTGAACCTATCGCGTGCCTTAACTTCGGCCATAAAGCGCGCGAGCGGCAAGTGGATGGTTCTTTCGACGGGCCGCGTTCAGGGCCCTACGCTCAAGTTCCTCGTCGATAGGGAGAAGGAAATCCAGAACTTCAAGCCCACCCCTTACTGGGTCATAAAAATGCTCCTCGAGAAGAACGGGGAGAAATACACTGCAACATACGAAAAGGAGCGCATCCTCGACGAAGATGAGGCGAAGCGCATAGTCGAGGAGGCCAAAAAGGGGCCTGCTTTCGTGGAAAAGGTCGAGGTGAGACAGCAGAAGAGACACCCGCCAGTTCCCTTTGACCTCGGAACTCTCCAGAGGGAGGCCTATTCTGCCTTCGGCTACTCTCCTAAGAAAACTTTAGAGATTGCGCAGAAGCTTTATGAGAAAGGTTTACAATCGTACCCCCGTACCTCCTCACAAAAGCTCCCCAAGAACCTCAACTTCCGCTCGATTATCCAGAACATAGCCAAGCTCCCGGAGTACAAACCCTTCGCCCACGAGCTCCTCGGGAAGGAGAGCCTCAAGCCCGTCGAAGGAAAAAAGGATGACCCGGCTCACCCAGCCATCTATCCGACGGGCGAACTTCCAAAGCCTGGTGAGCTGACGAAGGACGAGCAGAACATCTATGATCTGGTAGTCAGGCGTTTTCTGGCCCTCTTTATGGAACCGGCCGTAAGGGAGACGATGAAGGTCATCATCAACTCCAACAACCACCGCTTCATCCTGAGCGGTGCGAGGACCGTAAAGGAGGGCTGGCTCAAGGTTTATGGGAAGTATGTCAAGTTCGACGAGGTCATCCTGCCCGCCTTTAAGGAGGGCGAGCCTGTTAAGGTCATCCAGATAAAGCGCGAGAAGAAGAAAACGAAGCCTCCGGCGAGATATTCTCCCGCAGCCGTAATCAAGAGGATGGAGGATCTGGGCATAGGAACGAAAGCCACGCGCGCCCAGATACTTGAAACGCTCTACGCGAGGGGCTACATCGAGGGTAAGAAGAAGATAAAGGTCACCCCTCTTGGCATGCGCGTCGTCGAGGCCTTGGAGCGGAACGTTCCTGACATAGTCAGCGTCGAGCTGACGAGGGCCTTTGAGGAGAAGATGGAGGAGATAATGGCCGGCAAGGCCAGGAAGGATGAGGTCATTGAGGATAGCAAGGAGCAGCTCGTCAAAATCCTCCAGGAGTTCAGAGAGAAGGAGATGGACATAGGGAAGGCCCTGCTTGAGACCACTGGAACGGGAGTGATCACAGGCAAAGAAAGCACCAAGCGCTCTGGGGCCGTGAAGGAGCTTAGTGAGGCCGAGGGGAGGGAAGCCAAGAAGGCAGTGGAAAAAGAAGAGAAAAAGCCCCTTGTAGTTGGCAAGTGCCCCAAGTGCGGCGGCGATCTGGTCGTCAGATACAACAGGAAGACTGGAAAGCGCTTCGTTGGCTGCTCCAACTGGCCGAAGTGCAACGTTACCTACCCCCTCCTTCAGCGCGGCGAGATAATACCCACGAACAAGACCTGCTGCAACGGTGCTCCAGTGGTCAAAATCCGCGAGAAGGGAAGGGAATACGAAATCTGCCTCGACATGAACTGCAAGGATTGGAGATACAAGAAGGAAAAGAAGTGATCAGAGAAGCTCCTTCAGGAGGCTCAGCCTCCTCTTGCTCATGAGCACCTTGGGGTGCTTGAGGAGGGCCTTGATGACCTCGACGTAGTCTCCGCCCGCTATCTTTTCGGCATCCGCACCACTGAGCAGCTGGATGAAGAGGTCGAGATCCTCATCGGTGAGTTTTTCAGTGACGCGCCTGACCTTCAGAACCCTCTCAAGCCTCTTTCCGTCGGTCTCCCACCACTCAGTCGTGTAGTTCTTGAGCAGCTCCAGGTTTTCCTCCTCGAGTGCCTTCACTATCCACTTGGCTGCTATCGTGCCAGCTTCCATGGCCTCTGCCATTCCGCCACCGTGCATCGGGTTGACCTGCCTGGCGGCATCGCCTACAACGACGACGTTGTCCTTGGCGAGCTCTTTGACGAAGCCGCCAACCGGAACGACGCCGACGTTTACCTCCAGGAGCTTTTTGGCGGGGATATTATTCTCCTTGAGCCACTTGTCGAGGTAGTACTTGGCCGTCTGGGGATTGTCGGAGTTTATACCTATTCCGACGTTAGCCCTGTCCTCATCCTTGGGGAAGACCCAGACGTAACCACGGGGAGCTATCTCGTTGCCGAACCAGAGGTGGATTAGGTCGGGGTCAAAGCCTTCGATGAGCATCTCGTACTCATAGCTTGAGTCGAACTCGTGTGGTGGAGCGTAGGTGTTTATGCCCGCCCACCTGGCGACCATGCTCTCAACGCCATCGGCAGCAACGATTATATCGGCGTAAATCTCAACGGGCTCGTCCTCGTGCTTGGCCTTTATTCCCGCTATCTTTCCGTCCTTCCTTATGACGTCCATTGCCTCGGTTCTGGCCAGAACGTCGGCCCCAGCTTTGGCGGCGTAATAAGCAAGCATCTTGTCGAAGACCTTCCTCTCGAGGATTACACCGCTGACTTCCTTGTATCTGAGCTCGAGTTCGTAGCCGCTTGGGGAGTAGAGTTTGGCACCGTAAATTTCGCGGTTGATGAAGCGCCTGTCGTAGGGTATGTCGTACTTCTCAAAGACCGTCTTGCTTATTCCCTCGGCGCACTGCTTTGGAGTGCCTATCGCGGACTTCTTATCGATGAGCAGAACGGAAAAGCCGGCTTTAGCAACGTTTCTCGCGACGATTGGGCCGGCGATTCCTGCGCCGACAACTACTACATCGTACTTCATCTCGGTCATTCGGACACCCCCAGGGGTTCAGCGGTTAGGGCTCCAACGGGACAGGCGTTGATGCATATGCGGCAGGATATGCACTTCTCCTGGAAGAACTCCCACTTCGTTGAACTGACCTTTATGGCCAGCGCCGGACAAACGCCAGCACATCCGCCGCAGAGGTAGCACCTGTCTTCGTTCACAACGATTCTAATCTTCTCCGGCATCTTCTCCACCGCCGAGCTTTTGTTTCAGCTTTTCCTCATCGAGTTTGATGATCCCGTCTTTTATCCTTAACGGTATGAATCTGTCCAGTTCTTGGGCCTTGACGATGACTTCCCTCTCCTTGAGGTTCAGCCTGTCGCTCAGCTCCTCAACGGTCGCTTCATCGTTGAGGAGCAGGTAGTGCAGAATAGCGAGCTGGGTCATGTCGCCTATCTCTTTGAGGTAGCGCTCCTTTATCTCCTTCATCAGTTTGTCCCTTCTGCTCTCAATCGCCTGGAGGGCTTTAAGAACCTTTTCAAGCTCTTTCCTGAGCTCGAGGAACGAATCAACCATGCCTGGGAGACTCTCGTGCTCGGGAGGTATACGGGTGAGGTCTATCTCCACCTTATCGATCGAAGGTGTTCCGAGATCGAGCCCTTTGTACCAGAAGAGGTTGGGAGTTACAGTGGTAACGTAAGTTCTGGAGATGGCTATGTCGTAGTACTTTCTAGCGGGACCAATGAACGGCCCTTCCCTTTCATAAGACTTGAGAATGCCTTCGCGTTCCATTATTTTAAGGTGTTTGGCAACAGCCGTCGAAGAGACGCTGACTTTACTGCTGAGAAAGCTAAAGTAACATTCGGTACAGGTGAGGTGACTGAGCAGATCGCGCCTCACCTTGTTCCCCAATATGTAAAAGATATCCGGTTCAGTCATGACCCACACCACCCAAATCTGTGACGCAAAGCTTATATAGTGAACATTCAACCTTAGGTTGCAAACCTGGAGATTAAACTCCACCAGGTATTGTGCTCAAAGCGTTATAAACCTTTAGCTATGGAGGTGCTGAGAATGGGATTGATTAGCGATGGAGATAAGAAGGTCATCAGGGAGGAGTTCTTCTCCAAGATGACGAACCCAGTCAAGATTATCGGATTCATCGGCAAGGATCACTGCCAGTACTGTGACCAGCTGAAGCAGCTCGTCCAGGAACTCTCGGAGCTCAGCGACAAGCTCAGCTACGAGTTCTACGACTTCGACAGCGAGGAGGGCAGGAAGCTCGCCGAGCAGTACGGCATCGACCGCGCCCCGGCTATTACCATAACCCAGGACGGCAAGGACATGGGCGTCAGGTTCTTTGGCCTTCCGGCCGGCCACGAGTTCGGTGCCTTCCTTGAGGACATCGTCGATGTCAGCAACGCCCGGACCGACCTCATGCCCGATACGAAGGAGGAGCTTGCCAAGGTCGACAGGGACGTCAGGATACTCGTCTTCGTCACCCCGACCTGCCCGTACTGCCCGCTCGCGGTCAGGATGGCCCACAAGTTCGCCATCGAGAACACCAACGCCGGCAAGGGCAAGATAAAGGGCGACATGGTTGAGGCCATCGAGTATCCGGAGTGGGCCGACCAGTACAGCGTCATGGCCGTCCCGAAGATCGTCATCCAGGTGGACGGCGAGGACAAGGTTCAGTTCGAGGGAGCTTACCCGGAGAAGATGTTCCTCGAGAAGCTTTTGGCCGCCCTCGAGTGAGGGGCTTTTTACCCTTTTCTGTTTCTGTGAGCTTTCCATAGTGCTTTTCACTTGATGCTAGCTTGCTGCGATTTCCCTCCAGGCCCATCTTTTACACAATTAGATTGTTGAAGGATTGCAGAATTATGTAATTAATCCCTGCCCAGAATTTTCCCGGAGTCTTATTGCAACCTGGAATAACCGTAAGTCATGCCAACGACGTATTAGTAAGTTTCAATTCTCCTAGAGTCTTATTGCAACAGGTGACGGGAATGGTCGAGGCTAAGGACCAGGCCCGTTTCAATTCTCCTAGAGTCTTATTGCAACCTTAAGAGTGTTTAGGCCCTCGATCTCATAAGTGGTTTCAATTCTCCTAGAGTCTTATTGCAACTCATTCAGCTATGAGATAAAGACACCCAACTACCTCAAGTTTCAATTCTCCTAGAGTCTTATTGCAACACGCGGGTCTGGTGCTTGGGGAGTTTATCATCGCGGGTTTCAATTCTCCTAGAGTCTTATTGCAACGGAGGAAAAGACGAGCTTGTTTGGGTAGGAAAATACAGTTTCAATTCTCCTAGAGTCTTATTGCAACACCCATGCCCCAGTACAAACACTTGAAACCCCTCGCCGTTTCAATTCTCCTAGAGTCTTATTGCAACGCTATTCCGTTCAGGGTCTCTGGGTTGTGAGTAACTATGTTTCAATTCTCCTAGAGTCTTATTGCAACACTTTGGAGCTCGCCGGCTTCAAGCTGTGGTTTGAGGAGTTTCAATTCTCCTAGAGTCTTATTGCAACCCACTCAAAAAGGACCCTTCACCTCACAGCTCGCAGGGTTTCAATTCTCCTAGAGTCTTATTGCAACTTGGCGTATCAGTTCCCGCACATAGTCACTGAAGTTCGTTTCAATTCTCCTAGAGTCTTATTGCAACCGCCCTCCTTCCAGCTCTAACCGGAACTTCCTCCTTGTTTCAATTCTCCTAGAGTCTTATTGCAACCATAATCTTGAACTTCCCAAACGGCGAAGGCATTTTTGTTTCAATTCTCCTAGAGTCTTATTGCAACGCCACGGCGGCGGCGGAGATGCAGACGAGGCCGCGGGTTTCAATTCTCCTAGAGTCTTATTGCAACGGAGATGAACCCGAGGGTCAAAACCTACTTTAGCGAAAGTTTCAATTCTCCTAGAGTCTTATTGCAACTTGGACTACTGCTCGGTCGGGGTGGTAAAAAGTGACCCGTTTCAATTCTCCTAGAGTCTTATTGCAACTGTCAAGTGGCGGCGCCCGAGTCCGGATTTAAACCCGTTTCAATTCTCCTAGAGTCTTATTGCAACACAACTTGCTTCCGCTGATAATAAAACCCCGCACCATGTGTTTCAATTCTCCTAGAGTCTTATTGCAACGGGCGGGGCCTGTCCACTCCACCTGCAAGGGATAAGGTTTCAATTCTCCTAGAGTCTTATTGCAACTTTGAGTAAAGCCTGAACTCGTCGAGAATGACACTTGAGTTTCAATTCTCCTAGAGTCTTATTGCAACCGCCGCGAACTGCGGGAGATAGCCCGCATCTACCGGGTTTCAATTCTCCTAGAGTCTTATTGCAACGATAATTCTCGACACGATGCATTCTGCAAAAGGAACGTTTCAATTCTCCTAGAGTCTTATTGCAACAGAAAAATCACAAACAGGTACAGGTCTCTGCACGGTAGTTTCAATTCTCCTAGAGTCTTATTGCAACCTGGCTGACCACCGAGCTCCCCAAAGACGAACTTATGAGTTTCAATTCTCCTAGAGTCTTATTGCAACCCCCACCATCTTCGCAAAGATTTCTGCCAAGTACAGCAGTTTCAATTCTCCTAGAGTCTTATTGCAACCAATCCTCACCGAGGCCAGAAAGTTCGGATTCCACAGTTTCAATTCTCCTAGAGTCTTATTGCAACGTCTATCAGCTTGTTCACCATCGTCATTGCATCTCTAGTTTCAATTCTCCTAGAGTCTTATTGCAACTGTCCTCATCGAATACTATTACGACATTCAACCAGTGTTTCAATTCTCCTAGAGTCTTATTGCAACTACTCTCCAGGTTTCAGTAGTTGAGGGCTCAGGCTAGTTTCAATTCTCCTAGAGTCTTATTGCAACACGGATGAAGAGGGCA
This sequence comes from Thermococcus sp. CX2, assembly GCF_012027555.1. Lineage (NCBI taxonomy): Archaea > Methanobacteriati > Methanobacteriota > Thermococci > Thermococcales > Thermococcaceae > Thermococcus > Thermococcus sp. CX2. The sequence continues at coordinate 486,958 of NZ_SNUQ01000001.1, read as the reverse complement.
ACCTTGACGTGACGATCCTTGGTTTCAATTCTCCTAGAGTCTTATTGCAACACTGAGGATGTAGCTGCCCTCCTTACCCCTCGCCAAAGTTTCAATTCTCCTAGAGTCTTATTGCAACCCGTCCGGAAGGTCCCGGGGAAGTTCAATATAAACCGTTTCAATTCTCCTAGAGTCTTATTGCAACGCTGCAACTCCAGCGTGATTACTTAAGTGAAGTAAGTTTCAATTCTCCTAGAGTCTTATTGCAACTTCGCTCCCGTGAACCCTACTCAGCCTGCACAAGAGACGTTTCAATTCTCCTAGAGTCTTATTGCAACAAATTTCAATACAGACGCCAAACGTCACCATAACTGGTTTCAATTCTCCTAGAGTCTTATTGCAACCGCTTTTTCAAATAAATGCGCTTCATCAATCGCCAATGTTTCAATTCTCCTAGAGTCTTATTGCAACAGGGCGGTTTTCTCCTTCTTTTGCCCCTAAAAATTCTAAGAGGTCTTGAATATTATAAGTCTTTTGGCAGAGGGGTAGTAGCTAAGTCCGCCGCGGCCGTGTAGGGCGCGTTCAATTGGCTTGATTTGGAAGATGCCGCAATTCCTACCTTTGGATTTCTAAATAGGCCCTAATGTACATGAGCCTTCCAAAGCGGTCCAAGACGATTAATTTTGAATAAGAGCGTGTGAGAAGCCGGATCACGAAAATGGTCGGATTTGGTCTGGAAAGAGGTTTAAAACCCAATTGAACTCTCCCATTCGCAGTTTTCGAAAAAATTTCGTTACATTTATTTTGGCATTATGTAACGTCAGGTCATAAAACACAAAAAACTATCAATGACTTCCAACGGGTTTTTAGAATCCTGTTTCCCGTGAACGTCGCTTAAAGGCCCCTACTCGAGAATCTCTTCCTCTTGAGGCTGCATCGAAAATCCTTCGAAACCCCTAAAAGGGAAAAGGCCGTACTGTTTAAGGTGGGCCCATGTACGTGGTAATCGTCTACGATGTGGCCGTTGAGAGGGTGAACAAGGTCAAAAAGTTCCTCCGCCAGTATCTTCACTGGGTTCAGAACAGCGTCTTTGAGGGCGAGGTAACCCTGGCCGAGTTCGAACGCATAAAGGCAGGCATTAAAGACCTCATTGATGAGGATGAAGATTCTGTGATCATCTACAAGCTCCGCTCAAAGCCGAAAAGGGAAAGCCTTGGAGTGGAGAAGAACCCGCTGGAGGACATTCTCTAAAACCACGCCACAAGCGGCTCATACTCAGCAACTCCTACAAGGTGTCTTATCAGCTTATACGCCTCAAGCCTGATCAAGCGCTGCTTCGTTACGTTCTTCTTCAGCTTTGGGTGCTTCACACTCGTTCTAATTTCCTTGTTGTAGACCTCGATTACCTTCTTCATTCCGTTCTTGGTGAGCAGGATGCCGTTGAGATCCTCCCTGAAGTGCCCCTTTTTGACGATCCCCTGCTTCACGAGTCGGTTGGCTATCCTGTCCACAAGTATCGGCTTGAAAATCTCGCTTAAGTCAAGAGCCAAGGAAAAGCGCCTCTCGCTCGGCTCGTGGAGGTAGCTCACCGTTGGGACGAGCTGGGTGTTATAGAGCTCGCTCACTATGGTGGCGTAAAGCCTGGAGTTGAGGAAGCTTATCAGCGCGTTCATCTCGTTCTGAGGCGGCCTCCTCGTGCGCTTGACTATCTTGAAGCCATCGGGCAGATGCTCGTCCCAGAGGGCATGGTACTCCTGCCTTATCCTCGCCTCAATGTTCATTATTTCGGTTATCTTTTTCGCATCCCCAAGCTCATCGAGGAGATCCGAGAAGTTCGCCTCAACCTTCCAGCGCTTTAAGTTGCGCTCCATGTTTTTTGCTCCTCCGATGACAAAGAGCTTGGCTAACTTAAGCCTCTTTTCTCTGTCGAGGTAATGCTCCGCCTGCCGTATCACCAGCTCACCAGAGTGCAGGCTCTCTCTTGGATAAAAGCTGCCGTCATAGTGGCCGTAGTGGTTGAAGAAGTGAACAGCTATCCCTTTCTGAGCGAGGAAATGCAAAGCCTGGGAGGTTATTGTCACGTGGCCGTAGATGTAGATGTCATAAATGCCCTCCACTGCGAGGGGCTTTCTCCCCTCTTTGTTCTCGAAGTAAAGGGTGTTCTCCCTGCGGAAAAGCGTTCCGTCCGAAAGTATGGTGATAGAGCGCTTTCTCATAAATACCACCTCAAACCCAGCACAGCTCATAATACGCGCACTTCTTGCACTTCTTGGTCTTCACTCGCTCTGGAGGTCTCGGAAGTGACTTTATCCTCTCAACTTCCCTGATTGCCCCCTCGACTTCCTCCTCGCGGCTGTCGAGCGTTATCTCATTAATCTCCTTGAGTTGCGGATAGTGGAGAACCGCCTTCGCTTTGATGCCGTGTTGCTTGAGGTAGTAAAGGTAGTACAGCGCTTGCATCTCGTGAGCCTTCTCCATGGATTTGCTCTTTTTGACCTCGTGAACCTCTATGATGTCGCCCCTGCGGATGAAGTCTATCTTTATGCTCCCAATCTGAACTTCCTTCTCCTCGCTGCCATAGCGCCGTTCGTGGAGGAATTTACCGAGGTCAACCCACTCGCTCTCCTGCTCCATCGTGATGCCCTTAGCGAAGTACCAGAGCTTGGTAGGGCAGATGAAGAGATAGTTTATCTCGGTGCCGCGGATGAGAAGTTCGTCGTGAGGATATTCAGAGGGCATAGGACGGCCTCCAAAGAACTAAACCCACGGGTGTAACGCCTGCTACACTTTTTGATGAGTCTGTTTTTGGTGTAATTTTTGCTACACAAAAAGGTGTAAAAACAGGCTTACAAAATGTCCTCAGCATCCATGTCCTCTCCGAAAGCCGCGTCTATTCCACGTTCCCAGAGGATTTCGAGTTGTCTTTCATCCAGATTTCTGAGAACCGGGAACCCTTTGAAGCTTCTGCCTTTAATGGCGTTCAAAAGGTGAGCGTCTTTGAGTACTGTCCACACCGGGACACTCACGGAGAACTCTTGAAGGAGTTTCCTGAGTTCCCATTTGTTAGGTTTTTGGCCGTTGAGTTCTTTTGAAATAAGATCTCGAATCTCTGCCCAACTCTTGCTCCAGTTGCGAGATTCGGAGAGAACCTCACCAAAAACCTTTGCAGTTTCATCGCCGTATTTTTTGCCGTACCATACCATCAGTTGCGGAATTACAAAGTAAATGCCACCTATCTGACGGAAGACCCTCTGAGCCTCAGTCTTCTTTTCAAGTGTAAAGTAGTCGAGCTTTCTAAGGAGCTCTTTAATCTGCCTTGTATACTCTTCAAGGATTCCTCCACTGTAGACCTCGTTTATCGCGTTCCTCTCGGCTTCGTAGTCAATGGTTTTTCCTTCGAGCGATTTGATGATCTTCGCGGTTTTTTGTAAGACTTCTCTGCCGATTCCCTGGCCGTAAACTGCACTTGTCCCTCTATCAACGCCAGAGAATACAATGATATTGGGTGAGTTTACGGCATAGTCAGTATCCCTATTTCTGTAAACCCTCCCCCATCTCTGCACCTGGCTGTCTATCGGCGAGATTTCGGTTATCATGGCATCAAAGTCCAAGTCCACCGATGCCTCAACGACTTGAGTTGCCACTAGGATGACCCTTTCTCCGGCATTGAGCCTCGATTTGAGTTCGAGAATTACTTCGGACTTCCTCTTCTCCGGCAGGCGGGAGTGGAGAAGGTGCACACTCCACCCGTTCAGTTTCTCAGAGAGCTCCCTGTAGGCTTCTACTGCCTTTTTGACGTTGTTAAGTACTATCAGGACGCTTCTAAACTCATGTTCTTCAAAATCCTTGATAGCCAAAAGAACCTCCTGAAAACCATCAAAGCTAACACCCTCTTTGGAGTAGCGGAAGAGACTCCCCTCAACGAGTTTGACGCAATGCCTTTTCAGATGGAGATTCTTGACGTTAAGCCCGTGTTTTCTCGCCTCTTCAAGGACATCGACGATTTCAAAGCCCTCTTTTTCGAGAAAATGTCCTATGTGTGGTGGCAGCGTCGCGGTAATTACAAGCACTTTTCCCTTAGCTTCTTTTATGAGTTGAAGTGTCTTCAGAAAGACCGCCGCCATTTCTGGGGTGTAAGTTTGAACCTCGTCCACGACTATGGCTGATTCAGGATAAACTGAGACAACCTTATCGGAGCCGTAGTAATTTAGGGAAGTCAGAAACACCTGATCGGGCGTCGAGAGCATCACAGGCATTGCCAAAAGCCCAGCGGAGTTCACCTTCTTCTCAACCTCGATGTCGTTTCCGGCACCTTCGACGTATTCCATGAATGCCGTCGAGTGAAGCAAGCCCACAGATTCGTCGTCAAAGTACTCCTCTGAAAGCCTCTTGTAGAGGTCGTTGAGTGCAACCCTGAGCGGGAGCGTGTAAACGAGCTTGCCTCTGCTCTTTGCCCAGAGAACGCCAAGTTCAGTCTTTCCAGATCCTGTGGGTGCAACGACGACGAGGTAGTCCGAATCCTTTCTATTGAGCAGCTTCTTCTGCCAGAGTTCTTCGAGAGTGAGCCCTGTCTTCCTCAGCTTCTTCTCAATTCTTTCCCTGATTCTCTCCTCAACGTCCTCAAAGACCTTTGAAATGTCGAGCACGGTCTCAATAGGAAAGTCCCCGCTCGCAGAATAGTCGCATCTCCTAAGCATGCCGAGGAAAACGAGGAAGTCAACGTCAAGTCCCTCAGGATTGTAGATTGGAACGCTCTCTGAAAGGTCATCATCCCACGTTTCCACTTTCTCCTTTAGTGCCTCTATGCGAGAGAAATCGGGTTTTATCTCAGCTACTGCCTCCTGGATGAAGTCTTCGTCAAATTGCTGCTTTATGGCTGTGAGGTAGTCCTGCAAAAATCTCTCAAGCTCTTTACGCTTCGATGTCAAAAAGTCAAGATACTTCTCAACGTCCTCAGGGTAAAGTTCGACTATGTGCGAGAACTCTTTGTCATCTGAGAAGAACTCGTTATAGTGATGGATAAGAACTGCCGCCCTTATCTTTGCTTCCTCATCTATGTCCCCAAGAAGCCCTGCACTCCAAAGAATGGAGAGAATCTCATGTCGAGCTTTTATGTTTCCACTTCCCTCGAGAAGTTCCTTAAGTTCTTCTGGAAACTCTTTTCCGTAGAGTCTCCTTTGGAAGTCAAGGTTTATCTTGCCGAGGTCATGGAGGATTATTGCCTTTGCGAGCCCTTTGAAGAGCACGTTCCTTTTTTCTGGATCTCTGAGAGGTTCATAGGTTATCGCACTTCCAAGGCGTTCAATGAATTTATACAGCTCGGCACATCTTCTCAATGCGGTGTTCACATGGTCAATCAAGAGAGCATCTTTATCGCCACTTTTTGCCTTGAGAAGACGGAACAGCTTAGTGGTAGCGTTTTCTTCCAGATTTTTATTTTCTCTCTTGAGAAACTCGTCTATTGTAACCTGAGACATCACAACCACCCGCTCGCACTCCCATCGGTAACAACCTTGAGTGTCTTTCCTTCGATTGAATACTCCTCAAGCCTTACTTTCTCTTTGAACTTCAGGAACGTCCAGGCACCAACGTAGATTACAGATTTGAACTCAACGTCTCTGAATGTATTGGTGTTTATCTCTGCCTTGTGCCTCACGGGCTTTCCATCGTTCTTGAAGATGACCTTTACGGGAATAGCGTACGTTGGATACTCCTTTTTCCTCAGCATTTCAATGGATGCAGCAACGTAGGTTGGATACCTAATCGCAACTTCTCTCGCTGTTTTTTCTGTCCCTTCAGTGAACTCCACCCTCCTCACGAAGACAACGTCCTCGCTCCTGCCGAGGGACAGCACCTTCCTTGGCTGCTTAAGGGCTTCTTTTATCTCGTTCAGTAAGCTCTCTTCTCCCTTTAGAAGGAGGTAAATCCAGCCGTTGAAGAGCTCCTGCTGCAAAACGGGACTTCTCTGAGAGGTTACGGGGAAGCCGTAGAGGGGGAGGTTTTGGTTCCACAGTGTGGGTTTTCCCCTGAAGCGGACGAGCGATATTCCCGTTTTTGTCGCCTTTATCAGCTGCTGGTAGTTCCAGAAAACGCTCTCAAAGCCGCCGTGAACGCTGACCTTTAGATCCCACCAGGTTTCAATGCCGCGCTCAAGACCATACCAGTCGTTAAGAGCGTTTTGGAGCATGCCGATTATCGTTGACTTTGGTGGCAACGGGTAAGTCTGGGCATAATAAAAGGTAAAGGGGTTGCGATACTGAGCGAAGGGCTGGAATAGCTCTATGAACAGCGTTTTCTCGGCCATGGCCATCACTTGAGCTTTACTTCTATGCTCGGGTCTTTGAAAACCTTCACCTCTGAGAGCTTTTCTCCGTCTTGGAGGAGCTTTTCAATCGCCGACAGAACCCTAGACTCATTGAGTTCAGCTACATTGATGTCCTTTGGAAGACCCACTATCTGGAACATTGGCTTCCTGCTCTTGGAGACGACGTGCCTTATCCTGATGACCTTCTTCCCATTCTCCTCGCGTTCCTCGATTTCGTCGTATTCCTCTTCGCTGTATTCGTCTAGGAGCTGGATTCTGTCCTTAAACGTCTGGTAGGGGGTGTCCTTATAAATTCCAAGAACAAGAAGTCTCGGTCTAAGATCTTCCTCCCTGCCCTTAATGGAGCGCTTTAGATTGAGTATACCCTCGATGAGCTTCTCCATGCGCTCTTTCTTTTCTTCGGGGAGCAGGGAATACCTTATGTGGACGAGTTTGTTGTTAACGTTCTCGAAGCTTTCAAGCTTTACCTTCTCACTCTGGACGAGTTCTCTCGTCTCCTTCCCCTTTTTGAGGATGAACCTGACCTTACCATCGTTGACTACTATGTCCTCGATTTTCATCTTGACTTCCTTTCTCTCCTCGTCCCTGCCCAGGGTGACCTCGCTTCCGAGGGTTACGAAAACATCAACTGTTCCGACCTCGTCAAGGTCAACGACGAGCGAGTAGAGGTAGAATGTCTCGTGTTCCTCGGCCGTGAACGGGTTTGGCTTCATCTCGCCGTAAACTTTCCTCATCCTGTTGGCCATGCCAAGGTTCGCGTTGAAGAGCGCGTCGTAGTTAAAGGGCGTCATTGAAACCGCGTGGCTTAACTTTGCAGGGGCACTTCTGAAGTTCTGGGGTGTCGTTGAAGTTATCAAGTATCCAAAGAGGTCGAACTCTGGATAGAGGAGTATCTCTCCTGTGAGAAGCAGGTCCGTTGCGGGCTGTATCACAGTGTTATCACCACTTCCCGCGCGGTGAAGCTTTTCTCCCTCAGCCACTTCCCAGAGGCCGAGTTTTCTGCCAGTTTCGAGTAAGCTATACCTCAGCGCATACCTGCTCACGAGCGTGTACTGCCTTCCATCCCAGCGGGTTATCTTCTTGAGTTCCTGGTAATTCCCGCTCCCTTGGTCGTAGTTGAGGGAGCTACCATAAAAGACGACGTCCATAACGAGGAACCTGCTCATTAACCACCACCTCCAGCCATTATGCCAAGTATAACAGAGTAGGCAACTTTCTCAAATTCTGCCTCGGAAGAAGGAAAGACTTCCATAAGCGCGGAAGCAAGTTTTTTAGCGTTAGGGTTGTCCTTGGAGTGGGCGTTGATAGCTCTGAGCAGAATCCAGAGAAACTCGTTCTGGTCGTTTGCCTTGACTGCATTGAGTAGGTCAAACACGAGCTTCTGCTGGTAGTTGTTCGAGCCGGCCTTGCCAAGAACTTCTCCGCTCAGCTTTTTAATCTTCCACAACTTTTCCCTCTGAACCGACATCACCACCGCCTCCGGCGAGACCAATAATCAGGACGAGAGCGAAATCCTCCCAAGATTCATCGTTGTTCAGAACGCGCCTGAAGAGGTAGTTGTTAACCGTTGCAACTTTGTCTTTGCTTTTGGCTTGGAGGAGTGCTTTGAGCAGGATATTGACAAAGGCATTTCTGTTGTGCCTTCTTAGCGCTGAGAAGAGTGGATGAATTATATTCTTTCCGTTAATTTCCTGTGAGAGCTCTTTGAGTACCGCGGCAACATGAACCATATCTCTGTAGAAGTCCTTCGCCTCAACTGCCGCCCGCTTTGGACGATCGAAGAAGGCCTTGTCAAATAGGGTCCTGGAAGTTCCTTCTTTCCTTAACTTTGCGTCAATAGCGAGAGCATAGAAGCTTGCCTTCCAGTTGAGGAAACCATTGTCCTTCACGGCATTCCACACGTGCTTTGAAATCAGCGGATAGAGCGTTTTCTGCTTTATAAACTCACCGAGGAGCCAGACGTTTGAATCGCCAGTTGGTATTGAGGTGTTTATCGCATCCCTAATCTCGTTGTCTAGGATTATTGAGGCGTGGAGCTTGGGGATACCTACGTATTCGACGCCCTTGAGCTTCTGGTTTTCGATGTTTTCAAATTCAATGATGTATAGATTCTCAAGAGAAAACCTTGCCTTGGTTTCCACGATTTCGTCTATTATTGCAGACCATGTTAGTCTGAAGAGCATTGCCTTGCCATTGGAACTTTGAATGTGAACTTTCAGCCTCTTGTTTATCGCGTAGCAGCTTTGGAGTTCTGGAGTGTAAATCATTACGTAGCTTCCGGGGATCCACTGGAAAGCGTTGAAAAAGGACAGGAAAATAGCATAGGCCGGCATTCCTGCAGGGAGCATTTTTGTTATCTGCTCGACAGTTAAAGGCTTCGTGTAGCTCACGTTTGGGAATTCAACAGGGGAATAGAGGAAGGGGTTTATCGTTGAGTCAGGAATCTTTTCGTACGTCGGTAGTTTTCCTTTCTTAATTTCCTTCAGCCGATCGTAATTCATCTTGAGAAGCCAGTAAAGGTACTGGAAGGCCATTATTGGCTTCTTTTTGGGATTGTACAGGAAGAAATTCCTGTGATCCTTAGGTATCTGGAGCTCGTAGTGACCAATTGTCTGAAAAAGGCGTTCTTGTGCGTTTTCAAAATTGTTCTCTTCATCGTTGAGAAGTTCTTCAACAAGATCTTTTGAAACCTCCTGGAGATTTTTCTGTTCTTTTTCAAGGAAATGTCTCTCCTGGTCTATTTTCTTGGAAAGTTCCTCCACCTTTGTTCTCAGCTCATTTGCCTTTTTCTCACTTTTCTCAATTTGCTTTCTCAGCTTCTTTTCCATTTTTCTTGGGCTTTTTGAGAGCTCGTCGTTTAAGGTCTTGAGAGAGTTCTCGACATCTCGAAGCTTCTTCCCAATGTCGGATATCTGGGATTTCAAGTCTTGAACGTTCTTAATGTACTTGTGATAAACTGAGTGATGAAACAGATACGCCAGAGGAAAATACCCATAGTAAACTTTTTCCGGCTCCTCTTTGATGCGCCTCTGGAGCTCATTCAAGTCCCAGCCGTAAACTTCCTCCATCAAATTCACGAATCCCAAAATGCCTGCGTCAATGAACCAGTTTCCAGTGAACCTAAGTTCTTCCCCTCCCATCAACTTTCACCATCCCAAACCCGATCGAGTTCTTCTCCCCGAAACCAGCTTGGTAGCCAACCCTCAGCAGTTCATCGTCGCCGTAGGCCCTGAAGACGAGATGCCACGCGATCTGGAAGATGCCTGGCTTGACCTCGAAGCGCTTGGGCTTGGCGTTGAGGACCTTCATCTCGAACTCTTCCGGTGGCCTGTCGCCGTGAATGCGGGCATACTTCTCGCGCAGATTCTCTTTGATTCGCTCGTAGAACTCCGGCTCGTTGGGGCCAAGGTCATAGCTCCTCGGCTTTCCGAACTGAACCCTCTTCGTCGTCACGGCTATCGGTGAGAGGGTCACGAACTTCCTCCCGCTCAGTTTTTGTGGCTCAGCGAGAGCTTGGACTTCCTCAACCGTGAACTTCTCGCCCCAGAGCTCTACCTCAGGTTTCTGGAGCAGGCCGCCGATGAAGGCTTCAGCAATCTCGGCGATGGGCGTCGAGAAGTAGAAGAAGCCCCGTCTGTAGCCGAGCAGATGGCTTTTGTCCTCCGCCAACTCTCTCTTCTCGGCCATGAAGAGGGAATACGTGAAGAGCTTCGGGACCTTTGGATTGTGGAGGCTTAGGCTGAGGTTTGGATTGACGCTCTGAATCCTTCGGTAGACAAGTCCCTGGAGCTTGTGCTGGTGGTTGAAGGGTATCTTAAATGGTTCATTCTTCGGAAGGAGTCTTATTGCAAACCTCACGTGGACATCACCAACTTTCTTGTTCATGGTAGCTCGGATGTAAACACACATGGTAACGGGTTCGTGTTTATAACCTTTTCTACTGGAGCGCGTACGGAAGAAGAAATTCAAATTCGGATTGGGTCAATTGAGGTCTGAGTAAAAGAGAACCAAGAAAAAGAGGACATCAGAGAAGCATCCTCGCGTCAACGGCAACCGCGCTGTCCTCGTAGGCGAAGATCGGGTTGATGTCGAGCTCCTTGATCTCCGGAAGCTCCAGAGCCAGCTCGCCGACCTTGACGATTATGTCAGCGAGGGCCTCGATGTTCACCGGCTTCTCACCGCGGGCTCCAGCGAGAATCGGATAGGCCTTTATCTCCTTTATCATGTCAAGGGCCTCTTCCTTGGTTATCGGGGCAACGCGGAAGGAAACGTCCTTGAGAATCTCGACGAAGATTCCACCGAGACCGAACATGATGGCTGGACCGAACTGCGGGTCGCGGATCATTCCGACGATGACCTCCTTGCCGAGCGGGAGCATCTTGTAGACGATGACACCCCAGAGGTCCGCATCCGGCTTGTAGTTCTTGGCGTTCTCCATGATGGTTCTGAAGGCCTGTCTGGCCTCCTCGTCGTTCTTGATGTTGACCTTAACTCCACCCGCGTCGCTCTTGTGGATGATTTGCGGAGAAACAATCTTCATAACGACCGGGTAGCCGATTTCCCTTGCGAACTGAACGGCCTCCTCCTCGTTGGTGGCGACCTTGAAGTCCGGAACCGGGACGCCGTAGAGCTTGAGTATCTCCTTGGCCTCCGGTTCGACGAGCGGCCTGTTTTCGGCCTTGGCCTTCTCAATGATTGCCCTAGCCTTCTCAATCCTGTCCATATCAATCACCCCATCAGCTTGACAGTTGTGAATCTCCTGGGAGAGTTAAAAGGGTTTCCATTTGCCAACCTTCCGTTTCAGTCTCGTTTGAAGCAATGACGGGGTATAAATACTATGCCGCCGAAAAAGATACTGGGTGATTTATGATGAAGAGAAAAATGCTCGTCGGACTTGGGGCTGTGCTGATTCTGATTCTGGCGGTTTTTTCTTTCCAGGGAGAGAAGGCTGTAGATAGCAACACCACGGTCGTTCTGTACAACTCCGTTAAGATCGGGGTAATTGAGAAGACGATCGAGGTGGAACTCGAGGGAGGAATAAACAGCGTTTCCCTCGACGAGTTGGCGGGTTTGGATATAGCTGAGGTCACGATAAGACCGCTCGACGACGGGGCGAGAGTCCTCGGAATCTTCAGTCGAGGTTCTACTGGTGACATTTACAGCGCCAACGTCGGGAGCGAGGTCGAGGTGAAGCTGAGGAGCGGCGATACCGTTACCGGAAAGTTCCTTGGCATCAAGGACGGCAAGCTTGCTATCCAGGGCGATGCATACTACATCATCAACCCGGACGAGGTGGTTTACTTTAAAGCCAAGAACCTCGAGGGTGCTTCGAGCGTTTACGCATCCATCCAGGCCGATAATGCCGGCAGATACAGCTTCGACGTCATCTACCGCGTTTCCAACATGAGCTGGTCTTCCCGCTACAAGCTCTACATCGAAGATACCGCCAAACTCTACGGCTACATCGTGATAGACAACCCCACCGCTCAGACCTTTGAGGGTGCGAAGGTTCTCCTCGTTGCCGGTGATGTCCAGCTTTATCAGAAAGCCTTCCCACAGCCGGGGGTTATCTATGCAAAAGCTGAAGAGGGAGTCGTGGAGCTGAGTGAGCCCCAGAAGATCGAGGCCTTCTACTTGTACAAGCTCGGTATAGTCGACCTGAACCCGTCGAGCAAGATGGCCTTTCCGTACATAAGCTTCGAGGTTCCCTTCGAGCGTGAGTATCTCTACGAGAGTTATCCCTACGGCGACGGGGCGGTCTATGAGTCAATCTCGTTCAAGACGGAGCAGGTTCTTCCAGCAGGGGTTGTCGAGATTTACAGGGAAACCGAGGACGGAACTCTCCTTATAGGGGAACGCTGGATAGAGCACACGCCCAAGGACGAGACCCTCAGGATAGGCATAGGAAGGGACTACGACCTCAAGGGGAGCACGGTTATCCTTGAGGAGGAGCACGGCGATGGATACGCCTACTACAAGGTAAAAGTAACGGTTGAGAACTTCGGCGAGGAGACGAAGACGGTCATAGTGAGGCACTACAAATGGGGCAAGCTGCTGAGCTCGAGCATTGACCCTATCAATGAGACCGTCAACTACGTCGAGTTCAAGGTCACTCTGAAACCCGGAGAAAAGAAGGAGATAGTTTTCGACTACGAGAGCCGCTGGTGATTAAGACTTCCTCAGCGTTATCTCGAACCTATTTTCACCTTTTGTCACGTCCAGCACGAGGCCCTTGTCGTAGTCTATAAACCTCGTCCCAACGAGGGCGTAGCCTTCCTCCTTGAGGAACTCCACCATCTTCAGCCCGAGCTCGTCGAACAGCTTCGCCGCCATCGCGGCCATGCTCGGCTCCTTTATGTCAAGCTCATCGTGATACCTGCGCGCGAGTTCGAAGACATCCATACGTTATCACCATTAACTATTATCCCTGCTGTGATAAAACGGTTGCGGTCGAAAGGCTTAAAACCCTCCGGTCAGTTACTAAAACAAGTGGTCAGCATGGACGAGAGGACTCTCAAAAAAGGGGAGCGCTACTATAAGGCCGGTAAGGTTCTCTGGGTTGTTAAGTATAAGGACAAACTCTTCTCCAAGGTTCTTGGGACGTATCCATACTATGTCGAGCTTGACCTCTCCACCGGTGAGAACAGGTGCACCTGCCCCCTGGGTGGAGACTGCAAACACGTTGCCGCCGTGATAAAGGCCCACGAAAACGGCTTCTACTTCGAGGCCCTGGAAGACTATGCTCTGCTGTATCCTGAGGCCGTGGTATTGGAGATGCTGGCGAGCGTTCCGGAGCTGGCGCTGGATGTTACCCTCAAGGAGCTCCGCTTTGCGATGAGCACCGATGAGAGCGGCAGCGAGGTGGCGAGGCTCTTCAGAAGGGTGCTGAGGCTTGCCGAAATCACGAAAAGGGTTGAAGTGCTTCACGTCCTCGAGGAGATTCTTGACGAATACAAACACGTCTTCAGCGATTACGAGCTGGCCCTAAAGCTTGAGGATGAACTGAGGGAGCTTAAGACGAGGCTCTAAAAAAAGCCTTATAAATTCCTGAAACACCAAATAGGAACTTAGAGGGTGGGAAAATGAAGGCCGTTTATCGGGAGATGTGCCCAAACTGCGTCGGTAGAATCTCCGATGAGAGACTGTGCAGTAAGAATCCCTGCGATGAGTGCCTCCCCGAAGCTGTTCACGCTAATTCTTATTTGGAGCTTATAACTGCTGTGAGAAATGCGCTTAAGCTGCGTGGCACACTCAAGGCCTGGGAGGAGCTCTACCAGCTTGAAAGCCAAACGCGCGAGATAGAGGAGTTCTTCGAAAAAGCTACTGGCTTCACCTTCTGGAGCGCCCAGAGGACGTGGGTCAAGCGGCTGGTCAGGGGAAGGAGCTTCTCAATCATAGCCCCGACGGGAATGGGCAAGAGCACCTTTGGAGCCTTTATGGCAGTTTGGCATGCAACCAAAGGCAAGAAGAGCTATATCGTCGTCCCAACGACTCCGCTGGTAATCCAGACAGTTAAGAAAATCGAGAAGATAGCAGAGAAAGCCGGCATTAAGGTTAACCTCGCATACTACCACGGCAATCTCAGGAAGAAGGAAAAGGAAGAGATGGTCACCAGGATTCAGAACGAGGACTACGATATCCTGGTCACCAGCGCCCAGTGGCTCGCTCGGAAGTTCGACGAGGTTCTGAAGGGCAGGCACTTCGACTTCATCTTTGTTGACGATGTGGATGCCTTCCTCAAGGCCTCAAAGAACATAGACCGTTCGCTTCTCCTTCTCGGCTTCACGGAAGAAATAATCCAGAAGGCGTGGGAGATAATAAGGCTGAAGAAGAGCATGGCGCGCTATCTAAACGGCCGCGCCGAAGACAGGGACGAGAGGCTCAAGGAGCTTAACGAGGAGATAGAGAAGCTCCAGCGCGAGATAGAGGAGTTCAAGGTCAGAAACAACGTCGGCATAATGATCATCGCCTCGGCCACTGGGAGCGCGAGGGGGGACAGGATAAAGCTCTACCGCGAGCTGCTTGGCTTCGAGGTGGGGAGTGGACGTTCCGCGTTGAGGAACGTCGTGGACAGCTATCTGAAGCCGAGCAAAGACATCAAGGAGCACGTGGAGGAGCTCCTCGCGAGGCTCGGTAGGGGCGGCATAATCTTCACCCCCATCGATCAGGGGCTGGCATATGCCGAAGAACTGGCGAATTATCTCAAGGAAAAGGGCTTCCGCGTTGAGCTCGTTTCGTCCAGGAACAAAAAGGCAATTGAGAGGTTTGAAAACGGCGAGGCTGACTACTTGATCGGCTCGGCCACCTACTACGGCTCTCTTGTCAGGGGTCTCGATTTACCCCACCTCATCCGTTATGCGATCTTTACGGGCGTTCCAAAGTTCAGGTTTTCCATAGACCTCGAGAGGCCGACCATCTACCGCGCCCTTGGTTTGATGAGCGAGATTATGGACTTCCTGAGCGACGAGCAGAGGAAGGAGGCGGAAAAGCTTCACGCAAGGCTGAGGAGGCTCATCAGAAACATCCCCCAGTTTGAACTCCTAAAAATCGAGGAGGCGCTGGCAGAGGGGCTGCCGATTGAGGGTGGCTTCCAGAACCACGTCCTTGACGTTTTCAGACAGGTCGTGGAGTTTCTCAGGAGGGTTCTCAAGGACGGGGAGGTTCTGAGAAAGCTCGCCGAGGATCCCTTCATCAGCCTAAAGGAAGAGGGCGGAAAGTGGTACATCGAGATTCCAGACGTGAGGACGTACATACAAGCAACGGGAAGGACGAGCAGGCTCTTCGCGGGAGGAATAACCAAGGGACTAAGCGTCCTGATAGTGGACAACGAGAAGGTCTTCAACGGTTTAGTTAGACAGATGCGCTGGCGCTTCACCGAGTTCAAGATGGTGCCCTTCGAAGAGCTGAACCTCGAGGAGATACTCCGTCAGATCGATGAGGACAGGGAGAAGGTAAGGCTCGTGATGGCGGGCAAGATAAGCGCCAAAGTCAAGGATCTCGTTAAATCCGCTTTGATGATAGTCGAGAGCCCGAACAAGGCAAGAACCATAGCCAACTTCTTCGGCCAGCCGAGCAAGAGGAGGATAGGCGACCTCGTCGCTTATGAAGTGAGCATAGGCAACAGGATGCTGACGATTTTGGCGAGCGGCGGACATATGTTCGACCTTGTGACCAACGAAGGCTACCACGGCGTCCTCGTCGAGCAGAATGATGGAATGCTGAAGTTCATCCCAGTTTACGACACCATCAAGCGCTGCCGCGACTGCGGCCATCAGTTCGTGGATTGGGAGGAGAAAGGTATCTGTCCGCGCTGCGGCTCGACCAATGTCCGCGATGCGCTCGAAAACGTCAAGGCCATGCGCGAGATAGCACAGGAGGTTGACGAGATACTCATAGCGACGGACCCCGACACCGAGGGTGAGAAGATAGCTTGGGACATAAGGAACGTCCTCTCACCTTACACCCCGAACATCAGGCGCATAGAGTTCCACGAGGTCACGAGACCTGCAATACTGAGGGCCATCGAGGAGGCGCGCGACATCAACGAGGGCCGCGTGAATGCCCAGCTCGTGAGGAGGATAGAGGACAGGTGGATAGGCTTCGAACTCAGTCAAGAGCTCCAGCGCGTGTTTGAAAACAGGAACCTCTCAGCTGGAAGGGTTCAGACGCCCGTCCTTGGCTGGGTCATAGAGAGGTATAAGGAGTTCACGGAGAGCGAGACTTACTTCCTCGGTTTAACCCTCGAGAACGGCCTAAGCGTAACACTCGAGGTCGGCAAAGACGGCAAAGAAGTCAAGCCCCCCGAGGAGATCGTCGTTGAAGATGTTAGCATCGAAGAGCGCGAGATAAACCCATCCCCACCCTACACCACCGATGCGATGCTGCGCGATGCATCAACCTTTCTCAAGCTTTCGGCTCCAGAGACGATGCGCTTGGCTCAGGACCTGTTCGAGCTGGGTTTAATCACCTACCACCGTACCGACTCGACACACGTCAGCAGCACTGGAATAGAGGTTGCCAAGGAATACATAACTCAGGAAATCGGAGAGGAGTACTTCAAGCCGAGGCCTTGGGGTGAGGAGGGAACCCACGAGGCCATAAGGCCGACGAGGCCGATAGACACGGGCAGGTTAATGCAGCTTATCCGTGATGGCGTTATTACTCTTCCCAAGAACCTCACGAGGAATCACTACAGGCTTTACGATATGATATTCAAGCGCTTCATGACCAGCCAGATGAAAGCCGCGAAGGTTCTCTATGAAAAGGCCACCATCGATGCCAGCGTTGGGAAGGCTGAAGTGGAGGGCTACGTGGATATACTTTACGATGGATGGGCCCGCATAAGGAAGCTGCCCCTCAGGGAGCTGCCAAAGCTTGAGAAAGGACAGAAGCTCAAGGTGGTTGAGAGCAAGAAGTGGAAGGCACCGAAGGTCCAGCTATACACCCAGGGTGACCTCATTGCGTTAATGAAAGAAAAGAAGATAGGCAGGCCCTCTACCTATGCCAAGATAGTTAAGACGCTCCTCCAGCGTTACTATGTCATCGAGACCCGCGGGCGGAAGAAGCTCGTGCCGACGGAACAGGGCATTAAGGTTTACCACTACCTCATCAGCAAGTACAAAGAACTGGTCAGCGAGGAAAAGACCCGTGAACTTGAGGAGATAATGGATCAAATAGAAGAAAATAAAGTTGACTACCAAACGGTGCTTAGGCAGCTTTACAGTGAGATACAGGAATATCTGAAATGAAACCTGCGATCTAGATAGATGGCGCGCTTGACGCGAGCTTTTTTAAAATCTTTTAAACTTCTAAAATTTATCTTCTGGACTTTTGGTGTTTATGCCCTGACTCTGTGTTTGTATGGTATTCGATAATGTGGTATCAGCACTTGATGGTTTGTAAGTTTTTTGGAGAGCTAATGTCTGTACGGATTATTGTAAATCATCCAAATAACTTACATTCCGTTTCATTTTTCCTTAATATTGTTTCATTTAGTACGCTATCTTTCACTATAATTTTGCTTTTCAGTAAGACCAAAAATTTTAAAATCTCTCTGTAGTAATAGGTTTGCATGTAGATGCAACGGCCGTAATATCCGGCGAAGTCATTGCCGAATAATCTTCGAGACATAACTTAAGACACTAATGAGCCGTGGAAAAAATTTATATGTGGTTAAACCTACATAAAAACATAGAAAATGTGGTGGTGGTAAAAATGGTTAAGGACAGGATGGTAGAGCTCCTTCAGGAGCACTTTGAGTTGAACCTCTACGAGGCCAGGGCATACGTTGCATTAGTTGGGTTCGGAGTACTAACCCCAGCGGAGCTCGCCAGCGTCTCTGAAGTTCCGGCTCCGAGAACCTACGATGTACTCAGGAGCCTTGAGAAGAAGGGCTTCGCCATAAGCCAGCCGGGCAAGGTCAATAAGTACAGGCCAGTTCACCCGGAGAACATCCTCGAGAAGTTCATCGAGGAGTGGCAGGAGCGTGTTAAGGAAGAGCTCGAAGCCAAGAAGAAGGCCAAGGAAGAGCTCCTCGAGCTCATGAACCCGCTCATCGAGACGGAGATTCCGAAGTACGGCGTCGAGAGGATATGGGTCGTCAGGGGCATAAGGAACGCCACCCTCAAGACCAAGGAGATGTTCGAGGAAGTTAGGGAGCAGATACTCCTTGCCGATGATGGCTACATAGCCATCAACCTCGAGAGCGACATCATAAAGGCCATAGACAACGGCGCCAAGGCTAAGATAATCGTCACCGAAAACGTCTATCACAGGCTTGGAACTTCTAAGATAATGGACTACTACAAGGCCGGAAAGCTCGAGCTCAAGGTCATCGACAAGCTCGAGCTTCCGATGCTCATCTGCGACGACGAGGTCTTCTTCGCCCTTGAGGACATGGCTGCCAGGTACTTCAACTACGAGACCCAGATCTGGATAAAGGACTTCCGCGTCAAGGCCCTCTTCGAGGGCAAGTTCAATGAGTATTGGGAGAAGGCGAAGAAGGCCTGAATGGCCTAAACGTACTTGAACTCTTCCTCTTTTTCGTCTTTCTCCTTAATCTTCCAGAAGAGCTTCCCGTTCTTTTGATAGCTTTCGACCTTTCCCTGCTCCAAAAAGCGGAGCAGGTAGCGCCTGACTTCCATCTTTGGAAGTTTAGTTGCCTCGACTATCTCCTCGATGGTCTTGGGGCCTTCCTCCAGAGCCTTCATAACCCTGACGTTCTTCATTCTCCTCCCTCCAGCCTTTTGTATCTCTCCAGCAGCCCTATTATTTTTTCCATGACACTTAAGTGTTTCTCGAGCTCGGTTAAATCCTCGGGAAGCGAGTTGGCGAGTTCGGTTAGCTTCTCCATTAACCGTTCCTCAATTCCCCTCATCTCGGCCTTCCTTTGCCTGGCCCTGTGCTCGCAGATTGGACAGAACACCTTGTCATCCTTCTCGAAGAGAGGCGAGCCGCACCTAGGGCAGTGCTTGTCGAGCATCTTGGCTCCCGAAAGCATGAGGGGCATGAGGATCGTTCTTATCTCTTCTTCTGTAGGGCCCTTCAGTGCCATCCTCTTCACCCCATCAGGAGCTGGAAGACCTCCACGAAGGCCTTCTTTCCTAGGCGGGAGCGTCTAATTCTATCAGAAACTTCGGCCATGTCAAAGGCCCTTATCTTAAAGTTTTTCTTTATCTCCTCGAGGATTTCCAGGAGCTCCTCCAGCGTGAGCTCCCCGTGCTGGAAGCGGGCTATCTTGTATTCTGGCCTGAGAACGTCCATATCGACCGTTAGATATATCTCCTCGCCGAGGTACTTTTTAATTTCGGCCAGTATCTCGTCGAGGGAATTAGTCTGGAGGTTTTTGTAGGCCTTCCACTTTCCGCGCACCTTCCTGCTCCTGAGCAGTGCGGGGAAAATCTTCACGCGCCTCGTCCAGAGCTGAGTTCTCTCGGTGGTCGGGATCATGAGGACTGGTGCGAGGACGACGGCCCTGTTAACTAGGCGTTCCTCGAGGGTGTAAGCGAGCCAGGAGCCGTGGTCGAGGTAGTCGTGCATCAAGTCTGTGTGGCCGTCTATGCTGAGAAGCGAGTTTGGCCTGAGCTTTTCCACTATGCCGTAGGTTGCCAGGTGCTCACCGACGATGTAGGCCCGGTCTTGAGGAATGCGCTCCGCTAAAAGCTCAACCCTGCTCGATTCAACTATCATGTAGTCCTCTATGAGCTTGTTCCGTCTGAGCAGCTGCAGAACGTAGAGAACGCCGTCCCGGTTGGGCTTTTCGCCGAAAGGGATGAACGTGACCATGATTCCACCCGTCGAAAATTAGTCCTCTTCTTTTTAAATCTTGGTGAAGCCCTTCGACAAAATTATGTCAAATTTCAACGCCAAAGTTTAAAAAGTAGCCTGATGAGGTTAAAACGAAAACTCCTTGGAGGCGAGGAGATGATACTTCAGGTTGCTTTAGACTTAACCGACATTGAACAGGCAATTTCTATCGCCGAGAAGGCCGCTAGGGGTGGCGCTCACTGGCTTGAGGTTGGAACTCCCCTCATCAAGAAGGAGGGCATGAGGGCAGTGGAGCTTCTCAAGAGACGCTTCCCAGACAGGAAAATTGTCGCCGATTTAAAAACCATGGACACCGGAGCCTTGGAGGTAGAGATGGCAGCAAGGCACGGTGCCGACGTCGTTTCTATCCTCGGCGTTGCCGATGATAAGACCATCAAGGATGCAGTTGAGGTGGCCAGAAGATATGGAATCAGGATCATGGTTGATTTAATTGGCGTGAAGGACAAGGTCAAACGTGCCAAGGAACTCGAGAAGATGGGTGTTCACTACATACTCGTCCACACAGGAATAGACGAGCAGGTCCAGGGCAAGAGTCCGCTGGAGGATCTTGAGAAGGTCGTCAAGGCCGTCAGCGTTCCAGTTGCCGTTGCCGGTGGCTTGAACCTCGAAACCATTCCAAAGGTCATAGAGCTCGGTGCGACGATAATCATAGTTGGTGGAGCCATAACCAAAGCGAAAGACCCGGAGGACGTCACTAGGAAGATAATCGACCTCTTCTGGGGAGAGTACATGATGACCATCAGGAAGGCCATGACCGATATCCTCGAGCACATCAACCAAGTTGCTGAGAGCATCAGGCTTGAGCAGGTCAGGGGCTTCGTCGATGCCATGATAGGGGCCAACAAGATATTCATCTACGGTGCAGGAAGGAGCGGTTTGGTCGGCAAGGCCTTTGCAATGCGCCTCATGCACCTCGACTTCAACGTCTACGTCGTTGGAGAGACCATAACGCCTGCCTTTGAACCGGGAGACCTGCTCATAGCCATCAGCGGTTCAGGCGAGACCAAGAGCATCGTCGATGCCGCGGAAATAGCCAAGAAGCAGGGCGGAAAGGTTGTCGCCATAACCTCCTACGCCAACTCGACCCTTGGAAAGCTCTCGGATGTCGTCGTTGAGATTCCTGGAAGGACGAAAGCCGACATACCGACGGACTACATAGCGCGCCAGATGCTTACCAAGTACAAGTGGATAGCCCCCATGGGCACGCTCTTTGAGGACTCCACCATGATATTCCTCGACGGCGTCATAGCCCTCCTCATGGCTACCTTCCAGAAGACCGAAAAGGATATGAAGAAGAAGCATGCGACCCTTGAGTAAGGGGTCGCTATGCCGTCTTTTACCCACATTTTTGTTGGAATAGGAAACATGGGCGCGAGGATAACAAACAGCATACGCGCCGATGGAATTGTGAAGGTAACGGTTAATCCTGCCTACTACCTTCTTCCCCGATCGGAGAAGTATAAGGAAAGACTCAGAAGCTTCTTCTCAAGCCTTCCAGAGAACACTTTCCTGTGGCTTGTGTTCGAGGACAAGGAAGTAAATCACGAACTCCTGGAGATAATCGTTGAGAGTGCTCCGAGCGATACCATAAAGCTTGCCTATGTCCTGACTCCAAGAAAGGAGCTGGTTACCGGAAAGAAGCCCGAATGGGCCGAGCCGTTTGAGACCGTGTTCTATGATTCCCTCTGGGACTTCCTCAGGGAGAGCGATTCCTTATCACTAGCCTTCAGCAGGGCCTCCGAGAACATCGCCGAGATGTTCTCCAAGCTCTACTACTACCTTGAGACCCAGATGCTGGTTAACATAGACTATGCAGACCTGTTCAACATGATACGCGGAGGGAACGTTGGAATACTGCGCCTCCTCAACAGGGTGGACTTCAGCTGGCACTGGGGCCTCTGGGACAGGGGACTGATTGGAATCCTCGTCGGGAAGGAGTTCCCCCTCAAGGATGCCCATGAGGTACTCGAGCGCTTCCAGGAGATACTACAAGAGAAGGACATCATCTGGGGTGTCATCATGGAGGAGAGCCTAAAGAACGAGGTCGAGATACTGGCACTTCTCGTTAAGAGGTGGTAAAATGGAGGCCGTTCTGTTCGACATCGATGGGACGATACTGACGGAGAAGCCCCTCGTAATGCTCTTCCTCCCGCAGGTCTACGATAGGCTCTCCAAAAAGATGGGAATCAGCAAGGACGAGGCGAGAGAGCGCTTCCTAGCAGAGGTACTAGGTAGGCGTGATACATACGACTGGCACGACTGGAACTTCTTCTTCAGGCTCTTTGACCTTGATCTGAAATATGAAGAACTTCTTGAGAGGTATTTCCACAAGCTCGTGATTTATCCTGACACTGTTCCTACCCTCGAATGGCTGAGGGAGGCTGGCTACAAGCTCGGTGTCGTGACGAGTGGGCCTTCCTATCAGCGGCTTAAGCTCAAGCTCGTCGGCCTTTTGGAGTACTTCGACGTTGTCGTCACCAGGGATGACGTTGGGACAATAAAACCTGAACCCGAGATCTTTCTCCATGCCCTCGAAAAGCTTGGTGTTGAACCCAAGGAGGCCGTTATGGTCGGGGATTCCCTTTCACAGGACGTTTACGGTGCCAAAAACATCGGCATGACCGCCGTGTGGATAAACCGCAACGGGGATAGGGGCTACAATATGCCCGATTATGAGATAAGAACCCTTTATGAGCTGAGAAAAGTCTTGGGTGGTGAAAAATGAGGGAGATATTCAATGCGGAGGGTGTTTTTGTTAAGTATGCCGAGAAGAAGGTGCAGCTCGAGAACGGCGACGAGCTGACGCACAGGATCGAGGAACCGACGGAGCTCTGGTGGAAGCTTAAGGAGGCATTGAAGGGTAAGAAGGTTCGAGTGGTCGTCTACGAAGTTGAGGAATGAGAGATGATAGCCCATCTAATAAATACGGATATAGGTGACAGGGGCATCCTGAGTGTCTACCTCGAATATCGTAAGGAGAACTTTAATTTTTTACATAATTCTGCAAAGCTGTTTTTAGACAACATCGAGAGGGTTCTCATCGTTACTGGCTTTCCGATTCCCCCCATGATGCTAGCTGAAACTGATGGGCCGCCGGGAGCGCTGGCGCTTTACAGGGCTGTTGAGATGCTGGGTGGAAAGGCGGAGATTTTAACGTATCCAGAAGTCGAGATGGTCCTTGAGCCATTCGGGGTATCCTTCGCAAGAGTTCCAGAGCCGAGTGATTACTCCCTCATAATCAGCGTTGAGACTCCAGGAAGAGCGGCTGATGGCAAATACTATTCTATGAGCGCTATGGAGATAAAGAGAGAGCCACTTGATGGGGTATTCATTGAAGCTAGGAGTCTGGGAATCCCGACCATAGGCATAGGCGACGGCGGCAACGAGATAGGCATGGGGAAAATCAGGGAGTTGGTTGCAAAGTACGTTTCTCACGGCGAAAGGATAGCGAGCACCGTCGAGACGGACGAGCTTATAGTTTCTGCCGTCTCCAACTGGGGTGCCTACGGATTGCTGGCCCAGGCTTCCTTTGAGGTAGGAAAGAACCTCTTGGAAAACTGGAACGAGCGCGGGATCATTGGAGTGCTCGCTAAGGGAGGCCTCATAGATGGCGTCTCAAAGACCCGCTCTCAAAGCGTTGATGGAATAAGCGCTGAGGTTCATGAAAGAATCGTTGAGCTTTTAAAGGCAATCGTTAATGAGGCCCTTTAGGTGGTGGAATGAAGCTGGATAATTTCATAACCGATGAAGAGAGCCTCAAGCTCATAGAACGCACGAGGGAGTTTGCGGAGCACTTCTTCGAACGCGAAGGGACGCATGGCTTCAGCCACGTAGAGCGCGTTTTCAACCTGTGCATGCACATAGGCAGAGAGGAAGGTGCCGATTTAGAGATTCTGGCCCTGGCGGCCCTCCTTCATGACGTTGCGAGGCCCCTCGAGAGCGCCGGAAAGGTCGAGGATCACGCTGCCGAGGGGGCGAGGATAGCGAGGCACTACCTGAGGAGCTTGGGCTATCCGGAGGAAAAGGTTGAAGCCGTTGTCCATGCCATAGAAGCCCACCGCTTCTCCCGCGGTCCGGAACCAAGAACCCTGGAGGCTAAAATTCTGAGTGATGCTGACAAGCTCGACGCAATAGGCGCGATAGGCATTGCTAGGGTCTTCATGTATTCCGGCGAGCACGGCAGGGATATAGATGCATCACTGGAACACTTCGAGGAGAAGATACTCAAGCTGAAAGACCTCATGTATACCGAAACCGCCAGAAAGATGGCGGAAGAGCGGCACCGCTTTACCGTGGAGTTCATAGAGCGCATAAGGCGCGAGATAGAGGGAGAAATCTGAACTCCCTTCTAGCCTTTTCTTCCATAATAAGGTTTTTAAACAACCCTCGGAATTAAGGTTTAGCCCTTCAAGGTCATTCTTCAGGCAAGGGGAGGTGAGGAGATGAAGGCACCAATCTGTGAGGTGTGTTTGAAGACCGACGACATTCTGTGCCCGGCTGACGAGAAAAAACTTCAGGAGGGGGTTATCTCCGAGCTTGACGTTACCGTTGCGAGACTCCTCTACAAGCTTATTGGCGACGTTGATATTGAGTTCAAGAGGGCCGTCGAGGCTGGAGACCTTATAATAATTATGGTCGGAGAGGGCGACGTGCCGATAACCATCGGAAAGGGCGGCAAGAACATCAAGGCCCTCATGAGGGAGCTCGGAAAGAGGATAAGGGTCATCGAGAGCGTTGAAGTGAAGGGAACCGACGACGTCAAGAAGCTCGCCACCGACCTGCTCTACCCAGCGAGCGTCTTCGGTGTTAATATCGTCTACAAGCCTGGAGGAGGAACCTACTACAAGGTCCTCGTCCTCGGCAGGGACAGAAAGAAGCTCCCAGAAAAGGCCGAGGTGCTCGAGAGCATACTCTCCCAGATAGTTGGGGAGGAAGTTAAAATGGACTTCATCTGACTTCTTTTTTCTTATGGAGGTTGTGGAGATGTACAGGACGCACTATTCGAGTCAGATAACCGAGGAGTTAAACGGCCAGAAGGTTAAAGTTGCCGGCTGGGTCTGGGAAGTTAAGGACCTCGGTGGAATAAAGTTCCTTTGGATAAGGGACAGAGAAGGTATAGTCCAGATAACCGCACCCAAGAAGAAGGTTGACCCCGAGATATTCAAGCTCATACCCAAGCTTAACAGTGAGGACGTAATAGCTGTTGAGGGCATCGTGAACTTCACGCCAAAGGCCAAGCTCGGCTTCGAAATTCTCCCCGAGAAGCTCGAGGTCCTAAGCAGGGCCCAGAGCCCGCTCCCGCTCGACCCGACGGGAAAAGTCAAGGCGGAGCTGGACACTCGCCTTGACAACCGCTTTATGGACGTCAGAAGGCCGGAGGTAATGGCGATATTCAAGATACGCTCAAGCCTCTTCAATGCCGTCAGGGACTTCTTCCACAGCGAGGGCTTCGTAGAAATCCACACGCCAAAGATAATAGCCACGGCAACGGAGGGCGGCACCGAGCTCTTCCCAATGAAGTACTTCGAGAAGGACGCCTTCCTCGCCCAGAGCCCGCAGCTCTACAAGCAGATAATGATGGCTAGTGGCCTCGACCGCGTTTATGAAATCGCCCCGATTTTCAGAGCCGAGGAACACAACACGACGAGGCACCTCAACGAGGCCTGGAGCATAGATGCCGAGATAGCATTCATCGAGAACGAGGGGGAGGTAATGGAGCTCCTCGAAAGGCTTGTGGCTCACACCGTCAACTACATCCGCGAGCACAACGAAAAGGAGCTCCAGACCCTTGGCTTCGAGCTGGAGGAAGTCAAGACTCCATTCAGGCGCGTCACCTACGATGATGCCCTTGAAATCCTAGCGGATCTTGGCAAGGAGATTCCCTGGGGCGAGGACATAGACACTGAAGGCGAGAGGCTCCTCGGAAAGTACATGCTCGAGAACGAGAACGCGCCGATCTACTTCCTCTACCGCTATCCGAGCGAGGCCAAGCCATTCTACATAATGAAATATGATGATAAGCCAGAGATCTGCCGTGCATTCGACCTCGAATACCGCGGTGTCGAGATAACCTCGGGCGGCCAGAGGGAGCACAGGGTAGATGTCCTCGTTGAGCAGATAAGGGAGAAGGGACTGAACCCGGAGAGCTTCGAGTTCTACCTCAAGGCCTTCCGCTACGGCATGCCACCACATGGAGGCTTCGGACTTGGAGCCGAGAGGCTCATCAAGCAGATGCTTGACCTGAATAACATCAGGGAAGTCATACTCTTCCCGAGGGACAGAAGAAGGCTCACACCGTAACGCCTTTATACTACCTTTTCCTTTTGGTGATTAGTTGACTACTCTTTGGAGGCTGGAAATATGAAAAAGGCTATCACTTTAATCCTGTTGGGTCTGCTGCTTCTCTCCCTGACACCTATGGTGCACTTAGTAAAATCCGCGACGGTGCCCGAGTACGCGAGCATCACAGGAGTCTCCCTGGGACTGAAAGACAAGGCAGTTCTGGGCCCGTTTGAGATACAGTTCATTGACGTTGATATGTACTGGAGCAGGCTGAGCTTCCAGGTTAACGGGCCCGACGGAGAAAAGCTCTACGTTGTGGGGCAGGGCGAATCGTTCGTTTATCCTTCAGCAGACAACCAGTACCTGAACGTTTCCGTGACATGGATTAGGTCAGACACCAAGACAGTCCTTCTTGAGATCCAGTCTCCACTTCAGAAGCTCCTCTCAGGCCACAGCCTGAACGTTGGGGAGAGCGTAACCCTGCCAGAGGGCTTCCCCCAGATAAGCATAAAACTTACCTCCGCGTCCGACACTCAGGCTACGTTCCTCGTGACCCTCCCATATGGCGAGACCCAGACCCTCGTGATAACCGAAGGTGCCGGTGGAAGCGTCAGGTACAAGCTCGGTGACGTTTACTCTTACTCGAACTACGTTTACATCCAGCTCCTGAACACCACCAGTGACGGTCCGGCAGTAGTAGACGTCTACGTCCCCAGAGTGGCCTCAACAGACTTCAAGATAATAAGGGAAGGAGAAGAGACAACTCCCTCGACAACTCCCGTTGAGACGGTTCTCGTCTACAACGACATCCTCTACGTCAATGAGAAGCTGCCGATAACCGTGGACAACACCACTTACTACGTCAAGTTACTCTCAACAATCCCAGATGTTGCCAAAGTCGAGATCTTCAAGGGCGACCAGAGCCTTGGAACGATGTTCCTGGAGGTTGGAGACGTTCCAAAGGATGCCCCCAGCGCCCCGCTCAAGCTTTCCGTCCAGAGTGTCGAGCCGGATTACAAGCGGGCCATCATCAGGATTTACGCTCCCGTTGGTGCCCAGGTAACTCCGATACTCAGGCAGGCCAACGTCATTGCCAAGATAGACGCCACTCCCAAGGAGATACTCCTCAATGACAACCTGGTTGTCGTTATAAACGTCGAGAACCTCGGTAGGGGTGACGCCTACGACGTCAGCGTCGCGGCCCCGATACCGAGCGACTTTGAGCTCGTTAGCATGACCAAGACCTGGAACCTCAAGACGCTTCCGGCGTTCACCAACATGCCTGCGCTTATCTACGTCCTCAAACCGACCAAAGTCGGGGAATTTGACATCGGAAAGGCGATGGTCACTTTCTACGATGAGCAGAGTCTCGAGACTGGACAGAAGAGAACGGTCTATTCCTCTGTCTTAACCGGGATTAAAGTGTACAACATCCCCGATATTGACGTTACTGCCGTAGCGTACAACGGAACCTGGGGCAACTACGTCACGGCCAACGTTGGCGACACAGTCAGCGTCAAGTTCACCCTTAAGGCTGCCGATGGGAACCCGGACTATGAATTCATCCAGAATGCCACGCTCGTTCTCAGCCTGCCCAGCAGCGTCGATGGCCCAACCGAGGTTGATGTTGGAACCATAAAGGCGGGAGAGACCAAGACGGTCCAGGTGGATCTCAAAGTCCTCAAGGAGAACCTCACCAGCATAAGGGCAATCCTCCTCTATGCAGACCCGCTCGGCGGGGAGCACAGAACTGAGTTCGGAAACCTCGTCACTATAAACAGCATCCCGCCGAAAGTTATCGTTAAGGAAGTTCCGGTTTATCCGAGCTCCGAGGAACTTCCGAAGTACATCGACCAGGTTCTCGCCAACATGAGCGATCCTGCTCCAGTCGCCGAAAAGATAGAGGCCATCGCCGCGAGGTACAACCCAACAACCAACATATGGAAAGGCGTTGGAATCGTCTTCATAATCCTGACCGCTGTCTTCGCGGGTCTGACATACAGGTACTGGAGTGAATCCGAGAAGCTCAGGGAGAAGCTCGAGAGGAAGAAGCACAGGCGCCCAGGTGGACTTCCCAAGAAAGCTGAAGAAGAGCAGAAAAGCTCCGAGATAGTCGAGCTCTGAGCTTTTTTCCTCTCCTTAAATTTATAAGCCCCTTTTCTCACTCTCCACGGGATGGGAGATGTTCAGGTACAAGCAGGTCATGGTCATAAGGAAGGATTTGAAGCTTAGTAAAGGCAAGTTGGCCGTCCAGGTGGCACACGGAGCCGTAACCGCGGCGATAAAGGCGCAAAAAGAGAAGCCGGAGTGGTTCAAAAACTGGTTCCACGAGGGGCAAAAGAAAGTCGTCGTTAAAGCAGAAAACGAGAAGGAGCTCTTCGAGCTGAAGGCCCACGCAGAGAAGCTCGGTATTCCAACGGCCCTCATACGCGACGCGGGCCTGACCGAGATACCGCCCGGAACGATAACATGCCTCGCGGTCGGCCCTGCCCCGGAGGAGCTCGTGGACAAGGTTACGGGACATCTGAAGCTGGTGTGAGAGATGGACTACTGCGAGTTCTTCTCCCAGTTTAAGTATTTGAGCGAAAAGCCCGGCATAGGCGGGAGAATTAAAGTTGAGCCCGAGGACTTCATCGTTATGGAGGAGCCCCTGCCGAGCATCTTCGAGGGAAAAAAGCATGCTATCTTCCTCCTCAAGAAGCGCAACTGGGACACCATGGCAGCCATAAAGGAGATAGCCAAGCGCGCGGGGATTTCTCATAGGGAGATAGGCTTCGCCGGGACAAAGGACAGGCACGCGGTAACCTACCAGTACATCAGCGTGCCGGGGGAGGCCAAGGAGAAGGTTGAGGCCGTTCAAATCAGGGATGTAGAGTTGAAGTTCATCGGCTACGGAAAACCTTTAAAGCTCGGCCATTTGCTCGGCAACCGCTTCAGGATAATCGTCAGGGATGTGGATGAGGGCGCCTTTGAGAGGACGAAGGAGATAGTGAGGGAGCTTCGGTCTAAGGGCGGCTTCCCCAACTACTTCGGCTACCAGCGCTTCGGCGAGAGGCGCGTTACGAACCACCTGATTGGGAAGCTCCTCCTGAAGGGCGACTTTGAGGGCGCTGCGAGGCTTTTCCTGGGGGCCCACGGGGGGAACATGGAGGGGGACGAGGCGAGGAAAACCTTCTGGGAAACGGGAGACGTTAACAGGGCTCTGGAGGAGTTCCCAAAGTTCCTTCGCTATGAGCGGGCGATGCTGTACAGGTACCGAGAGACCGGCAGCTGGAGAAAGGCATTTCTCTCGCTTCCGTTGCCCATAATGCGCATCTTCATCCACGCCTATCAGTCCTACCTCTTCAACCTCTACATCTCGCGCCGCATCGAGGAGGGTCTGCCGCTTAACGAGGCCCTTGTGGGTGATATTGTCATCCAGGTTAAGGGAGGAGTACCTTACCGCGATAGAACCTACCGCGTGACTGAGACCAACATTGGATTCGTCAATGAGAAAATCCACAAGGGTCAGGCGATGGTCTCGGGCCCTCTCTTCGGCTTCGCCATGAGGCGCGCCAGAGGTATTCCTGGAAGACTTGAGGAAGAGCTGCTCGATGCCGAGGGGATAACACTGGACGACTTCAAAAGGCTCCCAAAACCAATGGCCGAGCCCGGTGGCAGGAGAGAACTTCTCATAAGGCCCCTCGGCCTGACCTACGGCTATGTCTCAGACGTAGGAATGTGCTTCCGCTTTTTCCTGCCCAAGGGGGTTTACGCCACGAGTGTCCTGAGGGAGATAATGAAGGACCATTAGCCACCACAAGAATGGGAAGAAACCCTTTTATCGGTGGCCGTTGAGTGGCCTTAGGGTGAAGAGAATGATTAAAGCCATATCTCTCGACATAGACGGCACCATCACTTATCCAGACAGGCGGCTCCACGAGGATGCTCTAAAGGCCATAAGGCTCGCTGAGAGCCTCGGTGTTCCGGTCATGCTCGTCACGGGCAATTCTATACCATTTGCCGAGGCGATGGCAATAATGATAGGGACCACCGGGCCGGTCGTGGCTGAGGATGGCGGTGCCCTCTCAGTAAAGGACGGCCGTTTGAGAAAGAGGATATACCTCACAATGATGGACGAGGAGTGGATCCTCTGGAGCGAGATAAAGAGGCGCTATCCCGAGGCCGTTCTCAGCTTCTCGATGCCTGAAAGAAAGGCGGGTCTCGTGGTAATGCGCACGATTCCCGTCGAGAAAGTTAGAGGGCTCATAGAAGAGCTGGGACTCAACTTGATAGCTGTTGACTCCGGCTTTGCCATACACATCAAGAAGCCCTGGATAAACAAGGGGACGGGCATAGAGAAGGCCTGCGAGATTCTCGGCATAAGTCCGAAAGAGGTTGCTCACGTTGGCGACGGTGAGAACGACCTCGATGCCTTCCGCGTTGTTGGCTACCGCGTGGCCGTTGGACAGGCCCCGGAGACACTGAAAGCTGAAGCCGACTACGTGACGCGGGCGACCTACGGCGAGGGAGGGGCGGAGGGAATAGTACATATCCTCCGGAAGTTCGGGTACCTCGCGAAGGAATAGAGGGGAGCTTATGGCTATGGTCTCGACCCTGAACGTGCGGATTGCGACGCTTGAAGACGTGGCTGGAATAGTTGACGTCCACCGATCCGGAATTGAGCGGTGGCTTAAACGAGAAGGCGGAAGGGTTGAGGAGGCCCACTATGAGGAGCTGAGCGTAAGCGAGCGCTATCTCCACGGCGGCCCCTGGATGAGCATCGAGAGCTGTGCGGTTCACCTAAACAATCTCCTTCTTGAGGGGCAGATTGCAGTGGTGGCTGAAGTAGATGGGAGGATCGTTGGCGAGGCCGAACTTCTGATAAGCGAAGAACCCGTGCATGGGGAGATTACCAAAATAGCGCACCTGGATGTTATCGAAGTTCACAGGGAATTCAGGGAACGTGGAGTTGGACGGGCAATAGTGGAGTTCTTGGAGGAACTTGCTCTGGAGAGGGGGTGCAGACTTTTCACCGCAACTCCCGATCCAAGTGCCGTCGGATTCTACAAGAAAATAGGCGTTTCAGAGGTCGTCTATAGGGCCAGCATCGTCGAGTTCGATACTTCAAAGTTCCCTGAACCTCCGAAAGATCCTGAAACATTCGAGTTCTCTTGGGACGACGTGAAGGCCCTCGAAATGGTCGCGGGAAGGTTCCAGAGCTCGTACCACTACTGGTTCGTTTCCTTCAGGGACAGGATAGCCGGTGTGGACGATGTTATACCTTTTGAGAGCGGAATGCTCGGTGAGTCCTACTACGTGCTCAGGGGATTGCCCTCTGGCGATGGGGGCACGCTGTTCCTGTGGGGCAGGCGGGAGGACCTTCCCCTTATCCTGGGACGGGCAAGGGAGATCGGGTTCAAAAAGGTTCGCACCGTCGTTGATGAAACCGTTCTGGGGGAACTCAAGCCCAGGGTTCTTGGCGAAAACATAATACTCGGCAGGCATCTCCAATAGGGTAAAAAGGAAATGGATCATTCCCTTAAGAACTCGAAAGCCAGAGCGACCTCCATTGCCGTTCCGAGGTGCAGAACTTCCTCATCGACGTCGAACTTGGGATGGTGGTGGGGATAGACTATTCCCTTCTCCTCGTTCCTTATGCCAAGGGCCAAAAACACCCCGGGAACCTTCTGGAGATAGAAGGAGAAGTCCTCTGCGCCCATCGTCGGCTTGACCTCGCCCCATGTAAGGCCGTATTTGTCGGCCACTTTCCTCGCAAAGTCTGCCATTCTCTTATCGTTCACCGTCGGCGGCGTCAGCTCCTCAATGTCGAGCTCGTATGAAGCGCCGTGGGCCTTCGTTACACCCTCAAATATCTCCTTCATTCTCCTCACTATTAGCTCGCCCACCTCTGGCTTGAAGAACCTTATCGTTCCTTTAAGCTTGACCTCCTCGGGAATCACGTTGAATGCCGTCCCGCCGCAGATGGAGGTAACGCTGATGACGCCACTCTCTATCGGGTCAACGTTCCTGCTCACTATGGTCTGGAGGGCCAGTATGGTTTCCGCAGCTATTGGAATTGGGTCGATAGTCTCGTGAGGCGAGGCACCGTGGCCGCCCTTGCCCTTAATCAGGGCATTGAATATTCCAGCTCCAGCCAGGAATGGGCCATCGCGTATTCCTATAACTCCGCTCGGCAGGTCCATCCAGACATGGAAGCCGAAGATTGCATCTACTCCATCCAGAGCTCCGCCTTCGATCATCTTCAATGCTCCGTTTCCGCCTTCCTCAGCCGGCTGGAAGATGAGCCTAACCCTTCCATTGAGCTCCTCACTGTGCTCGGCTATTATCTTGGCCGCTCCGAGGAGCATGGCGGTATGTGCATCGTGTCCGCAGGCGTGCATCTTGCCTGGAATCTTCGACTTGTAGGGAACGTTGTTCTCTTCCTGGACCGGCAGAGCGTCCATATCCGCGCGGAGGGCTATCGTTCTTTCGCCCGCTCCTATGTCTGCTATGATACCAGTGCCGACGCGCTTGATCCTGTAGCCCCACTCGCGCAGGTGCTCCTCAACTATCTTGGAGGTTCTCTCCTCCTCGTACTTGAGCTCTGGGTACATGTGGAAGTCCCTTCTCCACGCGATTATCTCCTCCTTAATCTTGAGGGCTTCTTCAACTGGGTTCATGCTATCACCATCATTAATCTTGCAAGCCCCAATATTAGCTTTTCGATGCTCATCTGAAAAGACCAAAAAATTTATAAATCCACCTTGGTAGGTGATTACGGCGTCGATGGGAAGTGGGCCGGTAGCTCAGCCTGGTATGAGCGCCGCCTTGGCAAGGCGGAGGCCCCGGGTTCAAATCCCGGCCGGTCCACCATCCTTGGGTTGGGCCCGTGGTCTAGACTGGTTATGACGCCACCCTGACAAGGTGGAGGTCCGGGGTTCGAATCCCCGCGGGCCCACCATAACAGCCCTTTCTGACGAAAGCGCTGGCGGAAGATTGGGTGCTTCTCTAAAAGTTTTCGAGTTTTAGTGAGAGTTTGCGTTTCACTTGCTCCTTTTTCAGGGTTTCACTTTCAAAAAGCGCCCTTTGGGCGCTGAAATAAGATGTGAAACCTTTTTACCCGCTCATCTTCGAACAAACTCTAGTTAGAAAAGCCCTTGGGCAGTGCATGACTGTTCTCGGGCAATTGTGAAAAAGGACACTCTTTTGGTCAAGCTTTTTCTAAAAGCTTGTTCGCCTGCGCGAAGTTTCATCAAAGTTAGTATGTCGCTTTTGGAATTGCTAATTCCTAGGAGTGGTTTCTACAATCAAAGGCTATTTTGCAGTGTTTCACTTCAATACGGCGCCCGAAGGACGTCAGAATAAAAATGAAACCCTACAAGTTGCCGTTTATATTGATAAACTCGTTAAGGAGTGCCATATTAGAGTTGCACGCTGTTCTGATTTTATGTTGTATGAGCAGTAAAAACTTTCCGCCAGCGCTTGCCGAAGGCAAGGGCTGATGGGATAAGGTTTATAAGATTCCTTCCTTACCAACCGTGAGGCGAGACCGGTGGAGCGAGAGATAACCGAGGAAAAGCTCCGGAGGTATTTTAGAATCACCGAGGAGGCACTTAGGACGCTTGAAATAGCCGTCCACCAGAAGAGCCTCCTGAGGAGCGTTGCGGATGACTTTTTGACTATGGCGAAGAGCTATTTTGAGGACGCTAAATACTACTACGAGAAAGGCGACTACGTGACGGCTTTTGCCGCCCTCAACTACGCACATGGCTTTATCGACGCTGGGGTGAGGCTTGGAGTCTTCAAGGGGGAAGATGACAGACTGTTTGCTTTTGGTTGAGAGGTGGGAGCAATGGGAGACTACGTAGTTGTTTTGGAGGCACCCATCATAGTCAGGGACGTTGAGACGAGCGAGGATGCGATAAACGTGGCGGTATCAAAGGTCGCCAAGGCCCTCAACAAGGAGAAGCTCGATTTTGTTAGGGTCGAGATTGGTTATTCTCAGTGCCCAGTCTGTGGGGCGCACTTCGAGAGTGCCTTTGTGATTGGGAGCGTTGGCCTCGTCGGGATGTACCTCACTATAAAGGTCTACAACGCCCAGACGATTGAGCACGCTGAGAGGATAGCAAAGGCCGTTATCGGCAAGGCCCTCAAGAAGGTGCCGCTCAAGGTTTATGAGATAAGGGAGCTGACTGAAGAGGAAGGAAAAAACGGCGTTGAATACACTGAATAATTCAATCCGTTCTTTATTTCCTGTTCATACCTTCTTGACGATAGGTGTTCTTACACAAAACCAGAGGATTCCCGGGGTTTCCTTCAAGCTTTTTCGGTGGGGTTTATGAGTTAGTCCCGGGGGCCTTTTATCCTTTTCTAAACAAAGCTTTTAAGCACTCGTCAATCAACCAACGACATAACTTGTGGAGGTTTTGCCATGGCCAAGTTCATATTTGTCACGGGTGGTGTCGTTAGCGGTCTCGGGAAGGGTATAACCAGCGCCTCCCTTGGAATGCTCATGAAGGCGCGCGGATTTAGAACCAC
Organism: Thermococcus sp. CX2; assembly: GCF_012027555.1. Classification (NCBI taxonomy): domain Archaea; kingdom Methanobacteriati; phylum Methanobacteriota; class Thermococci; order Thermococcales; family Thermococcaceae; genus Thermococcus; species Thermococcus sp. CX2. The sequence continues at coordinate 452,526 of NZ_SNUQ01000001.1, read as the reverse complement.
CAACATCAAGATAGACCCTTACATCAACTACGACGCTGGAACCATGAACCCCTACCAGCACGGAGAGGTTTTTGTCCTCGACGATGGCGGCGAAGTTGACCTTGACCTCGGCAACTACGAGCGATTCCTCGACACCAGCCTGACCTTTGACCACAACATAACCACCGGCAAGGTTTACTCGGCCGTCATCGAGAAGGAGAGAAAGGGTGAATACCTCGGCGCGACGGTTCAGGTCATACCCCATATCACCAACGAGATAAAGGAGCGCATAAGGCGCATTGCCCGGGACTACGACGTTGTAGTAGTTGAAATCGGCGGAACCGTTGGAGACATAGAAAGCATGCCGTTCCTTGAGGCCGCCAGGCAGATGCAGCTTGAAGAAGGAAGAGAGAACGTCGCCTTCGTCCACGTCACCTACGTTCCCAAGCTCAGGGTCGTGGGCGAGCAGAAGACGAAGCCGACCCAGCACAGCGTCAAGGAGCTGAGAAGCCTTGGTATTCAGCCAGATGCCATTGTTGCGCGCTCCGAGGATCCGCTGGAAGAGGACGCGAGGAGGAAGATAAGCCTCTTCACCAACGTTCCGCCGGAGGCGGTTATAAGCGCCTACGACGTCGAGGACACCTACGAGGTTCCACTGATGCTCGAGAAGGAGGGCCTCGCGAGGTACATCACCAAGAGGCTCGGTCTTCCTGAGAGGGAGCCCGAGCTAGATGCTTGGCGCGAGATGGTGGAAAGGTACAAGTCCCTCACCGACACCGTTGAGATAGCCATCGTTGGCAAATACGTCAAGCTCTCCGACTCGTATCTCAGCATAAAGGAAGCTCTGAAGCACTCCAGCGTGGCCAACGGCGTCAAGGTCAAGATCCGCTGGGTAGAGGCAGAGGACGTTGAGAAGCACGGGGTTAAGCTCCTCGAAGGCGTGGACGGAATAATCGTCCCCGGCGGCTTTGGGGCGAGGGGAACTGAGGGCAAGATGATGGCGATAAGGTACGCGAGGGAGAACGACATACCCTTCCTTGGCATATGCTTCGGTTTCCAGCTGACTGTCGTTGAATTTGCGAGGAACGTTCTCGGTCTTAAGGGAGCTCACTCGACAGAGATCGACCCGCAGACACCCTATCCCGTCGTTGACCTCATGCCGGAACAGAGGGGCCTCGACAAGCTCGGCGGAACCATGCGCCTCGGTGCTTATCCGGTCAAGATAAAGCCGAACACCCTCGCAAGGGAGCTCTACGGCAAGGAACTCATCTACGAGCGCCACAGGCACCGCTGGGAGGTCAACCCGGAGTACATCGAGCGCTTTGAGGATGCTGGCATGGTTTTCAGTGGAATCGCTGGCGACGATAGGAGGAGGATGGAGATACTCGAGCTTCCAGAAAAGCGCTACTTCATAGCCACTCAGTTCCATCCGGAGTTTAAGTCGAGGCCCATGAACCCAGCGCCGGTTTTCAGGGGGCTTGTTAAAGCAGCAAAAGAGAAGAAGTTTGAATGAAGTCTGCGAACACATTAGAGCTCAAGACCAAGATCTTCCAGCTCTGCGTCCACCTTTTTTATATCCTCCATTCTTTGGAGCTCCTTGTAGAAGGCCACACCTCCAGTCCAGAGGAAGAGGTACATGAGGGCATCCAGCGGGGCCTGAACGAATGCCGAGACGTAGGGGGCTATGTTCTCTGGAACTGTGAGCTGGATTATGAAGGCCAGCGGGCTCGCTATGATGACAATGCCCATCACCGCGATGGTCATTAGTACCCCGAATCCGATTGTTGAGAAGACGTTTCTGAAGACCAGGCTAAAAGCTTCGAAGGCTGCGCCTAGGTTTTTCCTTTCTACGTAGAGGGGAACTGGTAAGGAGGTGAGTCCTATCGAGAAGGCAAGGACTGCGAAGAACAGCAACACTCCCAGGAAAATCAAAATCCAACCCACTGGAAGTCCTATCAGGGCGCCAACGCCTATGGGGATGATGGCTATCCCGATGAAAACAGCCACGATCAGACCGAACACTATGTTGATTGCCAGCACTCCGGGGAAGTGTTTGAACCCGTCCTTAAGAAGTTCTCCTAAGCTGTAGTCTTCGCCCTCTAGGTATTGGAGGACTCCCTTTGTTGTTCCGTATTGAAAGGCCGAGCTGAGAAGGACGCTCACAAGGAAATAAACCGCCAGGCCAGCGAGGAGCTTGAGCATAACCTCTGCCTCGTCTCCCGCTATTGGTGTTCCATACTCCTCGACTATCACGTCGCCCCTCTGGATTGATGTCTGGTTGTAGGTGTATTCAAAATCTTGGGGAATAACGTAGACTGACAGTGGCGCGAGGATGAGCGTCATTATCAGGACGAATAGGTAAAGCTTTTTGTTGGCGAGTACTATGCTGAATGTCCTTGAGAAGGCATCTATCGCCCCCATACCACCACCTGGAAGAGTAAGTGGGTAAAGAATTTAAAAACCCTTCCAGAAAAGCTTATAAATGCACCGCCCAAAGTGGCGATAGGTTGAAGATTAAGCTCATGAGGTGAGATAAATGGCTATCTGGCAGGGAAGGTCACTCAAGAAGCCTTCGGGCGGAAGGATTATCCTCGCGAGGAAGAAGAGGAAGAGGGAGCTCGGTAGAGAGCCCGCTTTCACCAGGGTCGCCGAGAAGAAGGAAAAGAAGAAGATCATAAGGACCTACGGTGGCAACAGGAAGGTTCGCCTTATAGAGGCCCTCTACGCGAACGTTTTCGACGGCGGTAAGGGCAAGAAGGTCAAGATACTCAACGTCGTCGAGAACCCGGCCAACAGGCAGTACGTCAGGAGGAACATCATCACGAAGGGTGCCATTATCGAGACTGAGATCGGCAGGGCCATTGTCACCAGCAGGCCCGGCCAGCACGGCGTCGTTAACGCCGTCCTCATCAAGGAGGAGAACGCCTGATTTCTCCTTCTTCCTTTGGGCTGACTCTTTTAGCTTTCCTTTAGGTGCTCGGTTCTGATGTCTTTGTGCCAAAGTTTCATGGGCTCCAAACCCTTATATGGTTTGGCGACCAATTTGTAATGATGGTGTCCTATGGAAGGTGAATATTCCCGAGCTGAGAAAGTACTTGCGACCCTTTTCGTTTTGTTTCTCCTTCTGGCGAGCATCAACTTTCTTCGCGAGCTTGAACGCATCCCTGCAGAGCCAGACTATTCTGATTACCAGACCAAGTACGGAATAGACGAGCTCCTCGACAATCAGAGCAGGCTAATTTCCCTGGAACGGGAGCTATTCAAAACGTATCAAGCGGCCGAGAGCAACCTGACTGAGGCGGAGAGGGTTTACCTCTTCAAGCGTGAGGAGTACCGCCTGGCCATTGAGAGCGGCAACGCCACGGAGGAGCTGAGGCAGGAATACCTTCAGGCAAAGGAGAACTACGAAAGGACATACGCGAGGTATTTGGCAGCTAAAGGCGCTTATGAAGAGGTTCATCGGCAGTGGATAGAGTTGAATGCGCTTGTAGGTGAGATGAACGCAAAAATCTGGGACGAGTACAATCGGGAGTATCAGATTTACAGGCTCAAAGTCCTGGCGTTAAAGCTCCTCTTCGCCCTGCCGATTTTCATAATCTCGTTCCTGCTCTTCAGGAAAAGGCAGAACATATACACGGTATCTCTCATAGCTTACTCTTCCCTGCTGCTGATTTACCTGATACTCTCGGCGATATGGAGTACCCTCCAGGTCATAGGGCTGAGTCTCTTCGGCGCCGGTGCCTCCATTGTGGCCCTTTACTACCTCAGGCGCGAGTACTTCAAGGGGGAGAGAGTTTACAGGCGCAGGATTGGTCAGAACAAGTGCTACAACTGCGGCTTTCCAGTCAAGGACGACTACCTCCACTGTCCTAACTGTGGGGCAAAGCTGAAGGAAAAGTGCGAGAACTGTGGGGCAATGAGACCGCTCTATCTGGAGTTCTGCCCCTACTGCGGCGTCAGCACAAGGAAAGATGTCAAGTAAAGTTAGAGAAACTCCTCTTCCCTAAACTTCCTTATCTCCTTCTCCATTATTTTCCTTGCCTGCTCTTCGACCATTGGCTGTACCAGCTCTATGACGCGCCGCTTTAATTCTTCCAGCCCCTCGCCGTTCAGCGCCGAAATCCTCAGCGGCTCAAGACCTTTACTCCTAACGAACTCCTCGACCTGCTTAATCTTCTCCTCGTCGGCGATGTCCACCTTGTTGAGGACGACTATGAACGGGAAGTCCCTGAACTCTTCGTAAATCTCATCGAAGAGGTGCATCTGCTCCTCAATGGGGAAGCCGCAGTACTCCGACGGGTCGAAGATATAAACTATCACCCTTCCAAGGTGCTTCAAAGCGAGAATTGCCTGCCTCTCGATTTCATTCCTCTCGCTTAACGGCCTGTCAAGCAGTCCCGGGGTATCAATGACCTGGTACTTGAGGTAGTGCTCCTCGAACTGGCCGACGTTGATGCCCTTCGTGGTGAACGGGTAGCTGGCAACTTCAGGCTTCGCGTTGGTCAGGGCTCTCAACAGGGTGCTCTTGCCAACGTTTGGGTGGCCTGCTATGACAACGGTTGGAAGCTCGAGATCAACGACTGGCAGGTCCTTCAGAACGTTCCTCGCCTGGTTGAGGTACTCAAGGTCGTCTCCTATCTCCTTAATAATGTCTGCAACTCTTCCGTAGAACTGCCTTCTCAGCTTGGCTATTTCGTCGGGGTCTCTGGAGTAGCGTATCTTTTCAACGTATCTCTGCTCAAGGTTCCTTATCGTCTTTATTGCCCAGTTGACGTGGGCCAGCGAGCGGTGGAACTGGTCCCGGTCGACGAGTGTGTCAACCAGGTCCTGGTAGAACTTGGGGAGCGTCGAAACGCCCGGCGTTCTGTCGAGTATCTTTCTGAGGTTGTCCCTCACGACATTGGAGACCGTTCTAACCCTGAGCTCCTCCCTCTGCCTGGCCTTGCTCACCCTGTTGCCCTTGGGGGTGAATGCCGAGGCGGCTTTTTCAGCCCTTCGGAAGGCCTTATCGATGAGCTCGTCAGCGGTAAGGACAGTTGGCATCTTCTCGAATGGGTTCTTCATCTCTCTCACCTCTCCTTTTCTCTCGCGGTGGTTAGCTTTTCGGCTGGGTATTTAAAGGTTCGCTAGAGCTCTACCGTTTTGCCCACGTGGAGGTGCTCTATTCTATCCCCAAGTCTCGCCTTCAGATAGGCGTAGGAGTCTATGCCCGTGCAGTGGCCTGCGTAGAGCTTTTCGGCGTCAATTTTCTCAACTACGTCATCAAGGAGCTCTTTGCTTGCACCGCTGAGATGCAGGCCTCCGATTAGCGCTTTAACGGGCTTCCCCAAAACGTCTTCGGCGTGCCAGGCTATGTTGAGAACGCCTGAGTGTCCGCAACCGGTGATAACCGCTATGGAATCGCCGAGGTCAACGATTAGAGCGATGTCGTCTATGACCGGATCTCTGAGGAGCTCACCGTTCTCTTCGAGATAACCGACTGCCCGGTCCCAGGTTCTTCTCTCAATTTCGCCGGAGCTGATGAAGCCTGGCGCGAACTCGAAGGGCTTCTCACTGAGGATGAACTCCGCCCCGAGTTCTTCCAGTTCCTCTCGGGTGAATGGAATTCCTATCTTCCTCCTGTGTGGCTTCAGTGCTATCCTCCTCCGGAATATTCCAGGGTGAGCTATGACCTTTATCCGCTTCCCTCTAGCCTCAAGAAACGCTTTAAGCCCGCCTGTGTGGTCGTAGTGGCCGTGGGTGATAAAAAGGTAGTCAATCTCTTCCGGCCTTATTTCCAGCGCCTCCATGTTGCGGAGGAGCACCTCTCCGTCGGTTCCAGTATCAACTAGGACTTTAATTCCACCGTGTTCAACTAGAGTCGAGAAGCCGTGTGCGCCCAAGAGGTTCCTTTTGAATCCCGCGTGGTTCTCGTAGATTACCGTTAGCTTCATGACCTTCCCTCGAAAAGTTTATTTTTCTCGAAGGTTAAAACCTTTTAGTGATTGCCATGGTTCACCCGTACGATTACTACAGCTCAGCGATTTCGGGGGTTATCGTCGCGCTATCCTCGTGGCTTCCAATAAGTTCCGATGGGTACTTCTTAAAAACGGTTCTCGCGGGAATCAACCCGCTCTACGAGGCTTACCTCGTCCCGGCTTACCTCGGTATCCTCTTCGCAGTCCTCTTCCACTTCAGGGAAAAGATAGCCGAGGGCGCCCAAAAGGCCATCAAAATTAACATAGATGCCGATGGGAGATTCCTCTTCTACGCCTCAATCTTTACGATTCTCGTTGGGTACTCCGTATGTATGAGCCTCTCCGATGTTCTTGGTCCAAAGACTGCAGACATGGTCAATGCCATCATTGGTGCTCTCCTCATTGGTATGGGAATGCTGACCTCTAAGCGCATTAGGGCCCCACTAAAGGACGTTGAGAGCAACCTGCGCGATAGTGAAAATGAGCCCACGTTCCTCGATTCCCTGATAGTCGGTGTATCACAGGGAATTGCGTTCATAGATGGAATATCAAGGACTGGGCTTACAATAACATCCCTTCTGGGCACGGGTGTCAGCGTAAAACGTGCCCTTGAGCTGAGTTTTCTCATAGCACCCGTCTACATCGTGATGAGGTTGATCTTTCTCGATGGCTGGGAAGCCCAGCTCCCATTGGGCATCTCATTTGTCGCGTTCCTCACTTCTTTTGTGACCAGCATACTCACGATGAGTCTGCTCCTGAAACTCGCTAATATCCTTGGTAGAAAGGTATTCGTCACTATTTTTGGTTCCATCGCGGTGATTGTATACATCCTGGGGGTGGTCCTTTGAAGGCTGTAGTGCTTGCCGCTGGGAAGGGTGAGAGACTGAGGCCCTTGACGGACGACAGACCAAAAGTAATACTAAAAGTCGCCAACAGGCCGATAATAGAGTACATCTTAGAGAACCTCTCTCCGTTCGTGGATGAGTTTATTCTCATCGTCAGGTATGAGAAGGAGAGACTGGTTAAAGCCCTAGGGGACGAGTTCAACGGAAAGCCGATAACCTACGTTGACCAGCTCGAAGGCGACGGTACGGCGAAGGCGATAGAATCTGCTAAGGATTACATCGAGGGCGAGGAGTTCATCGTGGCGAACGGTGATATCTATTTCGAGATAGATGGCGTTAAGGAGCTCATCCAATCCTTTAAGAAGGAAAAGGCGGATGCCGCGATACTGGTTAAAGAGTTTGATGACCTGAGCCACTTTGGGAAGATAGAGGTTGATGGGAACCTTGTGAGGGCCGTCAGGGAAAAGCCTGGGAAGGTACCCGGCTACGCCAACCTCGGCGTCTACATATTTAAGCCAGATGTCTTTGAGTTCATTGAGAAAACCCCAACAAGCGAGCGTGGGGAGTACGAGATAACCGACACCCTCAACCTGATGATCAACGCGGGCAAACGAATAACCTACGCAGTTTATACAGCCTACTGGAACGACGTTGGGAGACCGTGGAACCTTCTTGAGCTTAACGAATACCTCCTTAAAAACTACCTCCGGCACGAGATACGGGGTATCGTGGAGGAGGGGGCAACCATAGTTCCGCCCGTGGAGATAGGCGAGGGAACAGTGGTACGTAGTGGGGCCTACATCATCGGGCCGGTTAAGATAGGCAAAAACTCGCGCATAGGCCCCAACTGCTTCATAAGACCCTACACAAGCATCGGTGACAACTGTCACATCGGGAACGCCGTCGAAGTGAAGAATTCCATAATTATGGACAACAGTAACGCTCCCCACCTCAACTATGTGGGTGACTCGATAATAGGGGAAAACACAAACCTTGGTGCTGGAACGATCACCGCAAACCTCAGACACGATAAGGGGAACATAAAAGTCGAGATAAAGGGCAAACTCGAAGACTCTGGAAGGAGAAAGCTCGGGGCGATAATAGGCCACAATGTTAAGGTAGGCATACACGTGACCATCTATCCGGGGAGGAAAATCGGGAGCAACTCATTTATCGGACCCGGGGTCATCGTCGATAAAAATGTGCCAAGCAACAGCCTCGTGGTAGTGAAGCAGGAAAAGGAGGTTAGAGAACTGTGGTATGGGTATACGCCCTCAACCTAATTTCAAGGTGGATACTCTTCGGAGTGGCAGCGTATAAAACATATAAAGAGCGCAGTAAAGGCTGGATGCTCCTGATGGTGGCCTTCCTTCTTTCGGCTATCTCCCCAGAGCAGCTCCTTCTGGAGCCATTGGGGCTCAAGCTTGTTCTAGAGGTGGCGTTCGTTCTGGATATGGTAAACACCGCACTCCAAGGAATATTTTTGCTCTTGGCCGCGAGGTATCTGGAAACCCCGAACCCATCGATGAGGGATTCTATTGTCATTTTGGGGTTTGGTATTTTCTCATACCTATGGCTGGTCGTTACAAACACGACTCACTTCTATCCCGACTTAACCATAAGGGCCCTAGGGCCATTCTTGGTCTACGCTCTCGGTTATGTTTATGCGGGGATTGTCTTCTACCGCTACATCATAGTCAAGAAGTTCGGACAGCTGCTGTTTCCTGTGGGGATGATGCTCCTTGGACTGCTGAACGCTACGTATCCCGTAACCGCCACTTGGAAGTGGTTTGTCCCGTACGGCTTTTTCTTGGGCACAATGTTCAGAATAATGATGGCGATTGGGGCATTGAGCTTCATGTTCTATCCGTTCTTCCACATTGAACCCGAAGTTGAACGTGATATACCCCCCGGAGCTTTTCTGTATCCCACCAGAGAATCAGTGACTCGGGAGTTTGGAGACTGGGAGCTTGAGCCGGGCCTAGTGATGATAACCCGTAAGGATGTCAACAAGCTCAAACAGCGAATAAACCCCGAGGCCATAGTGTTTTGGATCACGAGAGCCAAGGAAGGTAAGCTCCACGACTCTCCCACAATCTACGCCATAAGCCCAACTAAAATAGACATCTTGACTGACCTTATAGCAAGGGCCGTAGAGAGGGGATACAGAGTAGTCTACATAGACGCCTTTGAATATCTCATCTTGGAGAATGGCTTTGATAACGCCATTAAATTCCTCTTGAACGTGAAGGACAGGGTCTTGGCCAATAAGGGCACGCTGATACTCGTTGTGAATTCCAGTGCACTCGAGACGTTCCAGAAAAAAATACTGGAAAGGGAATTTTCGAGGGAGTGACTGCATCAAATTTTCAAGCCAGGCCTATTCTCTCAAGGAAGCGCTTGTAGTAGTGGGTGTCCCTTTCCAGCTCTGCCTTCTGGAGTAGTTGTCTCTCGATGGCTCTAATGGCATCGTGGACGGCCTGTATCGCTCCCCAGGTTTCTCCGGTTGCGATGAAGATGCCTCTGTCGGTGACCACTCTCATCCTTGCCTGGTAGAGGTAGACTCCCCTGAACTTCTCGCTGAAGCGCCGGAGGTGGAGGTATATTATGCCCTCGTTGCCGAGCAGGTCTTCATAACCGTCCACAAAGCGTTTGATGTCCTCTATAATCCTCTCCCTGGTGAAATCGCTCAGTATGGCGGCGTCTCCTCCGAGCTGGAGGTAGAACTTTACCTCTTTTTCGACCATCCTTGAGATTGGTAGGAGCAGATCCTTAATGGTCAGGACTCCCTTGACCCTGTCGTTTTCATCGACCACTACGAGGCCATCGATGTTGCTGTCTATCATCGTTGCAACGGCTTCTTGGACAGTGGCATCGGGCAGTATGGTAATGACGCCCCTTATCATGACCTCCCTGAGCTGGGTCGAGAAGGGCGGTATCTTCTCGCCGACGAGTTCACCAGTCTGAGCCCTGAAGCGCGGCTTTATAAACCTGACTATGAGGTCGTGGAGCGTAACGAGGCCCTCAAGCCTGCCCTCTTCGTTAACGAGGGGAATCCTCGAGATGGCGTGGTCGCGCATCGTCGCTAAGGCTTTGGCAACCGTGTCGTCCGTTCTGAGGGTGATAACATCCTTCGTCATGAACTCCTCTACCTTTCTCTTTCCGAACTCTTCCTTAGCGATCCTGTTCAAGAGCATTAAATCGCTTATGACTCCGATTATTTCAGCTTTGCTCTCCCCAACAGGGAGGGAGCGCAGGTCAACCTCAATCATAAGTTTGGCGGCCTTGCTCAGATCCTCGTTCGGTTTGATAACTGGAGCGGTCTTATAAACATCCTTAACCTTAGCCTTGGTTGGGTTCCACTTGAGATGGGAGTGTATAATAAGGTCCTGGGTCAGGACACCCTTGTACACGTTTCCATCGAAGACCAGAATAAGGTCCGGGTCCTCCTTCTCAAAGATGCCAATCGCCTCAGAAAGCGGGGCGTTGATGTCTATCTTCTGGAACTTCTCAGTTATAACCTCCTGCACAAGAATACCGACCATTTCTGCCACCTCCTTCACTTTATTATTGGGTGCTCGATAATTTAAACCTTTGCAACTTCTCCGAGGGGATTTTAGTTAAGTTTGGTTAATAAATGTTTCGCGGAAAGATTTATAAAACTCGCATGAGAACTCCAAACCGCGCCGGGGTAGCCTAGCCTGGGAAGGCGCGGGACTCGAGATCCCGTGGGCGTTGCCCACCAGGGTTCAAATCCCTGCCCCGGCGCCATCTGCCGAGCCCGTTGGGGGTTAGCTCCTTTCCCCTTCTCTAACCGGCTTCAGCACTCTGATAACTGGGCCAACGAGCGCCACTGAAATCCCGATTAACACAAGGACCATCCATAAAAACGCTGTGCTGCCTTTCTCGATAAAGGCTGTCACCTGGAACTTGAGGGAGCTCATCACTGCTATGACAACTCTTGGGAGAAGGCCCCATTGTGTACAGTACGAGCTTTAGGGTACGGGGCAACCTCATCGTTTCTCAGGAGGCCCCTCTATGTGTGGTGAAAAAATAAAATAACGAATAATCACGTGGTTATCAGCGCGCCGTCCTTCTCGACTATAACCGTATGCTCGAACTGAGTCACCAGTCCTCCGCGAACCTCTCTGAGTATTGGGTAGCTGTATATCGCCCCCACCCTGTCGAGCTGCGCTAAAGCGAGCTTGAGCTGATTGTCGGACATGAAGCCCTGGAGCCAGCGGTAGGCGAAGGGAAGCGTGTTGTATTCCCTCTTGATGTGCATCAAAAGCCTCCTTGCCTGGATCATCCTCACGGGCCTGTCGCGGAGGTACACGAATATCAGCGCGGGCGGAACCTCTATGACCTGGCCTGCACCAGTTGTAGCGAAGGGCTCTATGGCTATTACGTCGCCCTCCTTGAGCTCGTAGCTGTCCGCCGGGCGGTAAACGTTAGGTATGGAAATGCCAGCATGGAGCTTGTATCGCTCAATCTTGTGCCCGCTGAGGTTCACTATGGGATTGAAGCCGTAGCCTCTGATGGTCTCCTCTATGGCCTTTCCAATCTCGCTTATCTTTACCCCTGCACGAATAACGCTTATCGCGTTCTCAAGGGCTTCCTTGGCTGCCGCCATGAGGTCGTCCTCTTCCATCCCGACACGAACCGTTAAGGCAGTGTCCGCTATGTAACCGTCGACGTGGACTCCAATGTCTACCTTTAGGTAGTCGCCCTCCTTGAGAACGGTCTCGTCGCCCTTATACGGTGTGTAGTGTGCAGCAATCTCGTTTATGGAAAGGTTGCATGGAAAAGCCGGTTTCCCGCCGAGCTCGACTATTCGCTTCTCAATGAACTCCGCTATATCGTAGAGCCTGGCGCCTGGCTTTATGAGGTCAATTACCTCTTTTTTAACCTGTCTGGCTATCTCCCCAGCCTTTATGAAGGCTTCCCTTTCATTCACGTTCTATCACCGAGCTAAGAAAGCTCTCACGCCCCTTAAACCTTTCCACCTGAGAAAACCTTTTATTTGGTGCGAACCCTTAATCTACGGTGGGCCCATGCTAGAGCTAGGGAAGTACATCAATATCTCGGACGATCTATTCGTAGTTAAAAACCTCATTGGAGCCATACTTCAGGGCGTTGGCCTTGCCTACCTCTTTCCGGTTCTGTTAGCCTGGATCTATCCGAATGAAATTCAGTACGTCATATACTTCGCCGTCCCTGGTGTTTTCAGCATCCTCCTTGGCGCATGGCTTGCCAGGCATCTGGGGAAAGTCGAGGACGTTAATCTCAGGCAGGCCATGGTTTCTGCCGCTTTCACTTGGCTCTTTGCGTCATTTATCAGCGTCGTCCCCTTCATGAGCATCGCCAACATGCCATTTATTGATTCCTACTTCGAGAGCATGTCCGCCTGGACAGGCACGGGCCTCACCATGATGAGCAACCTAGAGAGCTATCCCCATATCCTGCTCTTCTGGCGCTCTTGGATGCAGTGGTTGGGAGGTATAGGTATCGTCCTCGTCGCGCTCACAATACTCATCCGCCCAGGTGTTGCAGCGGCGAGGCTTTACAGGGCCGAGGCGAGGAGCGAAAGGATTCTGCCGAACCTCGTCAACACCTCCAAGGTAATCTTTGAGATATACTTCGTCCTCACGCTGGTTGGAGTTTACCTCTACTACATCAACGGCATGACGCTCTTTGATGCGGTAATCCACGCCATGACTGGTCTCGGAACCGGCGGTATGAGCAGCCATGACTTAAGCATAGGCTACTTCAACAGCACCGCCATAGAGGCCGTTACGATATTCCTCATGATTATGGGTGCCGTCAACTTCACCGTCCACTATAAAATCTTCCGGGAGAGACACCTCAAGCCCTTCTTCGAGGATGTTCAGGTTAGGTACATATTCTTCTTCCTCCTTCCAACGGTGGCAATAATGACATTCAGCCTGACCCAGATTGGTGATACCATCGGCCAAGCCCTCAGACAGTCTATCTTTCACTCGGTATCGGCGATAACATGTACTGGATTTGGAATAGCGGATCTGAGCAAATACCCCGAGCTGGCCAAGTTCATGATAGGTATGCTGATGGTCATAGGTGGTGGAGCGGGAAGCACCGCCGGTGGAATAAAGCTCATCCGAGTCATCCTGATGTACGAGAGTCTGAAGTGGACCATTCAGCAGGCCCTGCTCCCGAGGGGGGCCATTATCAAAAGGAAGGTTGGAAACTACATCTTCAGTGAGGAGGATCTCCAGGAGGTCATGAGCTTCACCATGACGTACTTGGCGTTTCTGCTCTTTGGAACGATCTACACCATGCTCCGCCTTGGAACAAAACTTGTGGATTCGTTCTTTGAGGTGGCTTCCGCTCAGGGAAACGTCGGACTGAGCGTTGGAATAACGTCTCCCAGCCTCCCCATCGATATGAAGATCCTTCTCATTCTCCACATGTGGATAGGCAGGCTGGAGATATTCTCCACACTGGTGTTCATAATAAGCGTCCTCTTCCTCGCGCCCAGGGTGGTGGGCAAGAGATGAAGGTGATAACCGTTGAGGATCTAAGCTTCAGGTACCGCAGGGCGGTGAACTATTCACTGAGGGACGTTAGCTTTGAGGTTAAAAAGGGAGAGCTCCTGGGCATACTTGGGCCAAGTGGAAGTGGAAAATCAACGCTCTGCCTGACCTTTAACGGCATAATCCCTCATTCGATAAAAGGGGACTTTTCGGGGGATGTAATTGTACGGGATCCAAAAACTGGGGAGGAATACAACACAAAGGAGACGCCCGTGGCAAAGCTCTCGACAATCGTTGGTTTGGTTCTTCAGAACCCCGAAAGCCAGCTCTTTAACATGACTGTTGAGGACGAGATAGCCTTTGGGCTTGAAAATCTTGGTCTTGACAGAAACGAAATTATGCGACGTATTATGTGGGCACTGGAAGTCTCCGGGTTGAAGGGCTTAGAGAAGGAGTTCCCCCCCAACCTAAGTGGCGGACAGAAGCAGCGCTTGGCTATAGCAGCAATTCTGGCAATGAAGCCGGAAGTCTTGGTTCTCGACGAACCCACGTCCCAGCTCGACCCCGTTGGAAGGGAGGAGGTTCTTGGACTCATCTCTCTCCTCAGGAAAGAATACGGCATCACAGTCATCTTGGTTGAGCATCACACGGGGTACATACTCCGCTTTGCAGACAGGGTAATCGTCATGGATGGGGGTAGGATAGTACTTGAAGGCAAGCCAGGGGAAATAGTGGAGGAAGTTGAAGTCCTGAGAAAGCTTGGCGTAAAGCTCCCACCGAGCCTTGAAATCTCCCATGAGCTCAAGAAGAGGGGATTGATAAAGCGGCTGGCTTTTACTGAGGAGGACCTCCTTTTCGAGATAAAATCTCTTTAAGACTGAATGTGTTACCGAGGATTGAATGCTTCAGTTCATAGAGCTTGAGCGTAAGTTCAAACCTTGCCTCTGGGTCTTCGACTTTCTCTGCCATTTGAAAAGCTGCATCCAGTATCTTGAGCGCTTCTTCTTTGTTATGTTCTGCCTCTATGGCGGCTATGTAGTAGAGGGCCATCGCTTTGTGAAACGGACTGGCTATGTGATCGATTATCAGCCTTGCCTTCTTCACGTCCCCGGCACGGTAGAACATCTCCGCCAGCTGGACGAGAACGACGTCGAGCTTCTCGGGTTCTCTGACCATCTTCATCGCATAGCCCGCCTTGTTAAGAAGACCCTTCCTTATGAGGCACATCATTATGTCCCTGAGGATGTCGTCGTGGTTCCTTGCCAAATCGATGGCAGTGCGGAGGGCCATGTCTCCGTTGAGTTCATCATTAAGGCGGTAGAAAAGCACGGCTAGGTCTGCCATGAGAAGTGCCCTATACCTGGAGTTGAAGACAGTGTTCACGATGGGTATCAATTCCTTAACTTTCTCGTGGACTTTCTGAAGATCTTCTTGGGTGATGGTGCCCAACTGGTTCAGCTCGTCCAGCTGGCTCACAATGGAGCGCATGATCATTCTGAGGGCTAAAAAGATGTTCTGTTCCTTCTCAAGGTTTTTAAGCTGGGCTATAGCCTCATCTACCCCTCCTGTCTGGAGGTAGCCCTCGATCTCCTCGAGTATTTCCAGGTCAGATTTTCCATTCCTCTCGCCCATCAGGGACTTAAAAAACTCATCTAGCTTCTCCATGGCTTCCCTCCTTCTCCAGTATCAGCTCGAGATAGGAACGCCTCTCAAACTTTTTAACTCCAAGTGAGATCAGGATTTCCCTTAATATTTTCACGGTCTCCCCTACGGCTTCTTCACTTTCGGCGAGTGCCTCTATCTCGATGAACTTCCCTAAGCCCTCGACCTCGTCGAGCATTATAAGGATACCCTTGTCGACGTAGTACTTTTCCCTGGTCTTCTCGATGGTCATTACCTCCTCGAAGCCGAGGCTCTCAAGAATCTCTACATGCCTGTCCGGGTCGCTCAGGGGGACCTCTATTTCCCGCCTTGTTTTTGAATTCGGATCGATCTTCGGTCCTTTGTATGTCATGAATGCCTCAAAATGTCCGTTGAACTTTCGTATCCTTATCCTGAGTGCCTCGTCGGTCTCTGCGAAGTTCCGACAGGGGTGCTGAAAGTAGGTGTCCTCGTGGTATTCTCGTCTAATCAGCTTGAAATTTCTCCTGACACGCTCGAACACCTTATCGTCCGCGTAGCCTTTAACCTCAATCTCAATCATTGCCAACGCCTCCTCAAAGCTTTTTAAAGGGATATTATAGTATCCCATCTCCCTTTATTGTAGCCTTGCCGAAAGAATTAACGGGTCTAGGTTCAGTCCCTCCTCCACGGCGCCTCCTTCAGGAAAGCTTCAAGGTACTCGATGTACTCGGGCATGTTCCGGAAGGCTATCTCATCGCTCATCAGGTCGTAGTTGTATATCAGTACCTCCCTCAGATCCACGAGGAAGGAAAGCTTCTTCTTCAACTCGGGGGATATTATTCCGTTTTCGGCCAGATTGTTCACCAGGTCTTTGTAGCCAAAGCTCACTATCCCCCGTTCCCGCGCTATTTGAGAGCAGATGTCTAGAACGCACTGTATTGCGAACTCGAGCCTTTTGTAGATTCCATCTTTCACAAGGCCCAGTGCTTGAAACTCCTCAAAAGAATTGGGCATGGCTTCCTTTATCAGTTCAATGCTCTCAACCACGAGTTCGGTTTTCACACCCACACCCCGACAGAAAATTTGGGAAATGATGAAATAAACTTTTCCCAGAGTATCTCGACAGAATAACAATTCGAAAGGTAAAGGAGAAAAGGGATATTTCAATCGGCCGTCATATCACGGTGTCAGGTCCATGGGTTTGAGCTCCTCAAGGAAGTGCTTGGCGAACTTTATCGTAAGGTCTATATCCCTCAGGTCAGCGGTCTCAACCTGGCTGTGCATGTACCTTATGGGTATGCTCAGAACTGCCGTTGCGACACCCTCACGGTTAATCTGCATTATGTTGGCATCCGTACCGGTTGGCCTCGGTGAAGCCTCGACCTGGAGCGGTATCTCGTACTTCTTTGCCACTTCATCGGCGAAGGCCCTTATCTTCGGGTTGATGTTTGGCCCGACGTCCATAACCGGACCGCCGCCGAGCTTCGGAACGATCTTACCCTTGTCGCCAACCTGCCTGGCGAAAGTGACGTCCATGGCTATGCCTATCTCGGGGTCAATGGCGTAGCTGGCAACCCTGGCACCGCGGAGGCCTACCTCTTCCTGGACGCTGGCCACGAAATAGATGTCAGCCTCGTGCTCTTCGAGCTGTCTTGCAGCTTCGAGCATCGCGTAGAGGCAGACGCGATCGTCGAGATATGGCGTAGCGATCCTGTTCTCGTTGAGCTGGGTGAAGGCAGGGGCAAACTCTCCGATTGTGCCGACGCGGAAGCCTAGCTCTTCGGCTTCTTCCTTGCTGTCAACACCGATGTCGACCACTATGGTATCCCAGTCGGCTGCCTTCTTCCTGTCCTCGGGCTTCTGGAGGTGGGGTGGGATGTGGCCGACAACGCCAAAGCGCTCGCCCTTCTCGGTAAAGAAGCGAATCCTCTGGGCAACTAAAGTCCTCGGGTCAACGCCGCCAACTGGAACTACGTGAAGGTAACCTTCCTTGTCGATGTGGTTTACCATGACGCCTATCTTGTCCATGTGGGCTGCTATCATGATTTTTGGCCCGTTGCCCTTCTTGTGGGCTATGACGTTGCCGAGCTTGTCAACATAGATTTCATCAACGTGGCCCTCGAGGGTCTCGATGACGACGTCTCGTATTCCGAGAAATTCGTACCCAGAAACACCAGGAGCCTCAATGACCTTTTTCAAAAGCTCGATGTCCACCATTTCAATCACCTCTTTCGTTAAGATTTCCATCTAACGGTAAAGCTTCCTTTCCTTAAAAGGTTTGCCGCAGAAGAGGGAGAAAAGAGGTCAGCCGAGGATTACCTGGAGGTAGGCCTCTTCACCTGGCTCCAAATGCTCTATTTCCCAGATTACTCTGTTGTCCTCAACTTTTGCCGTCCCCTTGGTTGCCCTAACGTCTATGGCAGACACAGCCTTTTCAAAGCGGAAGTTATCCATGCCCCTGAGCCTCGGTGCCTTCACCTTCACGAAGTAATAGCGGTCGAGCACTTCCTCTTGGGTTAACGGCATGAAGAAGGCCGCGTAGGACGTTCCAGCGAATAGAATGCCGGCTATGATGAGTATGACACCCAAGGGACCGTAGCCCTTTTGAGGCTCCTGCGGAACTGTGCTCGTCGAGGCGTTGCTTTCGGGTGTGGTCGTTGTGGGCGTCGGCGTGGGAGTTATGGGAGGAACTACCTTAACGCTCGCCTCTGCTCCAACGTATCTGCTGCTCTCGGCCTTGAGCATGATGGTCCCGTAGCCGGTCTTCTTCAGATCTACCGTAGCGAGACCTGACGAGTCCGTCACGGCGTAGGTCTTTCCTAGGGGCCCCGATGCCGTTACGGTGATGTTGGGAACTGGAACGCCGGTGGAATCCACGACTTTAACCAGCAGTGTATCATTTTCTTGAGAATAGCTCAGAAAGAGCTTTTTCACCTCGACGAAGGTTGTTATGATTCTTCCATCGAGGTTGAGCACTATTTTGTACGTTCCGGGCTGGTTCACCAGGTAGGCGACTGTGCCATCGTCATCCGTCTTGAACGGAATTTCGTTTATCTTACCCGAGATATCTGGGACGCCGTTTCCGTTCTCATCGTAAACCTGAACGTAAATCACTCCGTCCCTGAAGTAGGCTTCGTATTTGAGGTTCCTCTGGTAGACGCGGAAAGTCGCGGTGGTGCTCTTGAACCTGCCGCTAAAGTTGCCCCAGAAGTAAATCATGTAGTTGCCAACCTTGGGCGTGGTCAGCGTGAGGTTCTGAAGCCAGCTCTCGCCGGGTCTAAGGTAGATGACCGTGGAAAAGCTCTTGAGAAGGGTTCCATCGTAATAGAAACTGTATCCTATCCGCCCGATGATAACACCGTTCGCTTGGGACGTGATCCTAAGGAGGGCCGTTACGTTGTTTCCGTAGAGGTATTCATCGTCGACATCTATCCTGAGGGCGTAATCGACAAAGGTTTTCACCGTTATCGTTACCTGTGCTTCCGAGTAGCTTGAACCCACACGGGCGACAATGGTAAGGATATATTTTCCGGGATCAATGTTAAGGATCTTCACGGATAGAGTGTCCTGAACTGTCTCGTTTGGTCCGATTGGATCCCTGATGACCTTGCTCTGGTAAAGGAAGCCCTCCGTCGGTCCCGTAACGTACACGGTAACGTTCGAGATTGTCTCGTTTCCAAGGTTTATGAGACGGAAGGGTATTACTATAACGTCGCCAGGGACACCAGAAAAGTTATCATTTAGTGGAATGATAGCTAGCGGGGACTGGGCGCTGGCGGATGGAAGGAAAACCGGAATCATCAGGAGGACGAGAATTAAAGCCCTAAGCTTCACGACTTATCACCTCTTCGAGAGACCTCTGCTTTCCAACGACCTCATCAAAGGTCAGGTAGTTTGATGTTTGGAGGCTAACCTTATAGTTTTTGCCTCCCCTCTCAAGGTTTTCCGGATGGAAGAAGCGCCAGCCGTTGTTGATGAACTTGACAGCTATAATAGGCCTCCCCCCGAACTTCTCCGCGAAGGAGACGAGCTTATCGTAATCTTCCCGACTGAAGTAGAGCTTCTCGTCGTGGGTGCTCTTCACCTCTATACAGAGGTACAGCTTTCCATTGCCGGCCACGATGTCAACCTTCTTGCTCCCGGCGGAGCGTACGACTGCGAATCCCTCCTTCTCGAGCATCTTTATGAGCTCCCTCTCGGCACTCGCACCCCTTCTGTACTTCATTGCACTCCCTCAGACTATCTTGTCTGGTTAGGTTTATAAGTTATGTCGAGGAGTTAGGGGCGGTGGTACTAATGGCAGTCTACGAGCTGGATGGAAAGAAGCCTAAAATTCACGAGACCGCTTTCATTGATGAGACTGCATCGGTCATAGGTGATGTTGTTCTTGAAGCCAAGACCAGCGTGTGGCCATCGGCCGTGCTCAGGGGAGACATAGAGCAGATTTACGTGGGCGAAGGCTCCAACATCCAAGACAACGTGAGCATACACACATCCCACGGACAGCCGACGATAATCGGCAAGTACGTTACCATCGGGCACAACGCCGTCGTTCATGGGGCGGAGATAGGGGACTACACCATCATTGGAATGGGTGCGGTTGTCCTAGACGGTGCTAAGATAGGCAAGCACGTCGTCATTGGCGCCGGTGCCCTCGTCCCACCGGGCAAGGAGATACCGGACTACAGTCTCGTTGTCGGTGTTCCAGGTAAGGTCGTCAGGCAGCTCAGTGAGGAGGAGATTGAGTGGACAAAGAAGAACGCCGAGATTTATATCGAGCTGGCTGAAAAGCACATGAAGGGTAGGAAGAGAATCGAGTGATGCGTGATGATATCCCGTTTGGTTTCCCATATTCCCCACATTTTATTCAAGCCCGCCTACGACCTCTACGAGAGCTACCTCCTAGACAAGGTTAAGAGGGGCCGTATTCCGAAGCATGTAGCAATAATTATGGACGGAAACAGGCGGTGGGCGAGGAAGCTTGAGAAGCCCCCGTGGTACGGCCACCTCTTCGGCTCCCGAAAGCTTGAGGAGATTCTGGAGTGGTGCCGCGAGCTCAATATAAGGACGCTCACCGTTTATGCCTTCTCCACGGAGAACTTCAAGCGCTCGCCAGAGGAAGTAAATGCCCTTATGAACCTCTTTAAGGAGAAGTTCCACGAGCTGATACACGACGAGAGGGTTCATAAGTACGGCATCCGCGTGAACGTTATAGGCAGAAAGGAACTCCTCCCCGAAGACGTCAGGGAGGCCGCTGAAGAGGCGGAAAGGGCCACAAGAAAGTACGACAACTACTTCCTGAACATAGCGATAGCCTACGGCGGGAGAAGCGAGATAGTGGATGTGGTGAGGGAGATCGTTGACGACGTTCTCGCTGGAAAAATAAGCAGGGAAGACATAGACGAGGATCTCATAAAGCGCTACCTCTACTACCCCAACATGCCGGACCCTGATATCGTGATAAGGACGGGCGGCGAGGTGAGAATAAGCAACTTCCTTCTCTACCAGATAGCATACAGTGAGCTGTTTTTCGTCGATGTCTACTTCCCTGAGTTCAGGAAGATAGACTTCCTCAGGATAATCAGAGAGTACCAGAAACGGCAGAGGCGCTTCGGAAGGTAGCACTTCTCAATCGCAGCCCCCATTGGGCAGAACGACCCTTTTTAAAATTTTTCGCTAAAGCTTATTAACGTTAGCTTCCATCTCTTCACGGTGGTGATTAATGACCTACGCGGAGCTCAGTCCGAGGATTAAAAAAGTCTATGCCCAAGTGAGATACCTTGATGACTATTACTGGGAGATTAAGGATGACAGAATCATCGGAATCCACAAGAAGAGCAGTGTGAAGATAACAATAGACGTCGCCGACAATAAGGAGCACGCGGAGAAGCTTTCAGAGGAGGACGCTGATGGAATAAGGATAATCGCCATACCGGACAAGAGCGTCTTCTACATCCACAACGGGGCCTTTATCCTCACCTACCGCTACCTCAAGGCAACGCTCGCCGACATAAACGACCACATAGTGTGGAGCGGGTTCAAGGTCGTCGAGGGGGACGGCAGGCTGGTTCAGGAGGATTTCTACGAGTACCTTGGGGGCGTGCTCGTCCAGCACATCAAGAACAACATGCTGGCTGGCCAGGACTACGTCTTCTGGCAGTTCTACAGGTGTAAAGACTGCGGGAAGTATGTTGATATAGAGAGCGTCGAGAGGCACCTCAAGTGGCACGGTATCAAGCACCATGAGAAGAGCGAGGAGAGGTACGAGGTCTTCGAAATCAACTTCAGGGATGGCAAGGTTTACGACAAGTACGGAAAAGAAGTGCCGAGGGAGCAGTTCAGCGAAGAGGCCAAGGACTTCCTCGACGAGATTATGGCAGGTATGCGGGAGTCCGTCGAGTGATTTCTTCTTCTCTAATTCTTGTTACAATCAGCTGGCTGGAATTCAGTGTGCATCATTCGTGGAGGTGGTGCCAGTGAAGGAGATGAACGTCATTGAAATCTTCCACAAGGAGCACCTCCCAGGTTCAACGGTTAGCGTAATCTACGATGCCTACTCGTCGGCTTGGCAGATAGCGCTGCTCCTTCTACGCTATGGCCTGGAAAACGGCTACTTTGGAATTGTTTCAAACTACAGCGTCCCGCTAAGTGCGTTCATAAGAAAGGCCGAAACAGTTGGCCTTGACATCAGGAACACCCTAGAGAAAGGGGAGATGGCAATAATAGACCTCTTTGGGTCCAGGTACCTCTCAAAGGAGGAGCTTCCCAACGTCTTCTACCTCGATAAGGTCGAGCCAGAGACCCTGAACCCGAAGATAGAGCGTATCTACGATGGTCCACTGAAGGAATATCTCTCGGAGAAACCGGCACTTCGCCTGATATACACCCTTGATGGGGCCTCCCTCCTCCTGGGGGAGGATAATACCCTGAAGCTTCTAAATCAGACGCTTGCCTCGAAGAGCATTCAGCTCCTGGATTCCACCCTGGTCCTTGCAATCAATAGGGACGTGGTCTCTCAGCGCTTCGTGGCGTGGGTGGCGAGCATAAGCGACTACGTCATCCTTACCAAGTCTCAACTCGACGAAGACGGTCCAAAAGAGTTCCTCTATCTAATAACGGCCCCCTACGAGGAGTTCGAGCCAACGGCTTATTCATTCAAGGTTACCAAAAACAGAGGGATGGATAAATTAAAGGTCAGAAAAATCAGCCCCTGAACTTGGGCCTCTTCGAGAGGAGAAGTGGCAGAGGCCTCGGCTTGTAGGGGAAGCCCTCAGTCTGGCTCTTTATCTCCCTGATGAGATCCTCGAGCTGCATCTCGGCCTGGCCTCCGCTCCTGCGCCTTACAGTTACAGTGTTCTGCTCCTTCTCGTTTCTGCCGACCACGATGACGTAGGGAATCCATTCTTTTTCTGCCTTCCTTATCTTCTTGTTGAGCCTGTCGTTGGTGTCGTCGACGTCGACCCTGATCCTTGCCCCCTCGAGCTTTCCTGCGACGTAGAGGGCGTAGTCAAGAACCTCCTCGCTGACCGGAATGACCCTGACCTGTATCGGGCTCAGCCAGAGCGGGAACATCGGCTTTACTCCCTTGGCCTGGAGCTTGGCCTGTTTCTCAAGGATGGCGTACATGACGCGCTCTATTGCTCCGCTCGGCGAGCAGTGGAGTATGAGTGGATACTGCTCCTTGCCTTCCTCATCGTAGTAGGTGATACCAAAGCGCTCGGCGTTCTCGACGTCTATCTGGACTGTGCTAAGTGCGGCCGCCTTGTCGAGGTTGTCCACGAAGTTGAACTCGAACTTGAGGATGAAGTAGAAGAACCTCTGCTTCCACATCTCGATGAGCACGGGTTTTCCTATAATCCTGGCGAGCTCCACTATGAAGTCCCTGTTCTCGTTCCAGAAGTCCTCCGTAAACCTTATGGCCACCTCGTAGTCTTCTGGGGTAAGCCCGACACCCTTGAGGACCTCCATACTGAGCTTGTACTGCTTCTTGAACTCGTCCATGGCCTGCTTGAGGTCCTTAGCGACGGTGTGCATATCTGGCATCGTGAATGCCCTAAGGCGCCTGAGTCCGCTCAGCTCGCCGCTTTTTTCACGCCTGAAGGAATATCTGGTGAGCTCGTACATTCTGAGCGGCAGGTTGCGGTAGCTTATTATCGCGTCCTTCTTGATGAGGAACTGGCCGAAGCAAGCCGCAAAGCGGAGGAAGAACTTCTTGTCACCGCTCTTAACTATGTACTGCCTCGCTGGGAAGCGGTTGAGGTACTTCTCGAGAGCTGGGTGCTCGAAGTCATACATGATAGGGGTCTCGACTTCCATCGCGCCGTACTCGATGACCTTCTCAGTTACGTACTGTTCGAGGAGGCTCTTTATCAGCCTGCCCTTCGGGTAGTAGCGCAGGTTGCCTGGGTCGCTTCCCGGCTCATAATCCACGAGCTCCTGCTCGAGCATTATCCTGACGTGTGGTGGCTCCCTGTCAGCGATGCGGCTCTTGCTTATCTCGTAGTTGGCGAACTTTCTGAGGTTCTCGTGGCCTGTGAAGTCGAACTTGTCGACCTCGATAAGCTCGCCTTCGGGGGTGAGTATGTACCAGTAGCTGACGAGTTCTTCCTCCTCCTTCTTGAGGGCCTCTGGGACCTCCTCTTCGGCCTTGGCTTCGCCGCTCGGGACTATCGTCCTGCTGAGTTCTGCCAGCGGGTGGCCCTTACAGGAGAGCTTGAAGGCCTTGTAGTAACCAAATGGGGCGCGCTTGACGTTGAAACCCTCCTCTTTGAGACGCTCTTCTATCTTTTTAAGGATTTCAAGGGCCACATCGGGCTTGGCGAGCTCACTGCTGAGGTGGGCGAACGGATAAACGAACACGTTTTTGGCTTTAACCTGAGAGGCGACATCTTTGATTTCGTTAACGGCCTTTTCTACAACTTCATCGGGATTGGTCTCGTCGACCTTCTCAACGCTTATAAAGGCTGCCAGAACCTCCTCAAGCCTTCCCTTCTTCTGCTCTTCACTTATCGGCTCGGGGTTCTTTAAAGCCTTATCTTTGACCTCGTACTCCAAATAGTCGCTGTGTATTAGAAGCATTCTCATCTTTAACCACCACCCTAGGGTCAATAGGAATTACTAAAACTTTTCCCTCGGCCTTTATAAACTCTCACCTGACGTCCCATAGCAAAGACTTAAAAAATCCGAACCCGAACTCCCTTGGAGGTGGGAGAATGGATGAAAAGAAACGGGTAGAAAACGGCGACCTCGTTCTCCCTGGAGATTATCTCGGCGTCATCGAGGAGTACTTCCCTGGTGATGGTGTTAAAGAGGAGAACGGGGAACTCTACGCGATCAGGCCAGGAAGAGTCAGGATAAATCCAAACAAAATGGAAATAAGCATAGAACCAGTTACGGACACGCCTCCGCTTCCGCAGATAGGAGACATCGTTATAGCCAAGGTCATAGAGGTCAAGCCCCAAGCTGCGATAGTCCAGCTCGTTAGAATCGAGGGCCGGAACGAGAGGGAGATCGCCACATCGAAGCTGGCCGGCATCCACATCTCCCAGGTTAGGGAGGGCTACATCGAGAGCATGACCAACGAGTTCAAGATTGGGGATGTAATCAGGGCCAGGGTAATAGCCAACGAGAAGAGTCCAATACAGCTCTCCACGAAAGGCCATGACCTTGGGGTGGTTTACGCGCTGTGCACACGCTGTAGGGCTCCACTCGTCAGACGCGGGAACCAGCTCGTCTGCCCAAGATGCGGCCACGTCGAGACAAGGAAGCTCTCCTCCCTCTACAGAAAGCTGAAGGTGTGAGCATGGCGAGGGCAAAAAAGGTAATTACAATTCACGTTCAGGACGATAGGGAGAAGGAAGAGTTCCTCAAGGAGCTCCAGAAGCTCCGCCTTCCAGCTTTCATCTACGTCCACGGAAAGCTCAACGACCTCAAGATAAACATACAGGGAACGAAGGAGGAGATCCGCGAGGCGACTTACAAAATCAAGGAGATTCACAACCGCGTGAGGGCTAAGCTCTACCCAGATAGGCGCGGACTCTACCGCTACAATCTCGACGATCTCTTCAGGGGAGCCGGCGCGAGCGTCTCGACACCAATCCTCGTTAAGACCCTTGAGCTCCTCGGGGAAACCGTGGAGGTCAAGAATGGAGAGCTAGTAACGTCGATGCCGTGGGAGGAGATAATTAAACTCGTCGGAAGGCTGGGTGAGTATCTCGGTGATGTTTCCCTCCAGACAACGAGGCAGATACGCGAGGTGATTCTCCCGGTAGCCATCCGTTACAACTTGGATCCCGAGGAAGTTATAGACATCCTGCTGGAACTGGGTCTGGCCGAGTGGAAGGAGGATAAGTTTAAATACGAACTGGTGAAGAACAAGGAGCAGGCGTTGGAGATCCTGCTAAAGCATCTGAAGGGTGAGGAAGATGAAGATTGAGGTCATCAAGCGTGAGGAAAACGTCCTTGAGTTCTACCTTGAGGGTGAGGACCACACCTTTGCCAACCTGCTCAACGAAGTCCTTCACGAGAACGAGCATGTGACCTTTGCCGGCTACACCATCGAGCACCCGGTTCTCATGGCCAGGAAGCCGAAGTTCAGGGTCGTCACCGATGGAAAAGTGACTCCAGAGCAGGCACTTGAAGAGGCTGCCCAGAAGATATTTGACAGGGCGAGGGCCGTTCTCGAGGCCTGGAAAGAGGCCGTTGGCCAGTAAGCCCTCCACCCTTTTTGTTAACCCCCGCTTCCAAAACCCTTAAATCCTGAACTCTTCTAACTTTAAGTTGAAACCTCCCGACCCTCTGTGAGGTGGAATGATTGAAAAGTCCTCCCCCACTGCTTACTGCACTAATCCTAACTGGGCTCGCTGTGAGGCTGGTATTGGCCCCGTATTCAGCTGGCAGTGATTTGGCCCAGTTCTACGGCTTCGCTGGGACAATGCTTGAACATGGAGCCTGCTTTTACTCCTACGCTGATGGGATCGGCCACATCGGGGAGGGCTGGCCGTATCCCTGGCCCTACGTCTACGGCCCGGTTCTGGCTTATCTCTTGGCTTTAATCCGCCGTCTCGTCGGGGGTTCTGTAGAAGCCTTCTGGAGCGATGGGAATTACTACGTCTATGTTGACCCCACATGGGCATTGTCTGTGAAGCTTTTCTTCATCCTTGCAGATGCTCTCGTGGCGCTCCTGCTCTACCGCATGCTCATGTCAAGGGGTGAGAAGAAAGCCTTCTTCCTGACCGCGCTCTATTATTTGAACCCGATGACGATTTACGTCTCCTCCATCTACGGCATGTTTGACGGGCTGGCACTCCTCCTTTTTCTGCTGGGCCTCTACATCTCGACCCTGAAGGAGAATCTCTCCCACGCACTTTACGGCTTTACATTAGCCGTCAAGCACACCCTTCTCTTCCCGGCTCTCGTCTCAGTATGGGACGCCCTTCTAACTGGAAGAGGAGCTGTTAAGAAGCTCGCCCTCTTTCTTCTGGGTGTCTCGCTTCCGTTCCTTCCACTTCTACTCCTCTGTCCTTCGAGCCTCCGCTCGGTACCGGAACTTATGGGTGGGATGTCTATAGGCTACACGCTTCCGATCCCCTACAGCCTAAACGGGGTTTCAAGCCTGGCCACTTACCTCCACCAGACGAGGGGAGCCGAAACCCTTGCCCTTCTGGAGCACTGGTACGTCCCAGCGGCCATTCTGCTCTCCCTCGTTTTTGTGAGGCACTCCTTTGAGGGGAACTTGCTCGTCTCAAGCTCCCTCGCCTATGCCGTTTTCGTGGCGACCTTCTGGAGGGTAAACCCCCAGTACCTTGCCCCCCTCGTGGCGTTCCTGGTTCTGATTGCTTCCCGCGGAAGGGACTTCCCCTCAATCCTTGCCCTTGGAACGGCAATCTACGCTGGGTTCTGGCCGATAATGCAGCCGGCGAGCTTCTGGTTCCATGTGCATCTGAAAAACCCGAACTGGAGAATGGTGCACCTGGTAGACAGTTTAACCCTGAGGATTTTCAAGGACGAGCCGTACGTTGCCTACAGCCTTGGTCTGACGGTTCTTCTTTACCTCATAGTTTTGACCTCGACCGTTCCCCACCTCAAAACCCTTAAAACCTGGCTCTCCAACCGTCTTGGGGTGGGAGCTTGAGATACGAGAGGGACTTCAGGGACAAGGGGCTGTCGAAGTTTGGTGATTCTCTGGTGAACTTCGTCTTCTCGCTGGCGCTGAGCGAATATCTTGGGCGCCCCACCGGCGAGAGGGTTCCGAACGCCTCTCTAAGCATGGCCCTCGAGCTCTCTGGGCTGAGGCACGTGGTTCCACCGAGGACCGACAAGCACGGGAAGGGGGACATAGCCGAGGCCATATTCGCCTACGCCTGGCTTGAGGGTAAGATAACGGTCGAGGAAGCCGTCGAGATTTTGAAGGAAAACTTCACCGAGGATGTTACTCACTTCTCAAGGAGAAAAGAGGCAATAGGAAAGGCCTTTGCAGAGGTTTTCAAGGTAATAAGGGAGAGGCTGGAGCTTTAAAGGCTCGTCAGTAGCTCAATAAGGCCCTGCTTGTTGGGAACCTTGGCGAACTTCTCCGGGTTCTTGACCTTTAGCAGGAGCGGGACGTCACCGAAGAGCCTGAGCACCTTTCCGAAGGGTATGCTTCCCTCGCCGGGTATCAAATGGAGGTCACCGACGCCGTAAGCTAGGGCATCCTCTGGCTCGACCTGCGGGAAGAGCTTTCCGAAGTTGTCGTGTATCATCAGAATGATCGTCTTGTCGGTACCGAGCTTGACGTCCTCGAGGAGCTTGTCTGCATCGCCCTGGGCGCTCAGGAAGGCGTGGGCAACATCCAGGGCAAAGCCAACGTTCTCCCTGTCGACGTTGTCAACGACGTAGAGTGTATCCTTGACGCTGAAGGTGTTTTCGAGGGCTATCTTTATGCCGAATGGGTGCACCATATCGGCAAGCTGCTGTATGGCCTCTATCTCGAGGTCGAGCCTTCCGGTTCTGCCGCTCTGCATGACGATGACCTTGGCACCGAGCTTTATGGCGACGTCGGCCACGGCCCTCGCGACGCGGAAGTGACGCGTGTAGTAGATGTGGTCGCGCAGGTTGACCGAGATCGGCATTCTGACGATGTAGTCGATGCCCACTCCGCGAAGCGTGGTCTCGACGTTTCTGAGCTTCTTCTCAATGACAATGCCGTTCATTATAAGGCCGAGGGTGTGCGGGAAGATTGACACGAAGTCGTAGTTCTTTATCTTGACGTCGGCGAGAATCGATGCGAGCGTCTTGTCCTTCGTGACGAAATGTGGATAAATCGTTACACCTATCTCCATACTATCACCTACACAAGAGTGGAGCGGAGGATATAAAAGCTTAGCGAGGGGCAGGTTTAAAAGTTCCACTTGGGAGTATATGTGGGTGAGCGGATGAGGGAAAACATTTGGAAGTACGTCTCGGCGATTCTTATCCTCCTTCTCGCAACGTCGAGCGTAGCGGTCGTTTTGCTCTACATGCAGAACTCCGAGCTGAGGAGTTACACACCACCGAACGTCACAAGCACGGTCATCGTTGAGAGACCCCTCAACGCGAGCTGCAATTTGACGGCCTATGAGCTGCAGGTAGAGGAGCTCCGGAAGCAGGTGGAATTTCTGAAGGCCCAGCTAAGGGAGCAGAACCTGCCTGAAGGCAACACGACCATAGCAATCGTTCCCATTTTTGGACTCATCGATGAGTATACCTCCCTTAGTATAATCCCCATTCTAAGGGATATCGCTAAAAACGACTCCATAGGGGGGGTCGTTCTCTGGATAGAGAGCCCCGGCGGCTACGTGGGGCCAGTGAGGGAGATATACGCGACCGTGAAGAAGCTTAACATGATAAAGCCAGTCGTGGCCTACACTGGCGGAATAGCGGCCTCCGGCGGCTACTACATAGCGGTCGGTGCGGAGAAGATAATAGCCGACCCGCTCGCTGAAGTGGGAAGCATAGGCGTCATCTACGTCCACTACGACATGGAGCAGAACTACCAGATGAACGGAATAAAGGTTGAGGTCTTCAAGACGGGCCCGTACAAGGACATGGGCGCCGAGTGGAGGGGTCTGACTGAGGAAGAGAAGAACATGATAGCCGAGAGCATCGACACTTACTTCCAGGCCTTCCTGCAAGCGGTCAGCGGCGGCAGGAACATGAGCCTCAACGAGACCAGGGAGTACGCAACTGGAAGAACCTGGTTTGCCATCAACGTGACGGGCACGCTTGTTGATGAGACCGGCGATCTCGACTACGCGGTTAAGGTTTTGGAGGACATGCTCAACGTTACAAACGCGAGGGTGGTGATATATAACAGCCGCTCCTCCTCGGACTTCGGGATATTCGGAAGCATGGCCCTCCTCCTCGACCCCCGCTACGTTAGTCCCTATTTAAGGACGGGCTGAGGGGGTGGGAGCTTGCTGTGCGAAGAGAAGCTGGAAGTGTTTGAGAACGGCTTCGAGGACGGGAAGTTCAACCTCAGGGTGGAGTTCTACGGAAGCGACGCCAGGCGGGTTCTCCTGGCCATCATTAGGGAGCTGTACCTTCCAGATTACGGAGAGGACTACGTCTATCCATTCGAGTGCGCCAAGGAGTTCTGGGGCATCTACATGGATGCTGGAGAAATAATCGCCGAAGACTTCACGCCGAGTCCCATAAAGTTCCTGAACAGGAGTGTGCTCAACAAGCTCGAAAAGGCCCTCGACGAGATAGATGCTCCCGAGGAAGTCAAAGAGGCCATCGATTTTGAGAGCGCGGAGGTTCACAAGCTCAAGAAAGGTTTATTAGCCCTCGGGAAGAACTTCATCCTTGACGAGGGCAGAGGGGTGCTCTTCGTCTTCAACAAGCCCAGCGCCCGCGAGCTGATACTCAAGTACTTGGGGATGGCGGATGGAGCTTGAGGCGGCCATATGGATTGCGATTTCCATCATAATCCTTTACCTCGTATGGGAAACGGTTAGCCCAATCCTTTCTCCTCTAATCATCGCCGTGACCCTTGCCTACATACTCTACCCCTTCCACGAAAGATTGTCCAAGAAGATGGGCAACAAGCTTTCCGCCTTCACCATAACGGCCATCCTCACGGTTATAATGTTCCTCTTTATAATAGGCTTCGTCCTGTGGATGAACGACGTCAAGCGCTCCCTGGCTTACTACCTGGATGGCTTCTTCACATGGCTGCTCACCTTCAATCTTCCGCCTTCACTCTATGAACTCCTCCAGAAGCTTGCGGAGGACATTCCGAAGCGTTTTGAAGAATATATCCTCGGATACACCTATTCCCTTCCTAAACTCTCGCTCCAGGCGATAGTGACGGTCTTTGCATTCTACGGCATTCTTGTCAATGCCAGAACCATCAGGCGTGAGGTCTACTCACTCCTCCCGCCGGAGAACAAGGAACTGGCAATAAAACTCCTTGACAAGGCTGGAGAAACCCTCCACACTCTCCTGCGTGGCTGGCTCTCCCTCAGCGTCCTCAAGGGAATCTTCACCGCGGCGGGCTTTTTGCTCTTTGGAATGGCCGATATGGGCGGTGCCATAGCCGCTGGAATTTTCACCATAATCTTTGAGCTCCTCCCGGTCTTCGGCGGCTGGGTGGTTTGGCTCGCAGGGATGATCTACCTTATCAACGGAGGTCAGATTATTTCCGGACTGTTATTTGCGCTCTACGGTGTGGTGTTTATCTCGCCGCTCCCCGATATCGTCCTCAAGCCCAGAATAACCGTTAGGGAGCGGGGTGTCAACGCCCTCATCTCGCTCATCGGAATCTTCGGAGGACTGCTGGCTTTTGGATTCGTAGGAATCATAATCGGACCCGTTGCCCTTGGTCTGTTCGCGACCCTCGTTGATGAGTGGAAAGAAACGAAGAAGAAAATTAAGGCGCAAACCGCCTTATGAATTCCGCCATCCTCACAGCGTCGAGGGTTTCCTTGACGTCGTGGGTTCTGATGATGTTTGCCCCATTGAAAACTGCTATGGCCGTGGCGCTTAGGCTCCCGGGGAGTCTCTCGTTTGGATCCTTCCTCCCCGTTATTGCGCCTATGAAGGACTTCCTGGATACGCCCACCAGAATGGGCTTTCCGAATATCTTGAGCATATTGAGGTTGGCTATGACTTTAGAATCCCATTCGTACCAGGGGGGCCACTCCGGACGGAGAAATCCGATGGCTGGATCCACTGCAACCTCCTCAATGCCGTGCTTTTCCGCTATTACGAGGCTTTCTTGGAGGAAGTCCATGACAGTGTGGATGGGGTCGCTCAGGTTTTTGACCTCGCCGTGGGCGCAGACTATCACCGGAGCGTTGTATTCCCTGGCTATTTCGGCCATCTTGGGGTCTCCTTTAAGGCCGGTGACGTCGTTGATTACGTCCGCTCCCGCCTTCAGGGCTTCTTCTGCCACCTTGGCGCTGGTGGTGTCTATGCTTATCGGGACTTCAACGTGCTCGCGGATGGTCTTTATTGCCCAGACTGCCCGCCTTACCTCCTCCTCCAAAGGAATCTGCGTTTCAAGATACGGGGCAGTGGATTTTGCCCCAATGTCAATGAAGGAGGCGCCGTCCTCGACCATTTTCACGGCTGTTTCAATCAGTTTCTCCTCGTCGTTCCTGACGCTTCCCTTGTAGAAGCTCTCCGGCGAGACGTTAATGACGCCCATTATCTTTGGCTCTGAGAGGTCTATTCCTGCGAACTTCATGGTACTCACCCCCTCAAGAGTACAGCGCTGGGTATAAAAGGACTTTTGCCCTTTCAGTTTTGGTGGTGTTCATGATAATCCGTACTCCCAGGAGGCTCCACCTCGGCCTTATAGACCCCTCCGCAACGCTCGGAAGACGATTCGGAAGCCTTGGCGTTGCCCTGGAAGGAGGCTACGAGATTAAAATCATCGAAAACGACACTATGGAGATAGTAGCTGAAGGTGAGGATAGAGAGACGATAGAGTTCACAATAAAGAGGATGAACTCACGCTACGAGGTCGGCGTGAACTACCTTGTCGAAGTCAGGAAATCGATTCCCAGACATGTGGGCTTAGGCTCAACCACACAGCTCAGTCTGGCCGTTGCAATGGGGATAGCAAAGCTCAGAGGGTTGAACGTTTCAGTTGAAGAGCTTGCCAGGATTCTTGGCAGGGGGAGGAACGGAGGGGCCGGGATCTATGCTTTCAAGCATGGGGGATTTGTGATAGACGGCGGCGTGAAGGGGGACATACCTCCGCTCATCTTCCGTGAGGACTTTCCAGAGAACTGGGCGTTTCTGCTGATAACGCCCGACCTCAGGCCGGGACTGGATGAGAAGGAGGAAAAGCCCGTTATGGCGCGAATGACGGGAAGGGTTGACGTTGCGATGGAGATATCTTACAGAATCCTGCTCGGTCTCCTGCCCGCGCTGAGGGAGAGGAACATAAAGGTCTTCGGCGAGCACTTGAGTGCCATCCAGAGACTCGTCGGGAAGCACTTCGAGGCCTACCAGGGAGGAGAATTCAGGGAAGATGTAAAGCTCATCTTGGACTTCCTCGCCCAAAAAACCTACGGCTACGGTCAGAGCTCGTGGGGACCAACCGTCTATGGGCTGATACTCAAGGGAGAGTTCGCGAGACTCAGCGCAGAGGCTCACGACTACTTGAGGGAGCACGGGATAAAAGCGCGGATTGAGCTTGGCCTTCCGAGAAACAGGGGTGCCGAGGTAGTTGAGGAGAACGCCTTCCTCCAAAGGATTCTGCGGAACGTGGCAGGTGAGTGAAGTGACGCTGGACAGGTTCCTCAGGGTAAAGTACAAGACCGACGAAGCAAAGGTCTTCCGCTTAAAGGAAATCCTTAGTGAGCTCGGCATCGAGTGTGCGAGGACCATCGAGGAAAAGGTTGACCTGCAGTTCCCTGCGCTGGAGAATCTCCATAAAAACCTGAAGGACAGCGAGCTCTTCATTAAACTGGTCATAGCGAATGCGATAGTGAGCTACCAGCTGACTGCGACCGGGGAGGAGTGGTGGTGGGAGTTTTCGATGCATTTCTCGAGAAATCCACCACGGGAGGGCATAGCCAAGGCCTATTCAGAGTTCCTCCCAGCTTCGAAAACCAACAGGCGATTGGTCTCCGGGAAGGTAAGAAGACTGCAGAAGCTGGAGCCGTTTCTGGAAAAGCTGAGTCTGGAAGACCTTAAGGGGTATTACTTCACTGGAATGAGCGCCCTGAGGGACGACCTCGCTCAGGTTCTCGGTTCGAAGAGGAGCGCCAAAACCATAGTCTTTGCCGTCAAGATGTTCGGCTACGCTGGGAGAATAGCCTTTGGCGAGTTTGTTTCCTATCCAACAGAGATAGAGATTCCCGATGACGTCAGGATAAACGCCTACACGAAGCGCTTCACGAATGAGCCGCCGGTAAGGTTTTGGAGCAGAATAGCTGAGGAGGTTGGCATTCCACCGCTCCACATTGACTCAATCCTGTGGCCGGTCTTGGGAAGACACAGGGAAGTGATGGAGAGGCTCAAAAAATACTGCCCAAGGGCGGATCTCGTTTTTGAACTGGCGACTCTTTGATGTATAACCTCTTTTTGAGAAAAATTTTTATACTCCGCTATTTAGTTGTAATTGAAAGCTATTCGCGATAATGCTCGCGACTGTAGAGGTGATTCATATGTGGTGGGGATTTCAGCTTGAGTTTAAGCAGAGCCTTCGAACAAAGAAGCTCTGGGTGATACTCGGCACAATGGCGCTTCTCTACATCCCCGTGTTCTACATCATGAAGAGTGCGGGTGTACAGGATTTCACCACCGAGGAGGCCATGTCGTTTCTGATACAGTTCGTCACAGGCATGGCGGGGTTCTTCATTGGGATACTCGCCCTGCTCATGGGCGCGACAGCAATAAACAGTGAGATAGAGAAAGGCACCCTTCGCGTTGCGATGAGCAAGCCCATAAAGAGGCTCAGCTACATAGGCG
Source organism: Thermococcus sp. CX2 (assembly GCF_012027555.1). Classification (NCBI taxonomy): domain Archaea; kingdom Methanobacteriati; phylum Methanobacteriota; class Thermococci; order Thermococcales; family Thermococcaceae; genus Thermococcus; species Thermococcus sp. CX2. Next base: position 418,665 of record NZ_SNUQ01000001.1, on the reverse strand, counting down.
GCAAGTTTTTCGCCCACGCGGTGGTTCTCCTCATAGCCCTGCTCATATCAACTCTCATCGGGGTGCTGGGTGTTGTCTACCTCGGTGTGCCCCTGAGCGGCCAGCTCGTGACAGACGTTCTGCTTCTCAATATGCTCCTTCTCCTAGCAATGCTCCAGCTCGTTGCCCTTGGCTACATTCTTTCCACGGTAATAAAGTCCTCGAGCTCAGCCCTTGGGGCCGCGCTGGTTCTGGTCTTCGTGATGTTCCTCATAGTCCCCAACATCGTTGGATACATGGTGTTTAAGGAAGCCATGGACAACCCCGACATGAGCATGACTGAGCTCAAACAGCTGCAGAAGGACTACACCACCAAATACCTCTTCTACGTCCCGACATCACAGGTTGGCGTCATCACTGGAGACGTTGGAACTGTTTCAGATGGAAGATTCGGGGATTACGGAGATGTTAACACTGAATACAAGGGCATGGCATACGCCATAAGCAACAACCTCGTGAACTTCGCGATAATTGTTGTGATGACACTTCTCTACCTGGGCATCGGATTCTACAGGTTCAGCAGGATGGATCTGAGGTGATGATAATGGTACTGAAAATCGAGAACCTTGTTAAGGTTTATAAGGACGTTAGGGCTCTGGACGGTCTCGATCTTGAAGTGAAGAAGGGTCAGATTTACGGTTTCCTCGGCCCGAACGGTGCTGGAAAGAGCACGACTATCCTGAGCGTTCTTGGTCTTATCTTTCCCCAGGAGGGTAGGATAGAACTCTTTGGAGAGGAAGTCTTCCGAAACGGGAAATACGATGAGAGCAAGCTCGTTGAGGCCAAGAGGAGAATCGGCTACATGCCTGAGCACGCTACTCTGTGGGACTTCCTCACGCCGATGCAGACCCTTGACATAATAGGCGAGGCCTTTGGGATACCAAGCCCGAAAGGGAAAAACAGGCGAGGGAACTGCTCGAGCTCCTCAACCTATGGGAGGTCAGGGATAAGAAGGTGGGCAAGTTCTCCAAGGGAATGCAGCAGAGACTCCTCCTCGCCCAGGCCCTAATGAACGATCCGGAGCTGCTCATCCTCGATGAGCCTATGACGGGCCTCGACCCAACAGGGATAGCGGAGTTTAAGGGGATAATCAGGGAGCAGAAGAAGGCTGGAAAGACGGTGTTCTTCTCCTCGCACATCCTCGCACACGTCGAGGAGATATGCGACACAGTGGGAGTAATCGTGAAGGGCAAACTCCGCGTGGAGGACAAACTTGACAACATTAAGCGCGAGTTCCTCCAGAGGGCAGGATACACCATAGTCCTTGAGACCAACAGGCCGGTTGACTTCAGCGGCGTTGAGTGGAAAGTCACACCCCTCGGGGAGAAGAAATACCGCATCGTCGCGCCTGGAGACATCAGGGAGGCAGTTCATGACTTCGTGGCGGCACAGGGCGCTAAGGTACTTACGATGCAGGTCAAGGAGCCCAGCCTCGAGGAGATTTTCCTTAAGATGGTCGAATGACTTGGCATAAAAAGTGAAGTGAACTGGGAGGTCTAAATCTTAGCCCTCTCGAATTCCTCTTTTCTATCGAGCGGCTTTGTGGCGTCGATGCCCCACTTGGCTGTAAGGCTCCTCTCAGCAGAGGGGTCGAGGGAGCTTCCCCTCGCGTTCGGGATTACCACGAGATCCCTATCGGCTTGGAAGCGAGTGGCTACCGCCCACTCCACTTCTCTATCATCATAGATGTCGATGTCTTCATCAACGACGATGACGTGCTTGAGCGAGGGATGGCCAGTGAAGGCCGCTAGGATGGCGTTTTTACCGTCGCCATCGTGCTGCTTGGTTATGCTGACCACTGCATGGAGCCACATCGCTCCGCCTTCAGTCAAACGGACCCCGTGAACCTTTGGAACGACCCGTTTCACGCTGGCATAGATTTGGGGCTCCTTGGGGAGTCCCATCAGCATGTAGTGCTCATAACCTCCTGGGAGGAGGGCATGGAATATCGGCTCGTCAACGTGGTACATCCTCTCGAAGACCACCACAGGCTGCTTTCTAACATAGTCGTAGGTTCCGGTGATGTCCACAAAGGGACCCTCGTCCGTTAGTTCGGGAAGTATCTTTGCCTCGAAGACGAACTCGCTCTCCACTGGTACAGGAATCCCGTTGAGGTCAACGACCTCTAAGGGCTTTCCGAAGGTTCTTTGGCTTATGGCGGATGCTATCTCAAGCTCACTTACGCCGTAGGCGACGCTGGTTGCTCCAGCCAAAAGCAGGTGAATGGGGTTGCCTACGACTATTCTAACGTTCAGTGCTTCGCCATGTTCCATTTTGTCCTTCCACATCGAATAGAGGTGCCTAGGTACGAGCCTTATCGCAACGCGCTTATCATCGAACACCATCATTCTGTGGAACGACATATTTACGAAACCGTTCTCGTCCTTTGCAATTACCATTGCGGAGGTAAAGTACTGGCCCCCATCCTTCGGGAAGTACTTGGGAATTGGGAGCTCCTTAAGGGAAAAGTCTTTCGTTGAGTTCTTCATAAAAGGGGCCTTCTCGGCCTTTTGGTATGGCATGGGATTCTCCATGGCCTCTGCCATGAGATGGAGGATTTCCCCCTTCTCCACACCGAGATAGTCCGCTATCCTTTCCCTCTTTGACCAGATGTTTCCAACAACTTGCCAGCCATCAACGTCCTTAAAGAGCACTGGCCGATCTCTGTACTTCATCAGGTAGCGGGTTACCTCGAGCTCTTTGCTAACCGGCCTCTCGATGACCACGGTATCATCAAAATGTTCGATGATCTCTCTCAGCATTTTACCACCTTAGACTACTGTTCCAAAAGGTCTATAAAGGCTTTTTCCAGAACTCTTGTCTGATTGATCATGCCCGTGGTTGTCCTTCGTATTCCTGACGGTTCCGCATTGGTGCACGTAGAGAAGGCAGATCCACAGGTTTACTTTAGAATATACGAGCTACTGACGTATAGAAAGGATTTCGGCAAGTGGGAGAAGCCCGAGAGCCTCTACGATCCCTACGAGAAGACTTTCCCTGTTGGTGTGCTTCCAAGGGTGAAGAAGTTCCTTAACTCCAAGGGCTACCGCGTCAGGGTAAAGGACGAGCGAGAGATTGGGGGCGTTAAGCTCAACTCGACTTGGAACGAGGACTACATTATGAGACGGTATCAGCAGAGAGCCGTTAAAAAGGCTTTGAAGGAGAAAATGGGTGTTCTTTCACTTCCAGTTGGTAGCGGAAAGACTGTAGTTGGGCTGAGGATAATCCACGAGCTTGACCTTTCGGCTCTCATTGTCGTTCACACCAAAGAGCTCCTCTATCAGTGGGCGGATAAGGTGCACGAGGTTCTCGGTGTCGAGCCGGGAATTGTTGGAGACAACAAGTGGGAAGAAAAAGCCGTAACCATAGCGATGATCCAGACACTCCTCTCAAGAGGCGCTGATAAGCTCCAGAACAACTACGCAATAGTCATGTTCGATGAGTGCCACAGAACCTCTGCAGCTGAGAAGTTTTACAAGCTGGGTCTCTCTCTACCCCAGGTCTACCGTTTTGGACTCTCTGCTACTCCCTGGAGGCGCGTTAAAGGGGAAGAAATCAAGATCGAGGCAGTTGTTGGTCCAACGATATTTGAGGTTCGTGCTGAGGATCTCATCAAGGAAAGCTTTCTGGCAAAACCGCGCTTCGAGATAATAACCTATGAGTCGACCATGCCTTCATTCAGTGAGCGCTATAAGGAGCTCTACGAGGATATGATAATGAACAACGACGAGAGGAACAGGGCAATAATCAAGAAGGCTGTGGAGCTGGCCAAGAAGGGCCACAGAGTCCTCATAGACGTTAAAAGGATAGAGCACGGTAAGATACTAAAGGAGATGCTCGCGAAGGAGGGCATAAAAGCGGAATTCCTCAGTTCCAAGAGTCCCAACCGCTGGGAGATTCTCGAGGGCTTCAAGGAAGGTAGCATACCTGTCCTCGTGTCAACCCTGCTGAAAGAGGGTGTCGACATACCTGAAATCTCGGCGATAATTCTTGCTGGAGGCGGGAAGAGCGACATCATGACCATCCAAACCATAGGCAGAGCTCTTAGACCGAAAAAGGGTATGAAAGCCGTCATTGTGGACGTTCAGGACGACGATCCCCTGCTCTTTACGCACTTCCTTGAGCGGCAGAAGGCCCTCAAGCAGTACTACGGCAAGTACTATGACAGGGAAATGGAGAGATCAAAGGCCAAGAAGAAGGTCACCAAATAGGGCTGCCCTTGTTAGGGCCTCGGAATAGCGCTCAAAGAGGTCACGTTTCGCTTTTTTAATCCCCCTTTCATCCGCGGAAAATTTAACCCCCTCATATTCTATTCTCCAGAGCACGAGGCCCTCTGGCCTCGCTGGCGGTATCTTCTTGGAGTACTCCCCCCTGAGCATGCCCTCGATTTCCCTCTCCGTCAGGATACCCAGTCCGCAAAATCGGAGTGCATTGACTATCCTCCTGGCCATTTCCCAGAGGAAGCTTTTCCCTTCAAGCTCGATGATGTAGTAGCCCTGGCGTTTAATCACTTCCACCCTCGTGAGTTCCCTCACTGGGTCTCTGTGGGGTTCGAGCTTTGCAAAGGCTGAAAAATTGTGGGTTCCGACGAATAGCCCCGCGCACTCCCGCATTGCTTCTACATCAAAGCCTTCATCGACGAGGTAGTACCTGTAGGTCTTGGACTTCGCCCAGAAACGTGGGTGGAAGTCCTCGGGAACCTCAGCAACCCCAAGAACCCAGACGTCCCTAAGATGGTGATTGAGGATTTCAGGCCTTGCCAAGCGAGAATTTTCTGTGTCGAAAGAGACGACATTGAAGAAAGCCGAAACGCCCCTGTCAGTTCTCGAGGCACCCTTGAAGTTGGAGCTTTCGGCATCGTCGATTATTCCAAGCTTGGTGAGAACCCTGATGAGTTCTCCCTCAACGGTTCTAAGGTCCGGTTGCCTTTGGAATCCGTAAAAAGCTGTTCCATCGTAGGCTATGCGAAGGGCAAGTCTCATGGTCTGGAGTTGTTAGGTAAAGTTAAAGCCTTTTTGGTGCTTAATTTGTTGGCATTCTGATAATAATTGGTGTAAAAACTGGGCGAATTTTGACAAATATTTTCAAAATTTTTCGAAATGTTTAATAAAGCGACCTTGGAGTTATCAATTTGAAAAAAGTTATGGAGGTGATCACTAGGTGGAATCTGTGATTGAACCCGAAGTCTTCATAAACATCGTGAACTTTGATATTATGTGGCAGTTCCTTCTTAAGAAATTGAATGAAAACCCTGAGAATGTCGGAAAAGATGCTAATTCGGTATCTCCGTCTTTCTCTCTCCAAAAGAGATAGATAGTAGAGAAGGTCAGAAATACGGTTCTGAATAGAGCGGTCTGAGAAAAATCTCAAAGGCCGCCACTGGCATTTCTATTCCCCAGTTTTCGAGCACCTGCGGATGGATTTCTCCGATTATACCGATTTCCTGACCGTTCACTATTATCTTGCCAACCCTTCCAGGGATGAACGAGCCGTGTTCAGTTTCCTTTAGTTCGTACTCAAAGCCTAAATGGTAGATAACGCTCTCGAGTATCTCTTTGACCTCAGTGAATGTGACGCGTGGGTGGGCGATGGCAACGGCGAGCTTGCTCTCGCTTATCGTCTTCGTCTCCCTGCTCTCGTCTATCAGCGTGGCCTTCCCGACCTCAAAGATTTTCTGCGGGTACTCCTCGTGGGTGTTCTGGCTCAGGAACTCAAGAAGGGAAGGTATGAGCCACTTCCTCAGGGCCGACCACTTTAGGCTTATCGGGTTCTCTATTTCGACGATGTCCTCCTCCGGAATGTTCATCTTGGCGAACTGGGCCTCCTTGTTCGTCAGGTTGAAGGTCATGACTTCCTGCAAGCCGAAGCCGATCATCAGCTCCCTTACAGCATCCTCAAACCCCACGAATTTGTCTCCCCTGCCCTGAACGGCTAACTTGGGCTCCTCGGGTTCGATCTCGTTGTAGCCGTAGGCTATGAGGACGTCCTCGAGCACATCGCGGGCGTGCATTATGTCGTCGCGGAAGGCCGGATACTTGAGCTTTGCCTTGCCATCGACCAGCTCGACCTCGTAAAACATCCTCTCGAGGAGGTCTTTGATTTCAACATCGCTCAGCTCTATCCCGGCTAGCCTTTTGATATAGTCGAGCTCGACTTCAAAGGTCTTGGGGGTTAGATCTGGGGTTTCGATCTCGAAGTCCTTGTAAACTACCTTGACGCTCTTTATCTTGCCGCCGCGCTCGGCTAAGGCAGTAACGACTACATTGAGGGCGAGCATTATCTTTTTCAGGTCCCAGCCAGTGACGTCAACAAAGACATTCTTGGTCTCGGTGGTTACCCTTCCGGTGAGCTCGGAGTTGATAATCGGTGGCATGGAAAGAACGTTGCCCTCGCTGTCAACGAGGAGCGGATAGTATGGTTTGTCCTTTATGAGGTGGCCGTACTCCTTACCCTTCTCGTGCTTTTCGAGGATTTCCTCCAGAGTGAGCTCCTCGTCGAAGCCAAGGGGAATGAACTTCTCTGTTTTCTCCGCCGCACGATAATAGATAGGTGGCTTCACCTTGTCGAAGTCGAAGATGCCTATGGCAACCTCCCTTCTGCGCCTTCCGAAGGTTAAAGCGACTTTTTCCTGGAGGTTGATCATCTGCTTGAGAGCCTCTTCGTCGAGGCTGAGACCCTCAACGATGGCATAGACACCGTAGGGCCTGATATCTTTGAGCTTCTCGTCAACGTAAACAGTGACGTCGCTCTTCGCAACTTCATACCTCGGGAGGCCTTTCTGGAATCCGAGCGCCCAGCGTATCTGCCTTGCTATACCCTCGGCGCTCCAGAGGTCTGGCCTGTTGGTGTCCTTCGAGTCCGCCTTGAAGTAGATTTGACCGTTCTCCTCCCAGACGTCGTCGAGCTCACATTTCGCGTAGAGGAAGAGGTCTTCCCACTCCTGTACGCTGAAGGTCTTCCCAACGAGCCTTTCCAAATCAGTCTTTGAAACGTCGAACTTCGGCACGAGCATCACCACCCGTGAGGTTTCACCATACCAGCCTCGCCTCTCTGAGCCACCTCAGGTCGTAGCTGAAGAGGTAGCGGATGTCATCAATTCCGAGCTTGAACATGGCCAGCCTGTCTATTCCAATTCCCCAGGCTATGACAGGGACATCTATACCCAGAGCCTTGGTCATCTCCTCACGGAATATTCCTGCTCCTCCGAACTCAACCCAACCGAGTTCTGGATGGTAGGCACTCATCTGAACGCTCGGCTCGGTGAACGGGTAGTAGTCAGGCAGGAACTTGACTTTCTTTGCTCCGGCAATTTCAACGGCGAAGCGCTTGAGTATACCTAAGAGATGCCTGAAGTTGAGATCTTCGCCAACCACAAAACCGTCTACCTGGTTGAACTCTATGAGGTGGGTTCTGTCAAGGACGTCAGGCCTGAAAACGCGCTGTATCGTGAAGTATTTACCTGGAATCTCGACACCTTTAGCAAGCTGCCTGCCGCTCAGGGCGGTACCGTGGGCTCTTGGCATCAGCAGCATGGCCCTCTCCGGACTCCAGACGTAGCCCCAGCCGCGTGAGCCAGCTATGCCTCTCTCGTGGGCGGTCTTAACCCTCTCGACGAGTTCTTCATTGGGTAGGTAGCCGCTCTTTGGGTATTTGAGCTGGTAAGTGTCTGTCCATTCCCTCGCGGGGTGGTTCTGGGGCTGGAAGAGGGCGTCGAAGTTCCAAAACTGAGTCTCGATGAGGCTGTCAACGGTCATCTCGATGAAGCCCATCTCGATGAGCCTTCTCCTTATCTTGTCGAGGAACGCCCTGTAGGGCTGTTTTTTGCCCGGATAAACCCTTCTAACGGGTGCGGAGATGTTGAAGCGCTTGAACTCAACTTCCCTCCACTTGCCGGACTTTATCAGCTCGGGTGTGAGGGTAGAAACTTCCTCCTTGAGCTCAACACCTGCTTTGACCACATCCTCTCCCTCTGGTGTTATCTCAACCTCGCGCTCTGTGACGGTGTCTTCTTCCGCTATCTTCCTCCTCTTGAGTTCGTTCACCTTAACGAGCCCCTCGATTTCACTAACCGGAAGGGCTTTCCTCTTGGCGAGCAGTTTGAGGGCCCTGTCTATCGGTCTCTCCCCGGCTTTGAGGCCCTTCTCCGTTATCTCAAGGATGAGCTTTCCTTCTTCCTTCCTGACGCTTGCCCAGCCTTCTCTCCTGAGAAGGCCAACTATCGGCTTGAGCTCATCCTCGCTGAGGACATCCCTAAGGTCGTCGAGCGTGATTTTTCCTTTCTCCCTCAAAACGCTCAGGGCTCTCCACTCCGGTAATCCTATTTGGGCGTACCTTTTACCCGTCTCGGTTAGCTTTACTACTCTCTCGCTCCTCTCGTGGAGCCTGGCCAGCCCCTTGCTCTGGAGCCAGAGAACGGCTCTCATCACAGCCACTTGATCAAGACCCGTCTTCTCAACGAGTTCTTCGAACTTGGCGCGCTTTAAATCGTTAAGCTTTATGAGCGTCAGCTTTTCCTGGTAGCTCAGATCCATAAGGCCACCTCCTTGGGTTGAGTTTGAGGAGAGTTACTTAAGAATTGCGGTTGATGAAGGAAAAGGGAAGAAGAGGACTCACTTCTTGTGGGGGAAGAAGACGACTTTTCCAGTCTTGCCCGCGCGCATGAGCTCGAAGGCTTCCTCGAACTTGTCGAAGCCCTTGTACTTGTGGGTGATTATCGGGTCGAGGTTGAGCTTGCCGCTCTGGATGAGGCTTGAGACGGTATACCAGGTCTCCCAGAGGTGTCTTCCGGTTATGCCGTGAACTTCGAGGGCCTTGAAGATTACGAGGTTGTTGACGTCGAAGGTGACCTCCCTCGGGAAGAGGCCGAGCAGCGAAACCCTTCCTCCTGGGGTTACCGCCTGGAGTCCCTGCTCCAAGGCCTTTGGTGCCCCGCTGAACTCTAAGAACACCTCAACACCGGCTCCATCAGTTATGTCCATTACGAACTTAACTGGATCCTCCTCGAATGGGTTGACGACATAGTCGGCGCCGACCTTTTTCGCTAGTTTTCTCCTGAACTCGCTCGGCTCACTAACGATGACTGGATAAGCGCCAGCAGCTTTTGCAACGGCGATTCCAAGCAGGCCGAGCGGACCGGCTCCGGTTATGAAGGTGCTTCTCCCGGCTATCGGGCCGGCTAAAACTGTATCGACCGCGTTTCCAAGGGGCTCCTGAAGGCTTGCATACTCGGGCGGCATGTCCTTCGGGTTCTTCCAGGCGTTCTGGGCTGGAACTATGGCGTATTCAGCGAAGACACCGTCCATGTCGACGCCGAATATCTTGGTGTTCTGGCAGACGTGGTAGCGGTTATGCTTGCAGGCGTAACATTTTCCACAGACGATGTGGGTCTCAGCTGAAATGTAATCTCCAACCTGGATTGTATCGACGCCGGGGCCAACCTCTACGACCTCTCCAGCGACCTCGTGCCCCATAATCTGGGGAGTTTTGATTCTGCTCTGGGCCCACTCGTTCCACTCGTATATGTGCAAATCGGTTCCACAGATGCTCGTAGCGAGAACCTTGATGAGAACCTCTCCGGGACCGGGTTTGGGGATATCAACTTCAACAAGCTCCGCACCGTAAGCGGGCTTCGTTTTCACGATGGCTGGCATCTTGCCTTCCATAGTTATCATCTCCAAAGCGTTTACACGCATATCTAAACGAGAGGCGATATAAACCTTTTGCGAGCGTATAGCGATGTAAACAATAGTTTTCCTGATGGATCATCGGAAACCTTATATTCTCCTGCAAGTATTTCCCTAATGGACAAAGGGGGTTGGAAGATGGCGTTGATCGTCGTGACTGGACGCGGGGGTGCAGGAAAAACCACCACTACCGCAAATCTCAGCACTTTCCTGGCTATGAGAGAGTACCGCGTTCTGGCAGTTGATGGTGACCTCTATCTGCCGAATCTTGGTTTTCACTTTGCACTCGATACCGTAAAGTATACACTTCACTCACTCCTCAAAAACCCCGATATCGATCCAGAATGGGCCATATACAAACACCCCCAAACGGGAGTCCACGTGATGCCGGGAAGCACACAGCTCCAAGATGTCCTTGGTATTTCTCCGAAAAGATTGGTGGAGATTCTCGATAAAGTCAAGTACAAGTTCGGTGTCGTCTTTGTAGACTCACCTACGGGCATTCCATTCGACACGCTTCCCACCTTTGAGCTGGCCAACTACCAGCTTATAGTGGTTGAGATAGAGCGTTCTCCAATTTACTCCTTTGAGACGATGGTGAAGAACGAGATAGAGAAGCTGAAGGCCCTGGGTGAGAGGTACAAACTCAACATTGGCGTGATACTGAACAAGGTGAGGGAGTCTGAGGATGTGGTTGATGCGATAATAGATGCCGTTGAAAGTGACCTTGGTGTTCCTGTTCTGGGGTGGATACCCTTTGATAACAACGTCCCCGAGTCAATTAACGTTGGTATTCCAATCCTTAAGTACATGCCCCGGAGTGATGCTGCCCTCGCGTTTCGTGAGGTGGGAGAAATTCTCGAAGAGTGGATATTCGGCTGATTTCTGGAGGTGTTAGGATGAACGTGGAAGAGCTCGTGGATAAGGTAGCCAGGGGAGAAATAAAGCTCCACCAGGTTGAGAAGTACACGGACGGCGACAAAAGGCTCGCCACTGAAATAAGAAGGAAGGCCCTCGAAAAGAAGCTTGGAATAAGCCTCGAGAACATAGGACACTACTCCATTGACCCGAACCAGGTCATTGGAAGGAACATCGAAAACATGATAGGAGTTGTCCAGATTCCGATGGGAGTCGCGGGGCCGTTAAAGATCAACGGAGAGTACGCCAAGGGAGAGTTCTACATCCCGCTCGCGACGACGGAAGGGGCACTGGTTGCCTCCGTGAACAGGGGCTGCTCTGCCTTGACGGAAGCTGGGGGAGTTAAGACGACCATCGTAGGGGATAAAATGACCCGCGCGCCGCTCCTCAAGTGCCCCGACGCGAGAAGGGCTAGAGAAGTTGCTGAGTGGGTTAAGGCTAACCTCGACTATCTCCAGGAGAAGGCAGTCTCAAAGGTAACAAGGCACGGAAAGCTCCGGGATGTTAAGCCCTTCATAGTGGGCAACAACCTCTACCTCCGCTTCGAGTTTGAGACGGGCGATGCCATGGGCATGAACATGGTGACCATATCGAGCGAGGAAATAATGAAGGTCATTGAGGAGGAGTTCCCCGACGTTAGGTACCTAGCCCTATCCGGTAACCTCTGCGTTGATAAAAAGCCCAACGCCATGAACTTCATCAATGGCCGTGGAAAGACGGTCATAGCCGAGGCAATAATCCCGCGCGAGATAGTCGAGAAGAAGCTCAAAACCACCCCCGAGCTTATCGCTGAGGTCAACTACCGCAAGAACCTCGTAGGCTCTGCCCAGGCCGGCTCCTACGGCTTCAACGCTCACTTTGCCAACATCGTTGGAGCCATATTCCTCGCCACTGGTCAGGACGAGGCGCAGATTACGGAAGGAGCCCACGGCATAACTCTTGCAGAGGTTACACCAGAAGGCGACCTCTACATCAGCATAACAATGCCGAGCCTCGAGATAGGAACCGTCGGCGGAGGAACGAGGGTTCCAACTCAGAGGGAAGCGCTCAGCATAATGGGCGTCGCCGGCGGTGGAGATCCACCGGGGACGAACGCCAAGAAGTTCGCGGAGATAATAGCTGGTGCAGTTCTCGCGGGCGAGCTCTCCTTGTTAGCGGCAATAGCGGCGAAGCACCTCGCCAAGGCTCACAAGGAGCTTGGTCGTTGAGCCTCTTTCCCTTCTTACTTAACGCTTAAAAATCCTCGAAGAAATGTGTTCTGGGGATGATGACCATTTCCCTCACTCTGACAAGTGATGAGGAGCCGATGCTCTGACCTATCTTCTCCTCCTCTTGTAGCCTCTCCTCAGGCCCTCTATTGTTCCGGAGATGAGGAGTATAAGGGGCAGGTAGTTGGAGACCTTTTCGAGTTCTTCGTTTCTGTATCCGAGATAACTCATGAGGAAGAAGCTTCCCCATAATAGTCCCTGGAGAAGCCACGATATTCTGTCGGAGCTCCACTTCCCCTTAAATTTCTCGTCTATGATTTCATTGAAAACTACCTCAAGGCCCTTCCACTTTCCTACTTCATACTCGTAGGCGAGCGTGGGCTTTTCTATCCACTTGAACTCCTTGTCCGTCAGGTAGAACCATCTGCTAACTCCGTCGCTCAACTCGATTACATATATTTCCTTGGACTCTTTGAGGAGTCCCCTCGCGTTTTCTAGCAGGGTGAAGTCATCAGGATTCACGAGCCTGATATAGCTTTCCAAATCTTCCTCAAATCTCCTTGCGCGGACGCTTATTGGCTCGTCCGTCAGTTTGTGGAGGTAGTAGTAGATGATGAACTTTCCCATGTTCTCACGAGAAGAAGTAAGAAAAGGGAGTTAAAAGCTTAACTGAGCTCCTGAATCTTCTTCCTGACCAGAGCGCTGACGAGCTTTCCATCTGCCCTGCCGCGGAGCTTTGCCATGGCTCTGCCCATCAGCATTCCCATCGCGCCCATACCCTTGGCCTTGATTACCTCGATGTTCTGCTGGACTATCTCGTCAATAATCCTCTCGACCTCTTCCTCGCTGAGCAGCGTTAGGCCCTTCTCTTCAGCCACTTGTTTTGCAGTCTTCTCTGGATTGAGGGCGAGCTCTTTGAATATATCCTCAAAGGCTTCTTTGGCTATCTTTCCAGCGAGGTAAAGCTCGAAGGCCTCCTTTATGTGCTCGTCGGTGATGTTCTCTATTGGGGCCTCCTTCTTGAGGCCCTTCAGGACGACAACAAGCGTCGAAGCCGCCAAAGAGGGCTTGACGCCCATCTCTATAAGCTCCTCGAAGAGCTCGTCGCGCTCGTCATTTACCAGGGTCTCAGCTAAACTCTTGTCTATCTTGTACTCCTTCACGTAGCGCTCAACTCTCTCCTGTGGGAGCTCTGGGAGGTTGGCAAGTATCTCCTCCTTCATTTCCTTCGTTATGAGTATCGGCGGGATGTCCGTCTCGGGGTACATCCTTGCCTTTCCTGGGAGCGGGCGCATGTACTGGGTGTTCCCGTCTGGCAGAGCCCTTCTCGTTTCCTCGGGAACTCCTTCTATAGCCTCCCTCGCACGCTGAATTACTTCTCTGAGGGCGTTCTTTGCGGTCTCCTCTTCGGCAGCAACGAGGACAAACGCGTCCTCCTCGCCGAGGCCAAGTTTTTCGATAACTGCATTAACCTCTAATTCTGTAATTCCATAATTCGGCAATTCGTCGATGTGGAAGATGCCCCTAACGTACTTCTTGGCCCTGTCGGCCATCTCCGTTCCGAGCCTTCTGCCGGGCTGTATCTCCTTCCCGATGAGCCCACGGAACTTGGGGAGCTTTATCGCCAGAACCTTTCCGCCCGTCTTAATCGTCCTCGCGATTATCTTTGACGGGGTGTTTTCGAATATTTCCGTGACGTCGTAGAACTCCTCCCTTATGTCCTCCGGCTTAACCCCGCGCTTCCTCAGCTCGTCCCTTATCTCCAAAAGCTTGAGCTGCCTTTCGATTTCCCTCTCGATAATGAGTGGTATCATATCAAGCTCTTGGACGCCCTTGATCTCTACCCTAGCACCACCCTTTATCGAAACGTTGAGGTCCTGCCTGATGGTTCCGAGGCCGCGCTTGACCTTCCTGGTTGCCCTCAGCGCGTCGCCTATGAACTTGGCTACAACCTTGGCCTGCTCCGGGTGGTGGATGTCTGGCGTCGTTGAAATCTCGACGAGGGGGATTCCAAGCCTGTCGAGGCGGTAGATTACCTCCTTCTCCCTCCTCTCAACTATCCTGCACGCGTCCTCCTCAAGGCAGACGGTTGGGATGCCGACCGTTCCCCACGGCGTTTCCACCTTTCCGTTCATGGCTATTATCGCTGTCCTCTGGAAGCCCGAGACGTTGGAGCCGTCTATGACGATTTTACGCATGAAGTGGACCTCGTCAACGGGGGTGGCGTTGAGGAGGTAGCCTATCTGGAGCGCTACGCGGAGGGCCTCTTCGTCCGGCATGTGCGGCGGCTCTTCGTCTATGTACACGAGGTCAGCGAGCTCGTAACTGCCCTCGTAGATGTAGGTTCTTCCCTTCTTGAACTCCTCCAGTGCGGCTGGATCAATCTCGCCGAGCTCGCTTATGGTTGGCCTTAGCCTTCTCTGGAAGGTGAACTCCACCTCGTCGCTCAGCTCGCTCGGAACGGGTGAGAATAATTTCTTGGTGTCGAGCTGCCTGTGAATCTCAAGACCCACCTTAAGCCCAAGCTTTTCGTAATCGTACGCCATTATTATCACCTCAGGAACGTGTCAAACCTCGTGTAGGGGGTTATCTCGCCCGCGTAGCTGGTCAGCATCATCTCCCTGACTTCCTTTGGATCGTTGGTGTGGCCGAGAACCCACATGAGCTTAACGTAAGCCGTCTCTGGAAGTATGTCCTCACACGGGATGACTCCAGCTTTGAGGAGCCTCCTTCCCGTGGAGTAGACGTTGAGGTTCACCCTTCCGTAGAGGCACTGGCTCGTCATGCAAACGGTGACACCTTCCTCCGTGGCGCGCTGGATGGAGTCAATGACGTAGGTTGGCACGTGGCCGAGGCCTGTTCCCTCTATTACGATGCCCTTGTAGCCTTTATCAACAAAGAAGTCTATTATCTCCGTTGCCATTCCGGGAAATGCTTTGACGAGGGCCACTTTCTCCTCCATCTCGTCATCTACCCAGACCTCGCTCTCGGTTCTCCTCCTGTAGTCCTTCCTGAGGAACTCGATTTTTCCATCGGCCATTATCTTGGCTATTGGGATGTCATTTATGCTCCTGAACGCATCTCTCCTGCTGGTGTGCATCTTCCTGACCTTCGTTCCGCGGTGGGCGAGGCAGTAGCTGTCAGAAGTCTCGCCGTGCATGACCACGGCCACCTCGCCGAAGTCTGCGGTGGCCATTCTGACCGAGCAGATGAGGTTCATGGCAGCGTCACTGCTCGGCCTGTCACTGCTTCTTTGAGCACCTACGAGAATAACGGGCTTTCCAAGGTCGCGGAGCATGAAGCTCAACGCCGAGGCAGTGTAGGCCATCGTATCTGTTCCATGGGCGATGACCACTCCATCCTCTCCGTTGTTCAGCATCCCTGCGACCTCGTGGGCTATCTTAATCCAGTACTTGGGCTTCATGTCCTCGCTGAGTATGTTCATGAGAAGCTTTGGCGTGATGTTGGCTATTTCGAAGATTTCTGGAACCGCCTTTGCGAGCTCCTCTGCTGTAAAGGCCGGGTGAACTGCACCAGTCTTGTAGTCTATCCTGCTCGCTATGGTTCCCCCCGTTCCGAGAATGGCAACGTTCGGCAGGTCTGGCTTTTTGGGAAACACTTCCTCGAACTGGATTTCCTCTTTGGGCTTGGCCTTCTCAATTATTTCGACGGAGGCTATCTGGTCAACGAGAATTCCGATGTTGTAGCCGTTGTCGAGCTTGAGCGTAAGTGTCTCGCCGCTGGAGAGTTCGTAGGGACTCATCACGATGCCCTCATAGACGCTCTCGTTTCCGTTTTCCTTTTCAATTATTCTGACGTAATCCCCAACGTTGAGGCCTTTTTCTTTCATGAACCGCTCGACTTTGCGCATAACTACTCCCTCCGCCCTATACTGGTGGGAGGCTAATATAAACCTTCGGGCTGGACGTATGACGAAAATCGTGGAAAAATACCGCAAAAATCTGTCATTATGGCAATCACTTGGGGGCTATTTTAAACCTAGGCTCCTCTATCCACTCGGACTTGCAGCGCGGACAGCGCGATGGAATGTTTATTTCTGGCCTGAAAACGAAGCCGCACTTCCTGCACTCGGCGGGCTTTATGAGGAGAACCTTTCCCTCGCGCTTGAGAACCTTTTGGATGGCTTTGAGGTCTTCGAGGATTAATTTCTTCGCCCCCCTTCCTCGGAGCTCCAAAGCCATGGCTAACTCGCTCGGTGAGTAGTCCCGCTCCTCCAAAAGTTTTATTATCCGTTGCCTGCGAGTCATCATTGCGAGATGCTTGGAAACAGAAGATATAAAGCTTAGGGTGGGAGCATGATAGTCAAAAAGGCCGAAGAGGTTCTCGAGAATCACAGTCTCTGCAATCACTGCCTTGGCAGGCTCTTCGCCAAGCTCGGAAAGGGCACCAACGAGGAGCGTGGAGGGGCAATAAGGTTCGTTCTCAACATGGAACGCTCCGAAAAAGGACTGGAACCCGTCGAAAAGCCTGCGAGATGTGAGCTTTGTAACAACGTTTTCGAGAGGCTTGACCAGTTCGTTGAGCTGTGCTTAAAAGCATCTGAAGGGATTGAGTTCTCAACCTTCTGGGTCGGCTCGAGGTTTCCCGATGAGGTGCTTGAGAAGGAAAGGCGAATCTGGGAGGAGTTTGGTATAGAAACAGCCGAGCCGATAAAGGCCGAGTTCAACCGCGAGCTCGGAAAGGCCCTCGGAAAGAGACTGAGAAAGGAAACTGAGAGAGACAACCCCGACGTGGTCTTCATCGTGGAGCCCTTCTCTGGGAAAGTGGAGCTTCAGATAAACCCGCTCTACGTTTATGGCCGCTATAGAAAGCTCGTCAGGGGAATCCCCCAGACGCCCCTACCGGACTTCGAGGACAGCGTTGCGTCGCTGATATGCAGGCCTTTCTCAAAGGCAACTGGGGGGAAGTGCGTCTTTAAGGGTGCAGGGAGGGAGGATGTTGACGTCAGAACCCTCGGCAACGGCAGGCCCTTCATCCTTGAGATAAAGAACCCCAAAGTGAGGAGCGTTGACCTCAACGTCCTCACAGAGGAGATAAACGGGAGTGGAAAGGTTGAAGTGCTTAACCTTCGCTTCGTTACTCCTAAGGAGGCTGAGAAAGTTCTCACCAAGAACCACCGAAAGGAATATCTTGCGCTCGTCCTCGTTGAGGACGGCGTAACTCCCGAGGAAGCCGAGGAAGTCGCGAGAAAGCTTAGAGGACTTGAGATACGCCAGAGGACGCCGTGGCGCGTGAGGAAGGCGCGGGCCGACAAGGTCAGGGTGAAGAGGGTTCACGATGCCGAGGCTAGGTGGATAGACGAGAGGCACTTTGAACTGAGGCTCATAACTGACGGCGGCCTCTACATCAAGGAGTTAATCTCCGGGGATAAGGGAAGGACGAAACCGTCCGTGAGCGAGCTGCTCGGAAAGCCCGCCTGGTGCGAGAAGCTTGATGTGCTGAACATCCTCGATGACTGAAAACTTTATAAACGCTTTTCGCTGATTGGGTAACGAAGCCATAATAGGCTTAGTCTATACGCCGAAAAGATTTGGAGAATTCGAAAAGTGGAGATAAACCTCTCCATGTCCGTTGCGGGATGAGTAAAAATTAGTGAGGTGATTGGTATGGTTCAGAAGGCCCACAGCTTTAGGAGGAAGACCAGAGGCAAGCTCAGCAAGAAGCCGAGGAGGAGGGGACTTCCCCCGCTCACCAGGTTCCTCCAGGAGTTTGAGGTCGGGCAGAGGGTTCACATCGTCATAGAGCCAAGCTACCACAAGGGAATGCCCGACCCAAGGTTCCACGGTAGAACTGGAACCGTCGTCGGCAAGCGCGGCGATGCTTACGTCGTCCAGATTAGGGACGGCGGCAAGATAAAGACCTTCTTCATCCACCCGGTTCACCTGAGGGCTCAGAAGGGATGAGCATGATAGGCAGGAAGAAGCTCGAGGAGCGCTATCTTACGATAGCCGAAACGAAAGAGCTCCTCGAGAGGCGCAAGGCTGAGGGCATCGAGGAGAACCCTGAGGAGCCGATGTTTTACGAGGCCAGGGTTAGCCTCGAGCATGCCGAGCGCTTCACCAGGCTCAAGCCAGAACAGGCAGTTGAGCTCAAGGAGAAGCTCATGGAGCTCTTCGACTGGCTCGACGAGAGGTTGGCAGCTAAGCTCGTCGACCTGATGCCGGAGGACTACTTCGACATCCGTGTCATCTTTGCCAAGGAAGAGTACTTGCCAACGAAGGAAGAGGCCGAGGAGATAATAAGGCTCCTCGACGACTACAGGGAGTGACTTCCTTCTTTCCCTTTTCTCGACAAAGTATAAAAACTCCAAGTGGGTATAATTTCTGGGGGAGAGAAAATGGATCGCTACAGAAGGCATTCTTATAGGGAGAGCCTCGAGAAAAAGAGGCGGAATGTTGAATATGAAGAGTACGCATACGTGCTGGACTATCTGCCGGAGGGATACACCGATTTGAAGACCGGGAGGAGGACCGGAAGACCTGTGGCCCAGGTAATAGGTGAAAAAGCCTTCACGCTCCTTGAGGTGGCCCCGAAAGAAGATCTGATGCTGTACGAGAGAGTGTTCATAGGCAAGGGCCAGAGGGACAAAATTCTCATGATAAATAAGAAGATCCATTACGATGATCTCACCGCCACGGCCAAGGCCGAGCTTCCCTACGTCGTTGAGGAGATAGTCAAAAACAACGAGGAGCGCTTTGTTCAGTTCTTCAACCTCGCTCCACCGATAACCAACAGGCTCCACAGTCTCGAGCTCCTGCCGGGCATAGGGAAGAAGCACATGTGGGAGATTATAGAGGAGCGCAAGAAAGAGCCCTTTAAGAGCTTCGAGGATCTAAGGCATAGGGTCAAGGGACTCCCTGATCCAGCGAAGATGATAGCCAAGCGCATCGTTGACGAACTGGAAGGCAAGGACAGATACCGCCTCTTCGTTGGCTCGAGGAGGATATTCAGGGTATGAGGGAGCGCATCTTTTCTCTTATTTCTAAATATGGGTTACGGGCAAATTCTAATCTCGGCCAGAACTTCCTCATAGTTGATGACATAGTTGAGCGGAACGTTGAGAGGGCTGAACTGAGCGAAAGCGACACGGTTCTTGAGATTGGGCCCGGTTTGGGAGTCCTCACGGACGCGCTGAGCAAGAACGCTGGAAAGGTCTACGCGATAGAGAAAGACCCTCGTCTTGTTGAGATACTAAAAAAGGAGTATGCCTGGCCCAACGTTGAGATAATAGAGGGAGATGCCCTGAAGGTGGACTTTCCTGTGTTCAACAAAATAGTGTCCAACCTTCCCTATCAGATATCCTCACCAGTGACCTTCAAATTTCTCAGATATGAGTTCGACAGGGCAGTTCTGATATACCAGCTCGAATTTGCCCAGAGGATGGTGGCGAAACCTGGAGATGGAAACTACTCCCGCTTATCCTTGATGGTTCGAGCAAAGGCCCACGCCGAGCTCGTCGAGAGGATAGGCAGGGGTGCTTTTTATCCAAGACCAAAGGTGGACTCTGCCGTCGTAATCCTGGAACCCAAGCCTAAAGACGAAAGGATAGAGCTCGACGAGAACCTCGTTAAGGCCCTCTTCCAGCATAGGAGAAAAAAAGTCAGTCGGGCACTGAAGGATTCACATCACATGCTTGGCCTTGGTAAGGCGGAGCTCAAGGCCGTAAAGGGGCTAATAGCCTCGGTTCCACATGCAGAGAAGAGGGTCTTCCAGCTTTCTCCGGAAGAGGTTAAGGAAATAGAGGATTACCTACGGGCCAACCATATCATCGGGTAAGTGGAAGCAAAGAACTGGTGGCGGAATTATCTTATTCTTTCTCCAGTTCATCCCCGAAGAGTGCCTCATAGATCTTCCTGAGCCTCTCGTAATGTCCATTCTCGATGTCAGCCAGCCATACGAGAGTTGCCTTTGTTTTTTCGTCGGTAGCGTGATCTGCCAGGTAACGGTAGACCTCGTGCGCAAGCCTTTCGGTGCCCATCATGTACTCGATGATGTCCCCCAGGTTCCCCTTAAACACCATCTCCCTGAGGCGATCCTCGGATAACTCCACCTCCAGGGGAGGGATGTCTACCTGAACTACATTTTCCCCGGGAAACATCGTGTGGTATAGCCTTAGCAATATCTCAGCGTGCCCCAAACTGTCCCTGTAGAGTTCAAAGAAAAGCTTTGGAACCCGTTCATCCCACATAATCTCTTTGCTCATCGTGTAGAGTCTGTGGTACATCTCGGCCTCCTTTACCTCTTGGTCTATCCAGTATGAGATAAGTTCCTTATGGTTGAGCTGGGAAAGTGTCTGGATGATTTTTTCAAATTGAGCTTTTTTCTTAGTTTTGTAACGGGAGGTAGTCATTTGAGTGGTCATATTTATCCCAGTTCTGTGCTACGGCGTCGAACCGTTTATACTTTTCGGTATCGATTGATTTTTAAGAGGCCCAGTTGATTCACCCAACATGATAGTTGCCATCATCGACGGTTACACAGACGAACCTGCCGGGCTGGGGGTTCCGCCTTATCTTGGCATATACCCAAGGTATGCCTACGGGGCAATTAAAAAGGCCAGAAATGATGCTGAAGTATTCTACCTAACCATAGATGACCTCAGAGCTACGTTCATCGGGGAAAACGGCATAGCAACCAAGAACAAAACTCCAAACTTCCCGAAGACTAGGCAAATCCTTGAAAAGGCTCAAGTTATAATATACATCGGTGGCTTGCACACTCCTGGCAAATATCTTTCGGCAGTTCCATCCCAGGTTGAGGAGGTTGCAAAGTTTCTGAAGCCTTTTCAAGGGGTTAAAATCCTTGGTGGGCCTGCGTTCATGGGCTCCGCCCATCAGGGTGGGACGAAGATAACCTCGCGAGAACTGATGCTGGCCCAGGAGGTTTTTGACCACATCGTTTACGGTGACCTGGAAGCGTTCCTCCATGATTTTTTTAGAGACCCGAGAGAGGCTGACCCATTCAGGTTCAGAACCTATGACGAGCTCCGGGATTACGCGCTCCTTGGGGCTGAAGTTGTCAAACAGTTTCCTGACTTCCCGGATTTTGTAATAGTGGAAATCGAAACGCAGCGCGGCTGTCCAAAGGCTATGGGTATTGGGGGATGCTCCTTCTGCACGGAACCCGTTAGGTACAGAACCGTTGAGGACAGGCCAGTTAATGATATAGTAAAAGAAGTCGAGATTCTCTACAACTTGGGAGTAAGACACTTCCGCGTCGGCAGGCAGAGCTGCATCTTCTCCTATATGGCGAAGCCGAACGGCCGCGTTCCCATACCAAACCCCGAGGCGATAGAGAAGCTCTTCCGTGGAATCCGCTCGGTCGCTCCAGACCTGAAAACCCTCCATGTGGACAACGCCAACCCAGCTGTAATAGCCAACTATCCAGAAGAGAGCACGCGTATAGCGAAGGCCCTTGTTGAATATGGCACTCCGGGGAACGTTGTGGCCTTCGGGCTGGAGAGCGCAGATCCCAAAGTGGCCAGGCTCAACAACCTGAACGCCACTCCCGAGGAAACCTATGAAGCTGTAAAGCTGCTCAACGAAATCGGCGGGAAGAGAGGATACAATGGGATGCCCTGGCTCCTGCCGGGTATAAATATTATCTTCGGCCTTCCAGGAGAGACAAAGAAGAGCTACGAGCTGACGTTCCAATTCCTAAAGAGGCTTCTCGACGACGGTTTGATGGTTAGGAGGATAAACATCCGACAGGTGGTTGTCTTCCCCGGGACTCCGCTATGGCACATGAGAAACAAAGTCAAGACAGAGAAGCACAAGAAGATCATCCAGCACTACAAGTATAAAATCCGTCATGAGATAGATCTGCCGATGCTGAAGCGGGTTGTGCCCGTTGGGACTGTGCTTAGAGACGTTAGGGCTGAGGTTTATGATAACGGCCTTACCTACGGCAGGCAGATAGGAAGCTATCCCCTTATAGTCGGCATTCCAAAGGAGGTCGAGCTGAACCGCTTCTACGATGTGGTAATAGTCGGACACGGCTTCAGGAGTATAACGGGAATTCCAGTACCGATAAACGTTAACACTGAGAGTCCCAAGGTTCTTCAGCAGATTCCGGGGATAGGGAAAAAGAAGGTTGTGAAACTTCTTTCAAGGAGACCGTTCAGCAGTAAGGATGAATTCTTTGAAGTGGTTGGAAAAGAAGAGAGAAACCTCCTGGAGGATTTGATCACCCTGTAGTATTCCCTTCTCCACTCGGCCATGTGAACCCTATCAGCTTTTCTATCAGCGTGATTTCTGCCCTGAGGGTGTCGTCGGTCACTCCCTCTATCACAAGCACACCTCTGCGTGGGGCAAAGATCCGGTTCTCCTTTGCGCCCTCAGCCGGTCCAATGATGAGTATCACCAGGTGGTCTGGGTTTCCAATCTTACCCCGGCCAATATCGAACTTAGTCATGAACGTTAGGTAGACCTTTCTGTACCTCAGCCAGGTCTGGTTGTAAGCGTACTGCTTGGCGGTGGCGTTGTCATAGCCCATCTCTAAGCCCTTTAGATAGTAATTTGTCTTGAAGATGTTGGATACTACGCCGGATATCTCGGAAACCACCAGTGTTCTGTACGCGCAGTCTCCAACGTACAGCTGTGGGTTGTCTTTACAGTTCTCAGCCGATGGGTCACCGAGTACTATGGTGAAATAGTCGTACATGCTCCTGAGGGTTAAGTTCAGGTCCACCTCAGGACTTCCTGTTATGTAGCTGTCCACTGTGATGTTGTATATCCTCGAACCCGTAGGTGGCCTGGTTCCTTCTTTGAGGAGCTTCCCGTACTGCTCCTCAGTGAGGACATAGAACTGGGCTGAGGGAGTGTATATCACGATGTACTGGCTCGATGCCTTTGGTGATCCTGGATTGAGGACGTTAGAAAACTCATGATATGCATAAATGAAGTAGCTTATTGGAGCAACGATTATGAGGAGAACTATGAAAATGACTGCAAGCTTCTTTTGATTCAAGGTTAAAACCCCCAGAAGAGAGAATTAAAAGAGAAGGAAAGGCCTTCAGAGGCCAGCGAGGTACTGCATGAGGGCCTCGGCGGCAGCCTTGGTCTCGGTCCTGGTGGCACCGGCGACGATGACGACGTCGTAGCCGCCAAGGGCGTCCTGGATGTACTCGATGTCGCCTGGGCTGTTGTACCAGTCGACCTGGCTGATGCCCTCATCGACGAGGTACTGGGTGACACTGTTGGCAACCGGGCCGCCAACGAGGATGAGGTTGCTTCCTGGGTTCTCGAGGTCAACCTCGTAGTCCATGACGGTTATCGGGCCGGTGACCGGCTTGAGGATGATGTTGTCGGCGTAGATGCCCTCGATGGTCCAGCCCTCGAACTCGTCGCCAACGGTGAGCTCCTGCTCGAGGATGGTGGGCTCCTTCTCGGTGAGGCTGATGTAGGCGTAGGCAACAGCGTAGCTGGTGTCGGTGATGTTGCCGTCACCGTTGATGTCGTAGTTGACGTCGCTCTCCTTGAGGAACTTGATCTCGAAGCTGTAGCCAAGGTTGTAGGTGCCGAATATGTCAACCGGGTTGCCCTCGAGCGGGTCGACGTTGGTGAGGGTGATGTTGGTTATGTAGGTGCCGTTGGTCTTGATGGTCATCTCCCAGGTCTTGCCATCGTAGACCACGGTGGCACCGCTCGTGTAGTCAACGACATCAACCTGGGACTCGATGCTGGCTATGAGGTGGCCGTCGATACCGACGAAGGTGTCCCTGAGGGTGAGCCACACCCTACCGTCGCCGAAGACGTCCCGTGGGTTGTCCTTCTCAAGGATGAGCTGGTCGCTCTCCTCGCCGGTGACGGAGTTCTTGACGACAACGAGGGCCCTCTGGTCGATGATGCTTATGTCGAGGACGGTGACGATCCAGTCGGTGCCCTCGATGGCCTGCGGCTGACCGACCTGGTACCAGGCGGTGCCCTTGTCGAGACCGGCGGTGAAGGTGTCGTTGCCGACGCTGAGGACGTAGTAGGTGTTGCCGAAGACGCTGAAGGTCTCACCGACGCCGACACCTGGGTCGTAGGTGCCGACTATGGTTCCGCCATCGGCGGCAACGTTCTCGGCGTCGCCGATGTACCAGTCAGTAACAGTATCGTAATCGGCCGGGACGCCCCACTCTGGGTACTCTGGCCTAACCTCAGTGGTGTAGGTCACGGTGTAGTTGTAGAGCACGTAGTCGAGGAAGACCTCAACACCACCGGCGGGGATCTGTATGTCGGCGTCCTTTGGTGGCATGGTGCCGTCCCACTCGGCTGGGTCCTTTGAGACGAGCTCGATGCCGTTTATGGTGATGTGCCAATCTATGGTCTGGTCATCTCCGGTCTTGTCCTTGTCGGGTATGGTGACGCTGGCGGTGAATCCACCGGCCCAGACGGTGTAGTTAGCGGTGTAGGCGGTGCCGTTGAACCAGTAGTCGCCCGGAAGCTCCTCGTAGGCGGTAGCCCATCCGGTGAGGTCGGTGAGGTTGTGGTCAACGGTCATAGTGTCGTAGTTGTAAGAGTAGATGGTCCAGTCCTGAATGTGAGCAGGCGGGATCTCCTGCTTGACCTTGACGTAAGCGTTCTGGGCCTCGACCTGCTCGGTGGTGTAGAGCAGGCTTCCAAGGGCAACGGCTATGTCAGCGGCACTGGCAACGTCCATTGCAGCAGCGTTACTTCCAACGACGATTTTAACGTTCGGGGTTCCATCGGCGTTAACGAAGAAGTCCTTCGGTATGTTCGGGACGGTCGGCTGGGCGCTGGCGAAGCCGACGGTTGCTCCAACCATTGCGGCACCAAGGGCAAGGGCCGCGATTTTCTTCACTTTCATTTCCCAACACCTCCATAAGTTTGGGTTTAACACCCTAAGGTGGCCTAATATGTATTGTCAATGACTTTCTATCAGATACGGGTATATATACTTTTCGCTTTCAGACCCTTTCTCTGCTTAAAAAGAGCACGCTGATTGCCGTAAAAATGAAAGGGAGCTTAATTAAATGCCTATAGAGTATTCGCCTTTTGCCGATAATATCACGGGCTGAGCTTGAACTCGGTGTTCTTTTTCTCCATAATCTGCCTCTTTATGGGTCTGGTAACCAGTTCGTTCACGAATCCGGCCAGATCCGTGAGGATGTTTTGGAGCTCGTTGGCAGTGACGTCGATGATTTCGGGCTCAAGCACAGAAATCGCCACAGGGGCGTATTTTGCCGTGAGCTGCATGAGGGACTCGAAAGACGAGAGGAGCTCAGCCGCTAAAAGTCCCTTAAATTGACCGTCCTCTTCCTGCCCCTGAACAGCGAGTTTGTTTATCCTGCACCCTTCGATGGTCAGGGCCTTTGCCATAGTCGTTTTTATGGCCTCCTCGCTTTCACCAAAGACCTCTATCACAAAACGATAGAGAATGTTCCTGTCCTCGACGATTAACTCCTCGATTTCCTCTCGGGAATAGCCTATTCTCGGTTCTGGCAAATCGTCGAGTTTGGGGTAAACCGCCAAACCGCCGAACTTCTGCATGAGCTTGCCCATGAAGAGGGAAACCTCTCCCAGGATCTTCATGAGCGTTTTGGACTCGACCTCGACCTTTCCGGGTCCAAGCACCTCGACAACTGCCGGTGAGTATTTGAGGGTTAACCGGACTATGTTTCCCAGATCCCCGGAGAGCTGGGCTTCTATGACTCCGGAATACTTTAGAAGCTCCTCATCTTCGTTTTCCAGCACGTCTTCAACGTTTATGTATTTGATCTTGACCCCCTTTTCATCTTTGAGGTTCTTGGCAGTCTCCTCTAAAGCCCTTTCTAAAACTTTCTTGTCGTTGCCCAAGGCTTCTATGTAAAAAATAACCTCAATCTCGGACAATTTCATCACCACATCCAGCTATATTGCTTTTTTAAGTACGTCCCAACTATTGGAATGGGTTCGCCGCAGTACTCGCACTTCCCGTCCTTCACGTGGTATTCGATGATTTTGAATCCCCAGCGGACTATTAAAGGTTTGCTGCAACTTGGGCAGTACGTATGCTCCCCTGTGTGCCCAGGCACGTTGCCGGTGTACACGAACTTCAGGCCCTCCTCCCTGGCAATGCGGTATGCCATCTCGATGGTCTCAAGCGGTGTCGGCGGAAGGCTGGCGAGCTTGTAGTGCGGGAAGAAGCGCGAGAAGTGGACGGGTGTGTCGTCCCCTAAATGCTCGACTACCCAGCGGGCGAAGGCTCTTATCTCCTCTTCTCTGTCATTGAGCGTTGGAATGATAAGATATGTCAGCTCAACGTGAATTCCGAGTTCTTTCTTAGCTATCTCCGCGATTCTCTTGCTCGGCTCTCCGGAGGGGACGCCCGCTATCTTCATATAGAAGACATCATCGAAGGCCTTGATGTCGATGTTCATGGCGTCTATGTATTTAGCCAGCTCTCTGAACGGCTCCTCGTTAATATAGCCGTTGGTGACGAGGATGTTGTTCAGACCTTCTCTCCGCGCTATCTTTGCAGTATCCAGCACAAACTCGTACCAGATTACGGGATCATTGTATGTGTACGCTATGCTCTCACAGCCGTAGCGCTTGGCCAATTCAACTACCTCAGGAGGAGAAACATCCCGTATATAGGGGAGGCTCTCATCTGCTTGGCTTATCTCCCAGTTTTGGCAGTGCTTGCAGTGCATGTTGCAGCCGACGGTTCCGATCGAGAATGCGCAGGAACCGGGCCAGAAATGAAAGAGCGGTTTTTTCTCCACTGGGTCCATAGCCATCGAAGAAACCTTGCCGTAGTTTAAGGTGTAGAGTTTCCCACTGATGTTCTTCCTTATCCTACACGAGCCGCGCTGCCCCTCATCGATGATGCAGTTGACTGGACAGAGCCTACAGCGAACGCGGTTACCGTCGAGCTTCTCCCAGAACATTGCCTCTCTCATAACTATCACCTCCATCTCACTTAGATATAATTGGAAAGGAAAGTTAATTAGGCTTTCCCATACCTCTTGTAGTAGTCTCTCACAAGGAGGAACTCGGCGTTCTGGCTTTTGTAGTAGTCTATAAGCCGGGCGAGGAGCTCAAGGGCTCTATCTCCAGTGTTGAACCTGCAGTCGAACCTTATGGGCTCCTTCTGCATCGGAACGAACTCCCAGGGGTGGGCGAAGTAAACGCGTGGCTCGCTCAGTCTGGGGTGAATGAGCTTCTGGATTCTCCATGGGAGCCTTATGACAGAAGATGTTGTTGACGCGGGAACCTCAAGCACGTTCCCAAAGAATCTAACCCCTTCGCGGTAACCCTTGTAAGTTGCCTTGGACGAGTCAACCAGTATACCATTCCTTTCCAGTATCTTATAATAATAGTTAGGAAACTGCAGGTTGGGGGCCCTGAACGAGACGACATCACCAAACTCCCTTAGGATTTTGAGGGATTTCTCTATCACGTACCTTCCTTCGTCCTTTGAGAGCTTGTCCAGTCTCTCGTGGTTGTAGTTGTGACTTCCAAGCTCATGGCCTTCATCTACAACGCGCCGCACAAGGTGCGGAAAGCGCCTGGCCATTTCCGCGGTAAAGAAGAAGGTCGCCTTAACGTTCTTCTCGCTTAGAAGGTCGAGAAGCTTCGGCAGGCCTTCCTCCATTCCTTTTGTGGTCGTTAGGTAGGGCGGACAATCGTGTTCAACATCGAAGGTTATTGAAACCATCATCCCTTGCTCCCCCTTAGTATCCTGTAGAGTATATATCTCTTATCGGCCCCATCTACGGCATCTAATGTGGTTTTGTAAACATCGAGGAGCTTTTCAAGGACTACCTTCCAGGAGAACTCTCTCTCTGCGCGTTTTCTGGCCTCTCTGCCTATTCTTTCTATGATATCCCCGTTGGAAATCACTTCAGCGAGCTTCTGGCTGAGCTCCTCCTCACTGTTGCCAAGGAATCCGGTGAGGCCATCTACTATCAGGTCAGAGAGTCCGCTTTCGTTCCGACCAACTATCGCACGTCCCGTGGCCGAGGCCTCAAGACCCACTATTGGAAACGCCTCCAGCATTCCTGGCATTAAAACAACATCCGCCGCCCAGTACAGTTCTCTAACCTTCTCCCTTGGCAGGAAATCAAAGAGAACCGTGCGCTCGGCCAAACCGGTTATGTGGAGGTTCTCCTCAAGTTTAGGACGCATAGCTCCGTTCCCGACAGCAATCAGTCGTATCTTGTCCTTACTGAGGCCCGAAAGCTTCAGAGCAGAAGAGATAACGAAAGGAAGCCTGTGGGCCTGCTTCCTCTCGGTCATCCTGCCTATGTAGAGGAGTGCTATCTCATCGGAAAGTCCCAGCATTTCCCTGGCCTTCTCTCTTTCCTCCGGCTCTGGGGGCCGCCACTTTTCGACATCGATGCCATTGGGAACGACCACCACAGGACGCCCGTTCAGCCTTTTTCCGAGCAGTTTCTTGGTGTCCTCTGCCACGGGGGTGCTCACGGCGATAAAGGAGTCTACCCTCCTAAGGTAGTGCCTCAGCATGGGGCCGAGGATAAAGTCAACCTTGGGGTTTCCGTAGAATGAGTGGTTAGTCGCAACAACTGGAACACCACGGACGCCCCGCGAGAGGTTGGCGACGGCAATTGAAAGGGGTGAATATATGCTGTGAACATGGGTAATGTCAAAGCCCACCTCTTTGTAGAGCTCATTTATCTTCCAAAGCTGGTTTGGGCCGAGGCTGACATGGTAGTTTTTCAAATACATGGACGCGGAAAACCTCCTGACTGTATATGGAAAGTTGTCCTTGTAGGGTTTCAGATATCGGTAATCGTGGGTGATCACATAGGGCTCGTGCCCGATTTCGAGGAGATTCCGGGCGAGATCGTCAATGTGAGTCTCGATTCCACCGATTTTAGGAAAAAACCAGTCGGACACTATCGCGATTTTAAGGCTCTCCATACCTCTCTCCCCCCGGACGTTAGAAGAACCACTAGTCCCACGAGGGTGCTGAGCACGTAGGAGACAAAGCGCTCCAGCAGGGTTACGGAAACGGCAAATCCCAGTGGGATACCGAAGTGAGTAAGCGTTCCAACGAGACCCCCCTCAATGATACCGATGCCTCCCGGAGTGAATGCCACCAGGCCGAGGAGCAGGTTTGCTATGGAAATGACTGCGATCAGGCTCAGGCTTAAGTGGAGCCCAAAAGCGAGGGTTATCAGCTTGAGCCTTGCAACATCGAGTATCCAGACGGCCGAGCTCAGAAGAATGCCCATGAGGTTTATATTGTGCCGATCCCTAAGGGAGAGAATTTTTTCCATCTCTTCCTCGCTCACAGAGGTCTTGAACAGCCTCAGGGAGAGCCTCACAAAGGCTTCCCATTTAATCCATATCGCCGCCACGCCCGCGACCCCTATAAGGAACAGCAGTTCAGGTGTTGAGGAGAAATAAAGCATCCCCACCAGGAACAGAACGAAAACTGGGACTGTCTCAAGGATACGCTCGTATACTATGCTCACCGTGGATATGCCTGTGGGGATATTGTTCTTTTTACTTATCCACGCGATTCTCAGGAGTTCGCCGCCGCCGCGGCTCATCGGGGTCACGTTGTTCATGAAGATGGAGGCCAAAATTGCCTTCACCAGCTCGAAGAGGGGAGCATCACGCCCCATACCTCTGAGAACGAGCTTCCAACGGATGGCGTACAGCACGACGCTCACGTAGTATGTGAGGAGCGCCAGGGCTAAGTAGTGTAGGGGAACTTTTTCTATAAGAGTCAAGTACTGTTCTGTTGATACCCCGACATTCTCGAACATACTCCCAACCAACCTTTACTCACGATGATCGCTTATAAACCTTATCCGAGTTTGAGGGGTAAGGAAGGCGGACGTGGCAGAAGGCTGGTGTTCAGGGCCCCCTGAGGTGTTCCCACCCTAACAGGGGCATTTTCAGTCGTTTTCCGGAGGTAGTAATAAATACCCCAGCCCCTTTGTGTACCGCACCTATAACCGTAAAGTCAAAGCTCAGTTCTTCCAGATTTTGGGGCGGAATAGTGAAGAGCAGCTCGAACTCTTCCCCGGAGGCCAGTGCAATTTCAATGGGATCGGCATTTATAATTGAGGCGACTTCATGAACTTCTTTCCGTATCGGCAGGTTTTCCCCGTCGATCTCGATTCTCACGCCGCTCATCTCTGCAAGGAGATGCAACTCCTTGCTCAGTCCGTCGCTGATGTCTATCGCCGAGTTCGCGTACTTACTCAGCTCGATTCCTTCCTTTACCCTCGCTTTTGGCTCGAGCAGCTTTTCGTAGAGGACTTCTCTTGTTTTCCTGTCAATGTCGAGATCGTTCAAATAAATCATGAGGCCCGACAGTGCCCTTCCTATGTCTCCGGTAACGCATACTAAATCGCCTGGCTTTGCTCCACTCCTCCTAAGGAGGCGCCTTGTCGTTCCGAGGGCGATGCCGTCGATTATCAAATCGTCTGCCTCGTTGGTGTCTGCGCTCAACACCGGAACGCCATAGAACTCAAGCGCTTCACCAATCCCTCTCGCAACACCTTCGATATAGCCCCAATCAATACCCCTTGGCACTCCTAGCGAGAACAAGAATCCGATGGGCCTGGCTCCCATAGCTGCCACGTCGCTCACGTTCATAGTTACGGCTTTGAAGCCGACCTGTTCGGGGGTCATTATATTGGGAACGTCGGTCTTTTTCACGAGCATGTCGTTGGTTGCAACCAGCCACTCATCACCTAGCCTTAGTGCTCCTGCATCATCACCGAGCGGCAAATCGCCCTGCTTTCTGAGATGTTTCATGAAGAGTTCGATGATTTCGCGCTCCATGGGCATCACACCAAGGTTCGGAGGGGTAGTTATTAGGGTTGCCTTCGGCACCCGCCGAAAGTTCGCTAGACAAAACGAGAAACTTATAAATGAAACCGTGATAATTTGATTAATTTACCCAACTTCGGAGGGGGAATAAGATGTTAAAATATCTGCTGCTTGCGGTGTTTTTTCCAGTGCTGGCGATAGTGCTGACGAAGAAGCTAGGAGAAGACTATGCGTGGATAAACAGGAAGATAATCCACTTCAGCAGTGTTCCGGCAATCCTCATGTTCAGAGAAGGCCTTGTTTCTGGCGTTGAACTTGCTGGTGCCGTCATGGTCTTTGCTATCGTCCAGCTTATAACTCATATAATGAAAAAGGAGCTCAGCTGGTACCAGATAAGGGACAACTACGGCGAGGTCTTTTACTGCATCATGTTCAGCGCCATGGCGGTCTTTATGGATGTCAACTACGCCTCCGCGATAATGCTCGTGATGGCCATCAGCGATGGTATCACTGGTGTGCTCAGGTTCTACTATTTCAAAAAGAACGGCTTCAACGTCAAGCTCAGGAAGCACTGGATCGGCAGCGTGGGGTACATCCTCAGTGCCCTTATCATAGCCTTTGTAATGCTGCCCGATCTGAACGTTGTCATGAAGTTTGCTTGGTCTGGCATACTGATGCTCGCCGAGTATCAGAAAGTCATCGATGATAACATTGCCGTTCCAGTAGTTGCGGTTCTGATAAAGCCCCTCTTCATGCTTTGATTTCCTCTTACCCTTTCAAAAATTTCATCAGCGAAGTCTGCTTCGGCTTGTATTCTTCCTTCGGCACTTTCACCTCAACGCTCTCCAGCTCGTCTATTCTAGCCTTTCGTATTTCCTCGGGCAGTCTTATCTCTCCGTACTTTCCCCCTCCGCCGGGGATCACTATCAGCTTGCCCTTCCTATAGGCCCAGACCGCTTTTGCCACCTCTTCGTGAACCTCCGCGAGACTCTCGATAGGCACGTCAACGAGGACTTTAATCTCGCTTCCAAACTCCTTCAAAAAGCGCTCCCAGATGACCTTCACGGCCTTCGTCTCGACACCTTTGCCGATTACCATCGCTATTATCTCAGCCAGAGGGGCAAGCCTCAGGTAGGGCGGCCTGTCTTTGGGCCTTTCTTCTGTATCCGCCAGCTCGAGAATTCTATCGTGAACACCCTTCTTTATCCTC
Organism: Thermococcus sp. CX2; assembly: GCF_012027555.1. NCBI lineage: Archaea > Methanobacteriati > Methanobacteriota > Thermococci > Thermococcales > Thermococcaceae > Thermococcus > Thermococcus sp. CX2. Next base: position 386,846 of record NZ_SNUQ01000001.1, on the reverse strand, counting down.
CCGCCGCACTCGGGGCACTTCCATTTGAAGGCTTTGGCTTCCTCTGGTGAATACTTGGCGTAGCAGCGGGAACAGGCGGTTAGATGGTACTTCCCGAGCCTTGGGTCAAGCCCTGCGTTGAGGACTATCCTCCTTCCTCCGCGCTTCAGGATGGCTTTTCTGACCTCCTCAAAGGTTGCCTCTTTGATATCGAAGCGGTTGAACTCCCTCCCTAGTCGGTGTGGCATCGGTGAGTGGGCATCTGAATTGCTGAGGTAGGTGAGCCCGTGATGGGCTTTTATTCTATCTGCCATCTCGGAATCGGCGGAAAGGCCGAGCTCGAGGAAGTGGATTTTGGCTCCCTGATAAGCCTCCTTCAGGCTGTTGTACTCCTTGTAGAGTGCTGTCCAGGGTGTGAAGGCGTGGGCAGGACCGATCAGGACACCAAGATCGTTGGCAAGGTCCGCTATCTCTGCCGCCGAAAGGCTTACGTGGGGGCGACCTTCCGTATCTATATCGTTGGAATAAGGTTTAAGCAGCTCCCTCATCTCGTGGACGGCTCCAATGTTTGGGAAGATAAGAACGTGGTGGACTCTCTTATTGTCCTCGACCTCCGTCGTGAGCAGGAAACGTATCCCGTTCCTTTCGTAGGTTCCTTCATCAGCTTCCTCTGCGTATCTGAGTAGCTCTTCCTCCCATTTCGGGTTGAGTATGTCGCCGGTTCCGACAATTCCAAGGCCCTTGAACTTCGCGTTCTCCGCGAGCATTGGAATCGTCATAAGCTTTGAAACCGCCTTCGAGTAGCGGGAGTGGATGTGAAGGTCAGCGTCAACCAGCATGAAACCACCTCAGTCTATGTACATACCCTCCAGTCCGCGGTAGTAGGCGCGGTATATGTCCCTTTTGGTGACGACTCCGACGAGCTTCCTGCTCTGTGGGCTTTCCAAAACAGGAAGGAGGTTCTGGTCGTAGGCCATCAGTTTCTCAAAGGCATCCTCCGCTGTTTCCGTTGGATATGTAACACCGTAGGCCCTGTTCGTGAAGCGCTTCACGTGCATTCTCTTGAGGGAAGTCGGCTTCTTCAGAATGTCCTTTATCCCGATGATACCAACGACCTCGAGGTTGTCATTAACGACGGGGAAGCAGTCGTGGCCGGTTTCACCTATCAGATGCTCGACGTCGAGGAGTGTCTGGTTCTCGTGGACGTAAACGGGCTCGCGCGTCATTATCTCGCTGACCGAAATGGTTTCGAGGATTACCGGCCTTCCTGTTCTGACGCGGTAACCTTTCCTGCGGAGCTTAAGGGTGTATATGGACTCTCCCTTGAGGAAGAACCTCGCGGTCAGGAAGCCTATCGTCGCTGAGGTCATTACAGGGGGCAGGACGGCGTAGCTCCTCGTTAGCTCGGTCACCATGAGTATCTGCGTCAGTGGTGCCTGCGTCATCCCACTGAAGAAGGCAGCCATTCCAGCGAGGGCGTAAACGGTGGGATTTGGCTCCAGCGCTGGCAGGATTAGCTTTACCAGCTGGCCGAAGGCGGCGCCGAACATCGTCCCAATGTAGAGACTCGGCGCGAAAACACCGCCGCTCTGGCCAGAGCCTATGGTCAGCGCGGTTGCAAGCATCTTTGTGAGCCCGAGAACTATGAGGAGCCATATCGCCAGCTCGCCGTAGAATGCCATCCTCATGCCATCGTAGCCTATGCCGAATATCCCGTAAGCTGGAAAGAGCATTCCAAGGAAGCCAACGCCGATGCCGCCGATGATGGGCTTTGAGAGCTCGGGGAGCTTCGACTCGCTGAACCTGTCAACGACGGAGTAGAGGAAGCGGGCGTAGAATGCCGCAAGGAGGCCGAGGACGAGACCCAGGAAGAAGAAGAGCGGCAGTTCTGGGAGCGTGTGGCCTATCTTGTCTGGAATGTCTATTTCAACCGCCCTGTTGAGCACCGCCAGAGTGACCGCGTTGCCTGTTACTGCCGCTATAAAGATTGGCACGAAGTTTATCGAGAACGCCCCCATGTAAACAACCTCAAGGGCGAACATAGCTCCCGCAAGAGGCGTGTTGAAGGTCCCTGCTATTCCCGCGGCTAAGCCGCAGGTAACGAGGAGCTTCTTCATTTCCTTTGAGAGATGGAATCTGCGAGCGAGGACAGAGGTAAGCGAGGCCCCGATGAATCCTATTGGGCCTTCTCTTCCTACGCTTCCACCTGCGCCAATTGTTATCGCCGTTGCGACGGTCTTGATGACCGCAAAGGCTCCGGGGATGTTACCGCCCTTGAAGATCACGGCCTCTATGACTTCGGGAATGCCGTTGCCTTTTATGTCGGGGTATTTAACGATGAAGAAGCTAACTACGAGGGCTCCCAGGGTTGGTAGGAGGATGTAGCCCAGGTTGAAGTCTCCCACCTGGTAGGACACCTTCGGCAGCAACCAGACAAAGAAAAACTCGTGAACGAGCCCGATTAGAATCCTGAATGCAATCGCTCCAATACCCCCGACTAAGCCTGCAAGTATCGAGAACGCTATTACACCTCCCCACTTCTTAATGTAGCGCCCGTTTTCAGGGGCCATCAAATGGTAGTAAGTATCGCCAATAAAAAGCTTAAGCTTTTATACCTCCTCGAGAACTTCCTTCGGTGGAAACTATGAAGGTTGAAGGATTCGTCGCTTCCCTCAGAAACGCCGAGACAATCGGCGAACTGTTCAAGATACTCCAGGAGAAGGGCGCCCCCATAGTTGAGCTCGATGGTCAGAGGTTTCTGATAGTCGTCGAAGGGGACTTCGAGGGGAGAAAGTTCTGGACCGAGATAAACGGTGAAAAAGCTAATCAGGCTCTCGGAGATGCCATGCTCAACTCCTCAAGCTTCCCCTTCAAGTGCAAGCGCCCGTACACGGGCGGAAACGTCATCTTCGTGAACTTTGACGACATCGAGGTCGACGACTTCCTCGTTGCCTACCGTGAGGAGGAATACGGCGTCTTCTACCGCGTGAAAGGTGGAAAGGCCGAGGAGATAACCGCTGAGGAATATGGGAAGCTCAAGACCGAGATGCCCGAGTTCAAGATAAAGTCCATGAGCGAAGAGCAGATGGATATGATGGGAGCCTTTTTCGGCTGAAAAATTTGAAGGCTCAAGAAGAGCCTTTAATCTCCTTTATCTTTCTATGCGTCGTCTGTATCCTCTCGACCTTTTGGGCTGCCTTGATGTTTCTGGCCTCTTCGATCTCCCTCTTGAAGGCCCACTTTAGGAGAGGCGGCGTTATGAGTACTGAAACGGTTATGAATATCAGCGTGGCCGCTATGAACTCTGGTGCATGCTGCTGGCTTATTGCCCCTCCATGTATCGCCACCATCAGGTCAACAAGCGCCACTTCGGTTCTGGGGACGGAGCCAATTCCCATCTGGAGGGACATCCAGAAGTTCTCCCTGGTAAAGAGGAACTCCTTTCCGCGGCCCCAGGCGGTAATCCATGCTCCGATGCCCCTACCGAAGATCTTTCCGAAGACTGCAACGGTAGTGAGAACAGCGGCGAGAACGAGGGCCTGGGCGTTCTCGAAGACTGTAAGATTTAGCATTGCTCCCGTGTGCACAAAGAAGAACGGTATGAGCAGGCCGTAGCCTATGGCCCTAACGTCTTCCATCAGGCGCTTTCCTTCTGGGAGCTTTGAGAGGACGAGTCCCATCATAAAAGCTCCTTCGATTGCAGCTGCGAACCAGCCTTCTGCCAAAGCCGCGAAGAGGAACATCACGCCAAGAACCATTCCGAGAATGCCCTTCTCGACGTGCAGCTTTTCCGCGAACTTGATGTAGTAGTCAACGAGGAACCACCAGATAACGCCCGTTATTATGAAGAAGGCCACAATCTTAGCGCTCAACTCAATAAGACTGCCCGTTCCGACTGCGAAGATTATCAGCGCTATGCCAAGGAAGTCGTCCATCACGCTCGCGCTCAGCGATGCCGCTCCAACTTCGCTCTTCAGCACGCCCAAGTCCATCATGACACGGACGGTGAGACCTATGCTCGTGGCCGTGAGCAGAACGCCGCCTGCAAAGGCCTCCCTGCTGTCGTAGCCCATTTCCATGAGAGCAAACCAGCCAAGGACGAGCGGGACGAAGACGCCGAGAAGAGTCGAAACTGTGGCGGTGAGGCCCGTCTTCTTCAGCTGCTCGAGGTCTGCATCGAGGGCGCCGAGGAAGAGCAGAAATATTATACCAAGCTTGGCGAGGAAGTTGGAGACGACTGTCAGGTCTGTGGTGAATTCCTCGCCGCTGACTATTGGGAGGTACTGGGGAGCAACTATGCCGAAGTAGACGAGGTTTCCAAGGATCATTCCCATGAGCAGCTCTCCGAGGACTCCTGGTAGCTCATAGCGCTCGATTATGCTGTCTCCTATCTTCGCCAGGATGAGCGAGAGACCTACCGCGAACAGCAGCCACGTCACTGTTTCCATTGGGCACCACCTACCCTGAGCAGTCTAAGTAGCTCGTCAATCAGTATGCGAAGGCTCACTTCTCCGACCAGCTTTCCGTCCTTTACCACAGCCAGCACCTGAATCCTGTACTTGCGCATCTTCATGAGGGCTTCAAGTACCGTCGCGTCTTCCTCTATGGTGAGCACGTGCCTCTCGGCTATATCCTCTGCCTTCGCCGCCCCGCCCAGCATAGAGCGCATCGTCCTGCTGGTCATTCCGAGCTTGAACTTGTGGGCCTCTGGCGGCAGGAGGACATCTATCACATCGATGTAGCGGATGACACCCACGAGCTTCATGCTCTCCTTGTTCTCGACGACCCAGACGTGGTGCCTTGTCCTCAGTATCTTGAGTACGCTCATCAGGTCAGCATCAGCGGTAACGACTGGCATGATTTCGAACTTGGGCATTATATCGGTCAGCTTGAGTGAGTGAAACTTCTCGAGGGCTGACTCGACGCTCATGACCACCACCAATTCTGAAAGATGAAAAAAGTTCTATTTAAGGCTTTGTGGGTCTAGGGGGGCATTGGGGAAACGTTTAGAACATTGTACCAAAAAACAACTGAAGTTTCACCGCTCCCTCGGCCAGTAGGGACGGGCAGGAGAGCCTTTCGGCACCATCTTCGGCATGCTTATTAACTCCAACGATAAACAAATAGGATAGAGGAATCAAAATGACAGTAACAGACGCCCGAGACCGTAATCGTCACGGAGTCCATCTTCAACGGCCTCCTAGGCATAGTTTTGACCTCCTTCGCCGTGGCTCTGTTCGTTCCTGAGGCATCGAGTGCCACGGTTCTCGAGGGCATAGCCAGCTACGTTGGCATTTTACCCCGCCGCGGTGCTCTTCTTCCTATGGGATGTCCATAGTCATTGGCGTGGCACTTAGAATAGTCGGCTACAACATCCTCAAGCGGGCGAGGGTAATGAACTTCCCGGAGGTCGTTATATTCTCCCTCGCGCTGGCCTTCGGTGGTTTCCTTCTTGGCGAGTTTGCCAGGCCTCGGGCTATCTCGTGACGACCGTTACGGGCATATCTTGGGGCACTGTTGGCAGCTTGGCTCGTTCTCAAAAAAGGAAATCAGATATCCCTTCCCATTGCTCCGATGAAGTAAAAGAGCAGCTTTGCTGCGGTGAGGGCAGTTACATCTCCCAGCTCCGTCCCTGCAACCTCGGTTATGTCGAAGCCGGCTATCTTCTTGTTCTCGACGAGCCATTCGAGGGCCTCGATAACCTCCCAGAACCTCAGGCCACCAGCCTCGGGCGTACCAGTGCTCGGAACCATCGAGAGGTCAAAGACGTCGATGTCCACCGAGAGGTAAACCGGCTCCGGAAGGGGTTTAACCAGCTCCACGAAGGCATCGAAGGAGTAATCCCTCGCGTGAACCCAGGCGATGCCTTTCTCCTCGGCGTATTCCACCTCTTCCCTCGTTCCGCTCCTCACCCCGAAGATGGCCTCCCTAATCCCGAGCTCGGAAATCCTTCTCGCCACACACGCGTGGTTGTAGGGGTTGTTCTCATACTGGTCACGGAGGTCGAGATGTGCATCGAACACGACGTAGCTGGCAGGCTTGAGGGCCTCGACCGGACCGAGGGTTATCGAGTGCTCGCCGCCGAGGGTTATTGGTATTGCGTCGGGGTTTGTCCTCTTTAGCTCTTCGATGGTTTCTCTCACCCTTTCCGCCGTGCCCTTGGCATCACCGGCAATGACCGCTATGTCTCCAATATCCGCTATGGGGAGCTCGGCTATATCCATGCCGTAGTCTAGAATGTAGCTCTCGAGGTTGAGCGTTGCCTGCCTGATGAGCGTTGGACCGAATCTGGTTCCAGGCTTGTAGGAGGTTGTTCCGTCGAAGGGGACTCCAAGAATTACGAACTTGGCATTTTCCGGCTCGACGAGGGGAAACTCGAGTTTGAGGGTGTCGTAGGTGTAGAGGAATTCCACGGTCTCACCTCCGGAGAAAATTGAGCGACCCGTTTAAAAGGTTGCGCAGAAGGGAAGTAGGGGCGAAAGAAAAAATCACTCGCCCTTTAGCTTCATTATCTTGATCCTGCCCAGGGTCTCCCAGTACTCGACGTTGATGCCCTCCTTGAGCTGGTCCTTGACCTCGTCAGCGACGCCGGTCTCTATTGGGACATCGTAGAGCTCGTAGGTCTCCATGTCCATGATCTGGACGGTGTCTGGGGTCATGGCGATGATCTGGGCGGTCCTCTTGTCGATTATCGGAACGTCAACCTCTGCGCTGGTGGGCTTGACGATGCTCCTGACCTTGCCGTCGAAGATGCCAACGGCCTCAATCCTCGCCTTGGCGGAGCCGTGCTTACCTGGGGAGGAAACGGTTATGTTCGCTATTCTGCAGGGCTCACCGTCGATGAGGATGTACCTTCCAGGCTTGAGCTTGCTAACCTGAACCTTAGTCTTGTCTCCCATTTTTCAGACCTCCATAAGCGTTCTAAAGGGGATTAGGAAGGGACTTTAAAAAATTTTTGAATAGGAAAGAAAACGGAGAAACCTCAACGCCTGCCTTTTATCAGCATGCCGTTCATAAGCATCGGCACAAAGAGCACGAGGCCGAGCAGTGCGCCTATCTTCACCGTGGTCAAAGGTGCCCTGAAGGTGTAGTAGAGGGTCACCAGACCACCCAGTAATAGCAGGAGTATCACTGCCTCCACGGCTCCTTTGTTGTGGGCTAACTCGGAGGACAGGAGTGGATAAGCCTCTGCTGCAGCTATGAGGGCACCAACACTGAAGGGCACAACTACGAACATCATTCTGATATCACTGACCATCATGAGGCCGGCTATTATCATGCCAATTACGGAAACAATGGCAAGGCTCCCGCTCCTGTCGAGCTGCATGACCTCTGAAAGTATCTGGCTGCCCATCTCGATAAGGATTATGATGGTTGTTAGGCCTGCGAAGTACAGTGAAAGCATGAGCAGGTAGATTAACCTGTCAGCATTTGCTATGTTGCCCTTGAGAACCTCGGGGATCGAGTAGAAGACCTCAATCGAGTCTATCGGGCTCTTGGTGCTGTCGGTGGCATACTCCTTGAGGTCTGTGAACTTGAGGAAGAGCTTCATGGACTCCTCTGGTGGGATATTGGGATTGTGGAAGCTCCTATCGAATCCCTGATAGGCCGCGCCGAGGGAGTAAGCAACGGTGAATGCTGCGGCAAAACTGAGGACTATCTGGAGTATGAACACTATGCCCAGAACCTTCCTCAGGTCAAGCTCCTCGGGGGTAAAGCTGCCCACCACGTAGTAAACTCCCGCGCCAAGGCCGAAGGAGATGAGAACCGAAACGAGCATGTAGAGAACTCCTTTGAACGTCAAGGGTTGGCCAAAGGAGGTTATTGATGAAACTGCTCTCTCCATGTACTGAACAGCCTGTGGGGTGGTAACAGCGCTCAGGGCCTGGTTCCTAATAAGAACGGCTGATATTATGGCGAAGAGCACGAAGAGTATGGATATAACAGAGATGAACTCAAGGGTCCTGCCCTTGGCCATGAGTAAAAGCACTGCGGAGATTAGAACCGTTACAACCCCTAAGATGGGAACGTAGCTCGCTTCAAGTCCGAAGATGTATATGAGGCTGTAGGAAGTGTAGTATGTTGTTACACCGAGCATTATCAGCAGAAACATTATCAGGGTGAATATCAGGGCGGGTGTCCTCGCTATCTTAAAGAACAGCTCATAGATTAGATACCTTGTCCTTTTAGTGCTCTCAGCTTCACTGTAGATCAGGAACAGGGCTATCAGCATTGGAATCAGCGAAACCAAAAAGCCCTTCAGTCCGAAGGTTATGTAATACTTCGGTAGAACCAGGAAGTTCCAGATTCCAAGAATGTACCCGGTTATTAGGAACGCCATAAGGACGCTTATTTTTCTCATTGAGATACACCCCCACAGAGGCTGTTTCTAAGAATGAGCTAAGAGGAAAGAAATATAAAAACATTGTGTCGTTTTCTTATTTGGATTTAGAAAACCCAATGTTCAAAGTTGATGATTATCTCGTTTACAACCGTCCATGCCATCAGCGGGGCTTTGTAAATGCTTATTTTTTTCCCTGGGATTTCACTTCTGAAGTCCCCGTGAGGGAATCCACCGACAACCACAAGGGGCTCATGGAGTTCGGCAAGGGTTTTCCCGAATTCCTGGGGCTTCAAGAGCTCCCCGTTTTCGTGCATGATAAAAACGCCGTCCGGTTTAATCTCGTCGATGAGCTCTTTGAGGCCCTTCTTTTCCATCCTGAGGAGCTCCAAGTCTTTCGGCACGACACGGTTCTTGAAAAGGCTCTCCATCAGGCCAACGAAGCGGTTGTAATTCCTTGGAATCCTAGTCTCAGGTTTTATGTAAATCACCTCGTCGTTCCTCGTGTGAACGTAAACCTTCAGCAGGCCCTCCTTGTTTGCTATGCTTTCGAGGGCATTGAGGAGACAGATGTGTACTATGTCCGGCCTTCCCCGTCTCTCGCCGTCTTCAAGTTTTTTCAGTGCCGCATGGTGGTAAGTGCTGTCCAGGAGCACTTCCTCTGGCCTCTTGTTTCTCCTTCTGGCGTAGTTCACCACCGCTGGATGGTCCCTTATACCCTCTGGAACGAGCTCCAGCTCCGAGTCAGCTATCACCAGGTGGAGCATTTTCCCACCTCTCAATTGTTATTCCCCTATCTGCGAGCTCCTCGGTTATCCTTGTGAAAGTGTCTATCCTCATGCCGAGTATCTCGGGGGGTATGATTCCGAAAATGCAGCCCTTCTCGGCAACAAGACGCGCTATTATCGCCGCTGTGAAGCCAGTAACTCTAGCCATCGATGTGAAGCCGCCCCTTTCCTCGTCGTAGAGGAAGTAGCCGATCTCTTTGTCCTCCCCATCAAGCGTGCCCCGCCCAACAACCTCCATTATCGAGAAGTCTGGGCTCTTGTAGATCATGAGGGGCGTGATGACCTCAAGCGTCTTATCGATGTGCTCTGGTTTAAAGAATCCCAGCTCCCTAAGAACGCGCATCTTTTCGAGGTGCCCAGGCCAGCGTAGCGTCCACTCCTCAAGCTTTTCTGCCTTGACGCTTTCAAGCAATGAGCGGAGGCCATCACTCACGAATGCCTCGAACTCAAAATCCCCAACCTGGACGTGCTCGAGCCTCTCAAATGGATCAACTGAGATGACCTTGCCGTTCCTGATGACTCGTGCGGGCCTCGTGTACTCCTCTATCAGGTCATAGGGCGACCAGGTGATGCGATAGTAGAGCGGTGGCCTCGGCTCTTTCGGCAGGCCTCCGACGTAGATGCGGCCTTCCCTGAGCTCGTCAATTTCTTGCCATATCCTTCCCATGAAGATGTGGCTCAGTCCCGGTGCAAAGCCGGCATCAAAGATAATTGTTACCTGAGCTTTTTCAGCCTCGTCGCGGAGCTTCAGCGGGTTCTCCGGCATGAAGGAGACGTCCACCATGTCAACGCCCGCCTTTATTGCCGCCTTTATCGAGCGGTATCCGAACCTTCCCGGCAGGGCACCGACGACAAGTTCAAACTCCTTCATAGTCTCAACGAGAGAATCAAAGTCTGAAGCATCGACTTTTATCGTCTCGGCAAAATCCCTGACGGAGTTTAGCCTATCCTGACTTCTGTCTCCGACCCATACCTCGAATTCATCCCTTAAGTCCCAGGCTATCGCCTTTCCAACGTTTCCGGCTCCCAGAATGAGCACCTTCACGGTAACACCCATAAGAAACTTGAGAGAAGATATATATAAGGTCTGCTCCTACTTCATTCAATGCAGATTAGACTGCCCCTGTTCAGAAAGAGAGTCCTGGAGCTATTGGCCTCCTCTGACGAGATAAAAGTCATGCACATAAGCGATACTCCAGAGAGCTCCTACCGCTTCATAGAGGGACTCATTGAGAAGGTCGGACCTGGCTATATAATCCACACTGGGGATCTGGCCGACAATATAAAACTCGAGAGGAAGCCGCATCTTAGGCGTCGCTACAGGGGAGCCCTGAGAAAGCTCGCGAGGATGTTCGACGGCTCCAATGCGCGAATATACATCGTTCCTGGTAACGAGGACGACTTGGAGATGTTGCGGGAGTTCTTTGGTGAGAACCTCATAGAGCCCGGGAGCGTTGTGGATATAGAGGGGGCCCGCTTTGCTCTCGGGCACACGTGGAAAGACGTTGTCAATCTCGATGCGGACTTTAAGCTCTACGGCCACAACTTCAAGCTCATTGAGAGGGGCCTGAACGGTGTTCTTGGGGTAAACTTCGTCCTCCTTCCGAGCAGGAGAACCTATAGGGTCAAGTATCCCCCCGGGACCGACTTTGAGAGGGGATACAAGATGTGGAGGGGTATGTAATGCGCGTTCTGAGGTTTGGGCCATCTATAGTGTTCTTGAGAACCAAAGAGGTGGAGACCGTCAAGGCCAAGCTGATGGAGATTTTTGGCGTTCATGAGATACCGGCCAACGATGCCATACGCGAAAGCAATGAGTTTGAGACGATAGTCTTCGTCACTGACGAGTGGGAGAAAGAAACGATTCCACCGGAGATGGCCTTCTTGATCAACAAACACGCTCCCGTAGTGCTGAGCGAGATCATCAACGAGGGGATGCCGATTGAGAAGGTCCATATCGAGGGCACCATGATAATGATACGAATCCCCACAAGGGTCGAGGAGGGGCTTAAGCTTCTCGCCGAGAAGTACGGCGGGGAAGTGATGGACATAAGGACGGCCCTCGATGAGGGCGAGGCAGCTGATACTATAATAGCAGTTACCGAGAAGAAGCTCAACTGCCCCATCGGGCCGGAGGACATAAAGGGGGCCGTGCTTCTCCACAGGGACTTCCTCGACGTTTATCGTGAACTCAGTACAGACGCCCCCATACTCCTCACGAAGCTGATGCCGGAGTGGAAGGAGCTGATCATAAAGGTATACGACACCGATAAGCGCTACGACGAAAACATAGAGAGGCTCATGATGGTTATAGAAGACCTGGACCTCGGTTTCATAGTCGGCGAGGGCTGGGACTGGGACTATCCAAGGCCATTTATGCGCGTTCCGGTTTACAAGCTGAAGCTCCTGACGTGGGAAGACCCGATGAGGGTCAAGTTCCTCCTTAAGGGTCTCGAGTACGTGGGCTACAAGAGGCTGTGCGACATAGACGTCTTCGTTGAAGGCAAAAGGATAAGTTGGGTAAGTGTTTCAAAGGGCTTGGAGAAGTTTGAACTCGCAAAAAAAGCAAGGGAGGAACTTGAATCTCTGCTTAGTGAGGAAGTCAGAGAGAGGCTTAAGGACCTTGATAAGATGCTGTCTCGGTAACGTAGTCCATGGGCACGAGTATCTCGGCTCCTTGTTCTTCTGGATTTATGCTCTTCTTGATTCTTATCAGCAAGCCCTTGGAACACTCCACCGAGACGACCCTTGTGGAGAGTTCCTCCAGCTGAGCCCTGGCACGCTCGCTGATTAGACTGGGGTTGATGAAGTAAACCGCGATTCTCTGTGGGACGTTGAGGAAGGATCTAAGCAGATCCATAAAAAACATCTCATCCCTGCTCCCTGTGCTACTCTTCACGATGAGCTCCTCCAAGCCAAGGACAAGCAGCACGGTTTCCGGATGGGAGTTAAGGTATCTGTAGAATGTGTCCTGGTACTTTCTAATGTAAACCCTCTCGTCGTGAGACACGTCAATGTGTGCTATCAGATTCCCTATCCGTATCCTCCCCCCACCCTTTATGACGTCTAACTTGTCCAGGTCAATGTCAATGCCGACACTCTTGAGATCCTGGACAACGATGGCCAGTCTGTCAAAGCCGTCCAGAACCAGGACGTTCATACCCCTCTCCCGCGCTGACTTAAGAGCCCCATAAAAGACAAGATGAAGGGGAGAACGCGATGATAGCTCGACGGTTACTGTTTCCCCCAGTTTGAACGACCTCACGAAGTCTCTGAAATCTTTCATGGAACCACCCCCAAACCAACGAACCTTGGGTGGACATGCTTGAGAATCTCGGCCTTCTTTCCTCCATCCTTGAGCTCAACGATGATTGGAATGTAGAACTCCAACTTCTCGAAAGTCTCAGGCTTCAGTACTCCGGCGTTGGCGAAGACAACGCTGCGGAATTCCTTTGTAATGCGGGTTTTCATAATAATCTCAATGAAGAACCTGCTCAGGTCATAGGGGTTGTTCTCCCAGATTGAGAGGAGTTTTCCGGCTCCAAGGAAGAAAATCATGGTTCCTGGCGTTGCGATATCTTTTATTTTCCTGGACAACTCCTGAGCAAAGATGGACACATCATTAAATGGGTTGATAGTCGCTACGACCTTTCCTTCTTGGACGAGGCCTCCAATCCTTACAGTTGGTAAATTCTTCAGGAAAGTGACGTCTCTGCCGCTGAATTTGAGCATTGTCGTGAAAACGTGGAACGTGCTGAACGCGTCTACAATAATCACGTTCACTCCCTCGTCAAGGACATGCTTGACGGCACTGTAAAACAAGAGCTCGGGATGGTCGGTTAGGAGATACCTAATTAGAACCATGTCTCCTAGAGTAAGGGTTTCCAGAAACTGGTCGATTCCCAATTCCATCGGTAACCCCTCCCCGACTTTATCTTGGGATCTGCCAGATAAAAACTTTCCTCAGAGCTTTCTAATTTTGGCCACAAAGAAGCCGCTCGTTCCGTGTCTATCCGGATAGAAACGCCTCGCGTTTCTTATCTCATCACTCAGCTCGACGCCGAAGGGAGCGGTTAAAGCCGGCTCCCCGTATCTGAGGGGCAGAAGCTCGACGTCAAAGTTGTCAAGGACCCACTGGATCACGAACTCGTTCTCCTCGGGCTCAAGGGAGCAGGTAGAATAGACCAGAATTCCCCCAGGCTTTAGGTTCTCCAAGGCCACCTCCAGCATCTTCATCTGCAGTCCCTGGCAGAACTTCACATCCTCCATCGTGCGGTTGGCCTTTCGCTCTGGGTTCTTGTGTATCGTCCCCGAGCCAGTGCAGGGAGCATCAAGGAGGATCTTGTCGAACTCTACCCCAAGCTCCCCCATGTGGAGCGAGGACTTGTGGATTAGAACCGTGTTGGTAACGCCCAAGCGTGAGAGGTTCAGGCGGGTCTCCTTCAGGCGTTCCTCGCCGACGTCAAAGGCGTAGATGATGCCTTCGTTTTTCATGAGTTGGGCCATGTAGGAGGTCTTTCCTCCGGGAGCGGCCGCCATGTCAGCTATGACATCCCCTGGCTGTGGCTCCAGAGCAACAGGAGGATACATTGACGAGGCCTCTTGGATGTAGAGCAGCCCGCTCAGGTATTCGGGCGTTGAAGTTATCGAGAATGGCTCCCTCGTTAGGCAGAAGCCTTCCCTCGCCCAGGGCACTCGCCTGAACTGGAAGCCCTTCTTGTTGAGCAGCTTGGTGAGCTGGGACACTTCAATGCGGAGCGTGTTAACCCTAAAGCACCTCGGCAGGGGCTTTTCCATGGCCTCAGCTATTGCCAGAGCTCTCTCGCCCCAGAGCTCGTAATAGCGCTCCGCGAAGGTCTTCGAGTAGCCGAGGCTGAAGAGTTTCTGGAGCATAACTAAAGTTGGAATGGGGATTTTAAACCTTAACCCCTAGAAACAAAGGAAGAAATGGTCAAAAATAGGGGTCACACCTTAATCCCGCCCATAACCAGGGCCATCGCCGCCTTCTGGGCGTGTAAGCGATTCTCGGCCTGGTCGAAGACGACGCTGTTGGGGCTGTCGATGACGTCGTCGGTGACTTCCTCTCCTCTGTGGGCCGGGAGGCAGTGCATGAATATGTAATCCGGCTTGGCGTGCTTGACGAGGTCCTTGTTGACCTGGAAGGGCTTGAATATCTTTCTTCTCTCCTCTGCCTCAGCCTCCTGGCCCATGCTGGCCCAGACGTCGGTGTAGATGACGTCGGCATCCTTGACGGCCTTGACCGGGTCGTGGAGGAGCTCAAAGGAGCCACCGCTCTCGGCCGCGTTCTGCTCGGCCCACTTGATGACCCTCTCGTCTGGCTCGTAGCCCTCTGGAGTTGCAACGACGACGTGAGCGCCAAGCTTGGTTCCGGCTATCATGAGAGAGTGGGCCACGTTGTTACCATCGCCGACGTAGACAATCTTGAGGCCCGCTATGCGGCCTTTCTTCTCGAGAATGGTCTGGTAATCGGCCAGAGCCTGGCAGGGGTGGCTGAAGTCGGAGAGACCGTTTATGACTGGAACATCCGCGTACTTGGCGAGGTCGACGACGTCCTGGTGGTCGAAAACACGGGCCATTATTCCGTCGACGTACCTGCTCAGAACGCGGGCGGTATCGGCTATCGTCTCACCGCGCCTGAGTTGCAAATCATTGGCGTTGAGGTAGAGGCCGTAACCACCGAGCTGGTAGATTCCAACCTCAAAGCTTATCCTCGTCCTGGTCGAGGGCTTTTGAAAGATCATTGCCAGGGTCTTGCCCTCAAGAACGCGGTGCGGCTTGCCGATCTTGTTCCATATCTTCATCATTTCGGCGGTTTTGAGAATAGTCTCAATCTCCTCCCTCGTGAAGTCCTGGAGGCAGAGAATATCCCTTCCGGCTAAGCTAACCACCATGTGCATCACCGTTTAAAGCTGGCCATCCCTTTTAATAATCCTTTCGTCGGATAAAGGTGCTTCCAACTGAAACCTTTTGAGCACCGATGCTCAAGAGCTTTCTAAACGTAATGGACACCAGTGGAATGTAAATGACATTCATGTATTTTCGATGGAAGTGTGTCCAAAATTTATTGAGAAATGTGGAAAATCTTTTATAATATAACGCCTCATTATTCCCTGAGGTGTTATCTATGGGAGAGCTTGGTAACGCTAAGATACTTGGCGGTGTTGGTGCCCTGCTTGGACTCGTAGGACTTGGGTTCATAGGCTTCATACTGAAGCTCTTGGCGGTGAAGAAGATATCCGAGGCCACTGGAAATGATGAAATATTCCAGAAGTACCTGTACGCGGCTATACTGGGAATTGTGTCCAGTCTTATACTGTTTGTGGCCGTGATGCTCCCAGCGATGCGTGGTAGAGCTATGGATGTTGTCGGCATGGGAGTTGTGGGGGTAGTTGGCATAGTTCTGCTGATCGCAGCGGTATTGTTCATGAAGATCAGCTATGACCTGATAGCGAAGGAAACTGGCGTTGGGATGTTCCACACAGTGGCACTGCTCTACATAATTGGCGCAGTTCTGATGGTAGTGATGATAGGAGCCCTAGTTTTATTCATAGCAATAATTCTGGAGGTCGTGGCCTTCTTCTCCCTCCCGGACGAGGTTCCAGGAAGGGGCGAGGCTTCCCCGGCCATTTGAATTTCCCTTTTATTTTGATATGCAGGGTATTTGGTTCTCTGTTCCCATCGGGTAAACCTAATAAACCTGAAGCGGTTTTACCTTCGGTGGCGCTGATGGGGGATGGAATCAAAGTCAAGCTTGTCAATTATACGAAAAAACCTCTGGAAACCGTCACTTGGGCAGCTCTTATAAGCTACTGGGATGAATGGGAGACGGAAGCCTTTGAGCGAATGGGCGAAAAGGACGTCACGATGCACCTTCCGAAGGTTCTCGG